>CAZXUC010000003.1:0-153747 GCA_964643795.1 uncultured Halobacteriales archaeon | reverse complement strand
GGCATCGGCGGTTCGGCGGGGGCGCTCAACGCCTATAAGCAGTTATTGGGCGCATTGCCGACCAACACCGGGATGGCGTTCGTCATCATTTCGCACATGAACCCCGCCGCTAGCAGTGCCCTCGCCCAAATCCTGGCGCGTCACACGGCAATGGAAGTCACGGTCGCTTCCGCGGCGATGCGAATTCTCAGAAACAACGTCTATGTGATTCCCCCGGACACGGATCTTCTCATTGCGGACTACACCTTCCAAGTCGTCTCCCCGCGCGCTACCGGGTACACTCAGGTCGATGTTTTCCTGACTTCCTTGGCCGAGGCCATGCAAACGCGCGGGGTCGGCATCATCCTCTCAGGGTACGGTCGCGACGGGACCGACGGATGCAAGAACCTCAAGGCGAAGGGAGGAACCACCTTTGCCCAGGACATCTCCGCCGAAGTGGACATCATGCCTCGCAGCGCCCAAAGTGCCGGTTGGATTGACTTTGTAGGATCGCCCGAAAGGATTGCATACGAATTGGAAAAATTGGCACGTGGATCCGGCAATCTCTAGCTTGCCGCCACGGGCCGTACTTTGCCGCCCTGGACCCTTCGCACAATCCAAACGACGAACGCAGCCAGCATGGCAACGGCGTTGGCAATGAGCAGGGTAGACAGCACCCAACCCACCCACGGCTGGTTGTCCGCCGCGTCGAAGCCGAAGGCATAGACATCGACGAGGAAATGCAGCGCAATCGCGGCCCAGATGCCGAAGCGCCACGCCACGATTCCGGCAATCAGGCCGAAGAAAAAGGGCAGCATGACGTGGATCCAAGTGCCGTAGCCGCTGTGCGCGAAGGCGAAGAAGAGCGCCTGGAGGAGGACGGCGACGAGCATGGGCATCCGGCGCGCTAGGACGGTCTGCGCAAAGCCGCGGTAGAGCAGTTCCTCGCCGAATGCGGCGGCGGCGCTGATGAGGAGGGCGTGGTAGAATGTCATGTTGTCCCAAATGCTCGTCTCGTCGCCCTGCTGGAGGGATTGGAATCCCATCAGGAAGAGATTGACGACGATGGTGACGATGAGCAGGAGCGGGAACGAGAGCACGCCGAGAAGCAACGAGCCTCCTTCGCTGCGGCGCCCCATCGGCAATCCCGCTGTGCGCAGCTTGCGCGCCAACTCGACCGGGCCGTTCGACCAGAACGTACGCCAGGAGCCGTCGCTCGCGTAGAGCAGGAATCCCATGCCCAAGTAGCCGAGGTCTGCCAGGAACTTGTACGAGTAGAGGCCGGACAAGCCGTAGCGACTGATTGGACGAAGCACGCCGCCGCCTGCGAGGAGGGGCCCAAAGGATTCGATGATGGCCCACAGCGTATCCCATATGGGAACCGACATGATTCCGATTCCGACCACTTTGTGGAGGGGCCGCCCCGTGGACCAGAGCGCGGCTGCGGTCATGGCCCCGGCCCACCATGGCACGGCCCAGAAACTCCAGTACGGGAAGAGCATGGGCCCGAACCAATCGAGTGGGGCTAGCATGCGGTCACTCCCGGTTTTTCCACGTCTTCGGGTATGTCCCCTTCCGCATGACAACCCTTGCGGCCGTGGCGGCGATGCCCTTGTCGGCCTCCATCACTTGGTGACTCGTCATCTGCGCTTCGCCGAGACCCACGAGTTCCCCCTTGAGCGTCATGAGGGCAACGGGTTCGCCCACTTCGATTCCCGCGTCAAGTTGAGCGACGCCGATGCAGGCAAGCCCGGCGCCGTGGCATACCGCGTCTACGGCAGAATCGCGTAGGACGATGGCGTTGAGGTGTTGGGTGGCCGCCTCGACGGGTTTGACGAGTTCGCGCAGCCACGACGGGTCGCCTTGTTCGGCGAAGATGCGGGCGTCGATGCAGTCGTGCATGTTCACGAGGTCGGCTTCGGTGAATAGGCCCGTCCTCGTTCGTCGCAGTTCCTGCATGTGCCCACGTGTGCCCAGGGCGCGCGCCATGTCCACGCACAAGTTTCGGATGTAGGTACCCGCTTGGCAGCCGACGCGGAACAGCACATCGCGTTCCGTCGCCTCGAGGACGTCGAGGTAGTAGACGCGCCGGATACGCGGTTTGCGGGCGACGGCCGACCTGACGGGAGGAGTCTGGTTGATCTTGCCGACGAATTGACTCGCGATGCGGCGGATGTCGCCTTCCTCGCGTGACTCGTGCAACCGCATCACGGCCACGTATTCCTTACCCGCCGTGAGAAGGGCTGACACCGCTTTCGTCGCGTGATTGATGGTGACTGGGAGTGCACCCGTGACTTTGGGGTCGAGGGTCCCGCCGTGTCCGACGTCCTTTATTTGCAGAGCCTCACGCAGCCACGCGGCGACTTGATGGCTCGTCGGACCTGCCGGCTTATCGACCAGGACGACTCCGGCCGCCATGACTTCGTCGAGTGTGCGGTCCGCGGGGCGCTTGCCGTACTTCGAGTCGGTATCGGCCTGGATGCGGACCAGGCGTTTGCGTGGTCGTTCAGCGGGAAGTACGCCGCTGCGTTGCACGCCGGGTTTGCCCTGCAGCGACGGCGTCATAGGGAGCGCACCTGGAGGCACTCCATCAAGGTTTGTGCGCGGCCGCATGGTGCTGTTTCGCCGCTACGGCGGCCACGACCTGCTGGGCCAGCGCGTCTGGAAGGATATGCGTCGAGTCGAGGACGACGTCGTAGAAGGAGAGGTCGTTCAAGTCGGCCGAATAGTAGCGGCGGTATCGGTCGGCCTCCGATTGTTCGCGCGCCCACGTGGCGTCGGCCTGCTCCTTGAGGGTGCCCCCGTCGCGGTCCACGATGCGGCGCAGGCGTTCGGCTTCGTCGCATGCGATCCATACCTTCAGGGCGGGGATGCGGTGGCGGTTCGCGAGCCATCCCGAGAGGCGGCCCTCGAGGACGACGCTGCCGCGCTTCAACAAGTAGAGTTGCTGATCGTCCAGGGCGGCATCGATTGACGGGTCCTTCTGGCAGAGGACGCCGAATTCGGCGAGTGTAATGCCTCTGCGTTCGGCTTCCTTGCGGAATAAGGCTCCGGCGTAGGCGTAGGGGAGGTCGAGTTTTTCGTGCAGGAGCCGGCACAGCGTCGTGGTCCCCGTGCCTGGGAGTCCGCCGACGGTGACAGTGAGCTTGCCCCCATTGCTTGGGGTCGGAGTCGTCGTCGGAGCCGGAGTCGGTGCGGCGCTGGCTGCGTGGAGCGGCCCGGCCTTTCCGGTTAGGTGGCCGTCGCCGTGCTTCGTAATCCCGTTTCCCGTCGCCGTCGTTCCGGCTGACCCATTCCCTGGCAATCCATTCCCCAGCAATCCGTTGCCAGTCATTCCTCGTGAACCTCGGGGTGGCGCTTGGCCCAGCGCTCTTTCCACGACGCATACTTCATGGCTTTCTGCACGAGGGCGCCGAGCGGGATGCTGAGCGCCATGTAGAGGAGGACCCAATGCGGGAAGATGGTCGTGCCGAACATGTCGACCGTCGGGTTCCACGGCGCGCTGTACCACCAGTAGCCGAGGTCGGTGAGGAACTCGAAGAGCCAAGCGAAGAGGGGAATGACGATGATCATCGTGAAGGGCATCATCTTCATGGTCTTCATTTGCACCTCTTGCTGCTTGCGTAGGACGTCGGCTTGGCGGTCCTGGAGCTTCTTCATCTTGTACGTGTTGTTGTCCTTGCGCGCCGTCATGAGTTCCTTGTTGAACGCGCGCATGTACGACTGGAACTTCGCTTGCTCCAACCAGTCGGTCGTGAAGTGCCGGATGAGCGTCGTGAGGAGCACCATGAGGGTGCCGGCGATGAGGATTGTGAGCACCGGCCACTTGCCATCGAAGCCGATGATGGGGTTGAGCAAGATACCGACGTAGTGGCCAAGTGCACTGCGCAGGCCCTCATTGAACATGACGAAGAAGACGAGGGCAATCGTCACGAACGTCATCAGGTTGCCCCCCTTCTTCGGCGGTTGGCCGCCCGTGCCCGTCGCCGGCGTGGCGGCCAGAAGGACGCCTGTAGTCGCGAGCGTGGCGTCGCTGCGCCGGTTCCATGAACCAAGCTTTCGCGCCATCACGCCACCGCCACGACGGGGAGGATTTGCTGGATGGCCGCCTCAACCTTGCCATCCTGGTTATGCACCGTGTGCACCGTCGCGCCCGTGAGGGTCGCGTATGCGGCCGCGAAGCGGCGGTTGTACTCCTGGTGCTCCCCAATCGTCTCGAGGGTGTCGTCGTCGCGTTTGCGGGAGGAGTCGTTCTTGCGGCGGCGCAGAATCTCCTTCGGTTGGGCTTCGACGAGGACGATGCTGCTCGGTTGCAGCGCCTCAAGGACCCAGGCCGGTAGGCCGGGGAGATATCCCGTCGGCGTCTTGATGGAACAGTGCGTGTCAACGATGACGTTGCCCATCTTAGCGATGGCGGCACCGGCCTTCTTCTGGATGGCCTTCTGCGTATCGGCCGGGAGGCGCCGCATCTCGTCGCGTGACTTGACGAGGCCTTTCTTCTGCGCGACTTCGAACATGACGGACCCGTAAACTACGACCTTCATGCTCCTGGCCTTGGCAGCCGCAGCCATGACGGTGGTCTTCCCGACGCCGGGGATTCCCGTCACGATGATGGCACCCATGGCGTCGCGCACGGACACGCCCCTGATAAACCCTCGACGGCACGGCAGCGTCCTCCCTGGTTTCAGTCACGTCGCGCGGGTTGCAGCCCTCTGGCGATTGGTTCGGCCCTTCCAAACAGGCAAATAGCCTCCCAGGGTAGAGCGCCCCACGGGAGTCGTCCTTGATCGAAGTCGTCCGGGAGGGCATCGTCGTCGTGGGCACCGCCCACATCTCGGCCACGAGCGTAATCGAGGTCGAGCAGACCATACGTGAACGCAAGCCCGCCAAGGTGCTCGTCGAACTGGACGCCCGCCGCTTGGTAGCACTCCAGGACCCTGAAGCGTGGCACAAGACCGACATCATCCAAGTCCTGCGCGAGGGAAAGCAGCACCTGTTCATGCTGCAACTCTACCTCGCCTCCGTCCAGGCGCAGATGGGCCGCGAGACCGGCGTCGTTCCAGGTTCCGAATTGCTCAAGGCCATCCAGGTGGCGGACGAGGTCGGCGCTCAAGTCGTTCTCATCGACCGGGACATTTCCGTGACGTTGAAGCGGGGATTCGCGGCCCTGGGCTTCTGGACGCGCCTGAAGTTGTTCAGCAAGCTGTGGCTGGAGTTCTTGACGCCCGTGGCGGGCGAAGCCCCAAAACTCGACATCGAAGCCCTGCTGAAGACGGACGTCATCACGCAAATGACGGAGGAGTTCGCGAAGACTGCCCCCGGCATCAAGTATGCCCTCATCGACGAACGCGACGCCTACATGGCAAGCCACATCCATGAGCAGGCGACCGGAGCCTCCGTCGTGGCCGTCGTCGGCGCAGGCCATGTCCCCGGCATCAAGCGCCACTTGGCTGCCCCCGCGGACATTCCAGTCCGGGCGCCGTTGGAGCTCGCCCCACCGAAGCGCCTCACCGTAGGCAAGGTCATCGGCTGGGCCATTCCCATGGTGATCGTCGGCTTCTTCGTGTACCTCGCCCTCGACGGACGCTTCACGCAACTCAAGGACGAGCTCTCCATGTTCGTCCTTATCACGGGCGGATTCTCGGCTTTGGGCTGTGCTTTGGCAATGGGGCACCCGCTCTCCATCCTGACCGCGTTCTTCGCCGCCCCAATCGGAGTCCTCCACCCCCTCGTCGCGACGGGTTGGTTCTCGGGACTCGTCGAAGCCAAAGTACGGACGCCGAAGGTCGCGGATTTCGAGGCCATCAAGAAGATCGAGACGCTGGGTGAATTCTGGCGCAACGGCGTCGTGCGCATCCTGCTCGTCACGGCCCTCACGAACGTGGGAGCCATGATTTCAACGACCATCGTGGGGTACCGCGTGTATCAGACCCTCGGGGGCCCGTGATGGCTGCAAGCCACAATCCGTGGGGGGCCAGTTACAATCCGCGCTTCGAAGGGGAGCCAGGCGAGGCCCGCATCAAGTTCAGCGGACGGGAGGGCATCCACCTCACGGTATCCGTGGCCGTCCTGGCCGTCGCATTCGCAGCCTTTCGCGCGAAGCCCCGCAGTTTCAACGAGTTCCTCCACATCTCCCCGGTCCTCCTGGGGGGCGCGGCTCTTGCCGTCGGACTGGGGTTCGTGCTGCACGAGCTCGCCCACAAAATTGTCGCGCAACGCTACGGCCACTGGGCAGAGTTCCGCGCCGAATTCGCCGGCCTGCTCATTACGCTCTTTCTCGCCTTGTTCACGCCGATCTTGGTCGCCGCTCCTGGGGCCGTGCTCATCCGCGGCCGCGTCACGCCGCGAGAGAACGGCATCATCAGCATCGTCGGGCCTGGCACGAATTTCGTCATCGCCATGGTTGCGTACCCATTCGCGTGGGCCGTCGACGGCGAACAGCCCCTGCCAAAAATCATGAGCCTCGTTGCAGGCATTAATGCCACGTTGTGCGTATTCAACCTCCTCCCCATTCCGCCCTTCGACGGCCGCAAGGTGTGGAATTGGAGCAAGGTCGCGTGGACGATATCGATGCTCCTCGGGGTCGTGGCGTTCTCTGTCATTCAGGTGTTGCGGCCCCACGGGTTCTGACGGAGGCAGTCATGAACGACCTCGAAGCAATCCGCATCGCCGTCTTCGCCGTCGGTTGGCCCGGCATGGCATTCGTCTCTGGTTACGTCCTGGCGAGCGCGTTCAGGTTCCACGCCAAGGTCCATGGGTCCGCCGTGGGGCGGCTCGTGCTGCTCATGGTGATTGGGTGGACCGTCACTATGAGCTTCCTCGCGTTCATCGCGACACTCTACCTTCAGGCTAACCCCGTGGCCGCTGGCCCAAGCACCGCTGCGTTCCTCGTCTTCTGGGCGGGCTCCATGGCGCTCATGGTTTGGCTGGTCCACCGTTGGGGCGACGAAGCCATCTCCATCAACCACTACTACGCGGAACTCGCCGCGACGGACCGCATCCGGACGCAACTTTTGAACACGATAGCTCACGAACTCAATACGCCCCTCATGCCCCTGCTCCTCCAGTTCGACGTCCTGCGCCAGGAGCTCGCAGGCGCAGCGACGCCCCCGCAGGTGGACAGGATGGCGTCAATCCAACGCAACCTGGACCGGCTCCAGGCCCTAGTCGATCAAGTGGTTCTCTCCACGAGAGTGCAGACCGGTAACTTGCGCGTCGTCCCGACCACGGTCAAGTTGGGCCCTTGGCTGTCGGGCGCCATTAGGCGATTCGAGGCCGAAGCCAAGGCCACTAGCCGCCCGTTGCGCGTGGAGTGCGACGCGGATGCAGATGTCGACGTGGACAGGGAAGCCATGCACCGAGTAGTCGGGAGCCTACTCGACAACGCGTTCCGCTTCTCGGCGCCGGAAGCCGCAGTCGCCGTGAGCGCCCGGGCCGTCAACGGGAACCTCATCCTCGCGGTCCGCGACGAGGGCTGCGGCTTCACGGCGGAGCAACGCGAGCACCTGTTCCAGCCGCTGCGAACGGCGCACGACCCCATGCAGCAAACGCGCACGGGCGCCGGGTTAAGCCTCTACGTGGCCAAGGCCTTGGTGGAAGGTCATGGGGGACAAGTCGACGCCTCGTCGGCGGGCGCGGGGCAGGGGGCGACGTTCACAGTGGAGATTCCGCTCAGGTCGGCGCTGCATGCCGGCGGCGGCGCCACCGTGTAACTACGGGCGGCAGGCGAGTAGCCCCGAACGGATTCGAACCGTTGCCAAGGGATTCAGAGTCCCCTATCCTTGACCACTAGACTACGGGGCTGGTTGGGAGGGAAGAGGACGCGGCGAGTGGGCTCGGCCGGACTTGAACCGGCGACCTGCGCCTTGTAAGAGCGCTGTCATGACCGCTAGACCACGAGCCCGGTTTGCCCCACGCGCGGCGGGGCGTTTGACCCTGCCGCCCAAGAAGTCCCAGGTCGGGCGTTTTTGGCGACAAAAGTCCTACTCATAAGCGCTGCGATGAAGGAGGGTCCAAGAGCCTTATCCTCATCGTCCGGCTGGCGGCATGCGTGGCTCGCCCGCACCGCAGCATCCAACGGCGACTAGGCCGCGTGGGGGCGCCGTCATGCCGCACTTGACGAGCATCCGTGACCTGACGGACAAGCGCATTGAAGCCATCCTCGAACGCGCCGCGACGATTGAAGCCGACCCGGCCTCCGTCCGCCACGTCCTCGATGGGCGCGTCATGTGCACGGCGTTCTTCGAGCCGTCGACCAGGACGCGGCTCAGTTTCGAGTCTGCTGCACAGCGTTTGGGGGCGAGCGTCATCGGGTTCAGCGACCCGGCGTCCACGAGCACGAGCAAGGGCGAAACCCTCGAGGACACAGTCCGCATGCTTACCGCTTACGCCGACCTCATCGTCATGCGCCACCCCAAAGAGGGCGCCGCCAAACGCGCGGCTGCGGTCTCCAAGGTACCCATCGTCAACGCGGGAGACGGCCCGGGCGAACACCCGACGCAGACCCTCCTGGACCTGTACACGATCCGGAAAGAGAAGGGCACGATTGCGGGGCTGAAGGTCGGCCTCGTCGGGGACCTCAAATTCGGCCGCACCGTGCACAGCCTCGTCCCCGCGTTGCAGCGGTTTGGCGCAATTCCCATCTCAGTGGCCGCCCCGGGGTTGGAGATACCGGAGGACGTAGTCACCAAAGTCCGGCTCCCCACGTTGGACCTTGAAGCAGCGGCGCGGTCCTGCGACGTCCTCTATATGACGCGCGTCCAGAAGGAACGCTTTGCGGATGCCGCCGAGTACGAGAAGGTCAAGGGCGCGTTCCGCCTCGACGCCGCCTTGCTGCAGCGGACGAATTCTAAGGCAATCATCCTCCACCCCCTGCCTCGCGTCGACGAGATCGCCGCCGACGTCGATGCACTTCCAGCTGCCAAGTATTTTGACCAAGCCCGCAATGGCATTCCCGTCCGCATGGCTGTCCTTGCCGATCTCCTAGGTGCCAAATGAAGGAATTCAAGATCGTCCCCATCCGCAACGGCACCGTCCTCGACCACATCGAATCCGGCCGCTCCATGGATATCCTCAAGGCGCTCGGCTACCCCATCAATGGCTCAGGCAAGGTCGTGAGCATCAGCATGCACCTCCCCTCCGGAAGGAGCGGCCAGAAGGACGTCCTGAAATTCGAAGACGTCGAACTGTCGCCCGCCGACGTCAAGGTCGCGCAAGGACTCTCCACGACGGGCACGTTCTCAGTCATCCGCAACTACGACGTCGCGGCCAAGTCGCGTTGGGGCGGCGTGAAGGACTAGCGCGGCGCGCTCCCTCCACTTTTTCCGCAGGCTTCGCAACGACCGGTCGCAGAACCGGCTCGACCGGTCGCAGAAATCGCAGAACGCACAGAACCGGGGTTCTGCGGTTTCTGCGTGTTCTGCGACTGGGCGTAGGCGGCCGCGAGAGGTTCAATCGTGTTGGCGATGATGGTGGCGCCGTGCATCGCTTCACGCGGAGGTCGCGAATACTCGCGGCACCACGTTTCCGCGTTTTCCGCGCGTTCCGCGTGAAGAAAGGGAGCCTGGTGATTTCACGGAAACCAGGGATACGAAATGGTCATCGCGCCACGGTCGAGGTCAAGATTCTGTGGAAATCCGTGCAATCCCAAGCCTCCCACACCACGGCCGCGCATGCTTCGACCACGCACGCCGTCAGCGCACGCGCCCTTGGTGCCGGAATCCTCGGCGTGCATCAGCCCACGCGCTGTTGGTTGCCGGAGTCGCCGGCGTGCGCCGCCGCGGATTCGGTTGCTGGCTGCGCTTCGCGCGCGGGTTCGCGGCTCCGTCGCTCGCTTCGCTTCGCAGCCGGCCGCGCCCGACGTTCGCTCGCGGCCGCCCAAGGCCCGCTGCGCGCTTTCGGCGCGCCAGCGTGGCCTGGCGTCGCGCTCACGTTTGCGCTCAACGTCGACGCGTCGCTGCGCTCGCTTGACGTTGAGCGCCGAGTGAGAGATTTGAACTCTCAAGGGCCTTTCGACCCACAAGCTTTCCAGGCTTGCGCCCTACCAGGTTAGACGAACTCGGCATATCCGCGCCGTGAGGTGCATCCTCACCTGTTGCGAACGACGCGGCGACACCGGCCCAATATTTAACCGGAAAGGCAGTGGCGACGAGCGATGTCGTTCCTTTGGCACGTCATGCGGCCCATCGCCGTGCCGCTTGTGCGTGGCGCCTTCCGCGTCAAGGTCGTCGGGCGCGGCAACATTCCGAAGAAGGGCCCAGCGATTCTGGCATCTAACCACTTGTCGGCACTCGACCACGTCGTCCTGCCTATGGCGACGCGCCGGCCCATCGTGAACATCAGCAAGGTCGAACACTTCGAGTCCGGCCCAGTGAAGGCGTGGTTCTTCCGCAAGTGGCACATCATTCCCGTGCAACGCGGCAAGGGCGATACCGCCGCCATGGACGCTGCGAAAGGCGCCCTGCGTTCAGGTCGGTTGTTCTGCATCTACCCTGAGGGCACGCGCAGCCGTGACGGCAAACTGCACAAGGGACACACCGGCGTCGCTCGACTGGCACTTGAGATGCACGTTCCCGTCATCCCCGTCGCAATGATCGGCACGTTCGAAGCCAAGCCGAAGGGCGCCAAGACGAAGTGGTTCACGAAGACCGGCGCCATCGTGGGCGAACCCATGCACTTCACGGCGGATTGGGACAAGCAGGGCGACAAGGAGGTCTGCCGCCGCATCACGGGCGAGGTCATGCGAGCCATCTCGCGTCTTTCTGGTCAGGAGTACGTCGACGAGTATCAATCGAATCCCGAAGTCCCAAGTAACGCAGTGCCAAGTTACGCCGTCCCAAGTCACGCCCCCACGTCGGACCGGAAGTGACCCAGTGGCCGAGATTACATTCTGGGGGCGCAAAGGAGACCGGGAAACCACCGACGCGTTGGCGTTCCTGCAGCAGAACGGTTACGCGCCCGACGTCAGGCGCGACATCGCGCAGCAGCCCCCGCGCAGCGCAGAGATTGAATCCATCCGCACAGGCCTGATGGGAGGATTGGCGGACGCCATCGACGCGCGCAGGCTGGGGGGCCTGGAACCTCCCGCTGGCGACATCGGATCGCTGCTCGAACAGCACCCCGACTTGTGGCGGACGCCGATTCTTCTGACGCCGCGGGGAGCCCTCGTGGGTTTCCGCGAACAAAAGTGGCGCGCGTTCCTGGACATCGGCAAAGGCCGCAGATGAAGGGCTTCATGGGGTTCCGCTAATGTAGCTGGCCCGCGCTGCGCGCGGGCATGATGCGATTGGGCGCCCACAATTCCATCGCCGGTGGATACCACAACGCGGCGGCCGAGTGCCTGGCCATCGGCGGTGACACGATGCAGATTTTCTGCAAGAACCAACGCCAATGGTCGGCCAAGCCCCTGACCCAGGACGAGATCAAGCCGTTCCGCGACGCCGTCGCCGCCGCCAAGATTGGGCCCGTAATGGTGCATGATTCCTACCTCATCAACATGGGCCAGCCTGATGCGGGGAAGAACGAAGCCGCCCGCAAGGCGTTCCTAGACGAATACGTCCGATGCGAGCAACTCGGCGTCACTTACCTGAACTTCCATTCCGGTAGCCACGTCCACCCGGACAAGAAGCTGCGCGATGACGCGAAAGTTCGAGAAGCCTGCCTCGACCGCATCGCCGCCGCCGTCGCGACGACACTTGACGAGACGAAGGGCTATCATTGTCGCCTCGTCATCGAGAATGCCGCCGGTCAAGGCACCAACGTCGGCAATTCGTGGGAAGAAGTCGGCCGCATCCTCGATGCGGTGGGGGACAAGAAGCGCATGGGCGTCACGGTCGACACGCAGCATTCCTGGGCTTGCGGCTACGATTGGAAGGACCACTACGACGACGTGTGGGACGCCTTCGACAACGCCATCGGCATCGGCCACCTCGTCGCCTTCCACCTCAACGACTCGAAGCAGCCCCTCGGCGCACGCGTCGACCGGCACGACACCATCGGCCAAGGCGAGCTCGGCTTGGAGTTCTTCCGGGCCCTCATGAACGATAGGCGCTTCGATACCGCGGCGGGCTACCTTGAGACGCCCGATGGCCCAGACTCGTGGAAGAAGGAAATCGCCTTGCTTCGATCGCTACGCAAGGGCAAGGATTCCGCAGCCTGAACGTGGCCGGCGAAGCCATGGCGCGGGACTTGCGCGCCAACGCCCGGCGCTTGCGCGCTACTTACGCGGTTTCCGCATATGGCCGCCCGCGGGAGCGTCGGGCTGGCGGCGTTCCGTGATGTGGGCGCTGAACATGGCGACGATGATTGGGTCCGCATCGGAGCGGGCAGCTGGCACCGCGAGCTTCCATGTGCAGCCATCGTGGGTCGCGCATGCGATCTCCCGCGCTTGGCCACCGGGGGCGCGCTTGGCGATGACGTAACCAGCTTCCATGCTTGCAGCAGAGACGGGGCCCACGATAAGGTAGCAAGGTGGGAGCTGATGGCGTCAAGCCAACCGCTCGAAACGTCACGCCCAAGTTGCCCAACAGTGGGCGACGCGGACGCCGCAGCGATTTTTGGGCAGGACCAGGCTGCGTTTCCAGCCCTAATCCTTCGGCTTCGTCGTGAGTTCGCTGAAGGCCATCTTTCCGGACAGGCGGTTGACCTTCGCCCACACGGTTTGGCCGACTTGGCCGCCGGGGACGATGAAGTAGTAGCCCTCGTAGGTGCCCTTGCCTTCGCCGCGTTGCCCCGGTTGCGACAAGCGAATCTCGTAGACGCCGCCTTCCTTGACGGCGGCCTCGGGGCGACGGGCCTTGCGGGCTTTGATGGGAGTGCGGGCGCCGCAGGCTTCACAGCGTAGAATCTGTACGCGGCCTTCCTTCTCGACGTGGGTGTCGGGTGCACCGCATTCGCTGCAGCGCACGTAGGTCTCTACGTAGTCGTCGAGTACCCCCTGGAGTTTCGCGTCGGTGACTTTGCCGGTGAAGACGAGGCGGTCGCCGTCCACGTTGCCTGCCGTGCCAATCTGGGCGAGGAGGAACTTGGCAACCGCGGCTTCTTCGCGGCGAGTGGCTTCGAGTAGGGCGCGGAAGTTGCGCAGGATAGTCATGCGGCCTTCGATGATTAGGTCCGCCTTGGGGAGGGTCCAGCGTTCCTTGTTGCCGACGTTCTGCGGCAAGTTGGCGCGCGCCTGCTTCAGGAGGGCCATGTAGTCGGTCTGTTCCATGGCGTTGCCGAGAGACTTCCTGTATTTGAGGGTCAAGGAGCGCGCGCCTTGCCAGTTTTTTCCGCAGATGCCACAGATTTCGCAGAAGTTGAATTGAAGCGAGGCCCCGGCATCTGTGGCATCGGCGAAATCTGCGGAAACGGGGCGTTCCCCTTCCGAGGTCACCAGCAATGCCCGGCGTTGCCGGCGCACGTGTTCGCAGCAATCTGTGACGGGACCCGCCAAACTCCGGCGACGTCGGCGGGCACATGAGGAACCAACCTTGACTCGATGATGGCGGCGCCGTGCATCGCTTCACGCGGAGGTCGCGGACTGACGTGGCACCACGTTTCCGCGTTTTCCGCGCGTTCCGCGTGAAGAAAGGGAGCAGGGGAGTTCACACAAACCAGGGTCACGAAATGGTCCTCGTGCCAGGGTGGAAGTCAAGATTCTGTGGAAATCCGTGCAATCCCAGGCCTCCCACACCACGGCCGCGGCGTCAACCTGGAACCCGTGGACGACGACGGCGGACTGCGGTAAGCCATGTGACAGGGGGCTTCGCAAAAGGGGTGACTTCGCGCATCAAGCGACGAACCGACTGGGGATTACGGAGATTTCGGGGACACTAGGTCACGGTCCGTTCCCCGGAATTCCCGTAATCCTCGGTAGGCCGTCGGGCGGCGTCGCTGCGCACTGGCGGCGGAAGCGTGGGATTTGGCAGGAACCGCGGACTCAATCAGTCCGCGTAATCCGCGAAATCCGCAGTTTGGTCAGCGCTGGAAGCAGGGCTCAGCGCGACTACAGCGGCAGTTCCTTCGCGGCGGTTGCGAGCTTCTCCATGCTGGGCCGGACGGAGCGGAACCAGTCTTCCCAGGCGCGCATGGATTTCTCGAGGCGGGCGCGGTCGGTCTCCACGTCTTCGTAGACGCGGTAGAGTTTGGCGAGGCGTTCGCGTTCCTCGTCGAGTTGGCCTTCAATTTCGGCGTAGCGGGCGGGAGTGACGGCGGTCTCCCGCAGTGAATTCGTCTCGTTCTCCATCGCGAGCATGGCGTCGTTGGCGCGCTTCAGGTCGCTGGACAGGACTTGCAGTTCCCTCTGCTGGGCCTGGATGGTGCCTTCGCGGTCCAGGAGCAAGGCGTCCTGGTTCTTCAGGCGGGCGATTTCGTCCTCTTGCGCCTTGTAGGCGTCCCAGAGTTTCTTGAGGCGTTCCTGTTCACGCGAAAGTTCGGCCTTGGATTGGTCAGCCTGCTGTCCCGCGACGAGGGCCTCGTTCTCGAGGTTCTTCATCGTGTTCTCGAGGTCCCCGAGGGAGCGCAGCAGAACCTCCAGTTGGTTCGTGTCGAGGGAATTGCGCACGCGGGCGATTTCCTGGGACACGGAGGTGATTCCGGAGCGCAGTTCCTGCGTCTGGGCAGGGGCTCGGGTCGATGCGGTGCGCGGCTCGTAGACGGCCATGGCCATTCGAAGGGTTGGATGGCCCTTAGAGGCTTTCGATGAAGGGGCGCTGCCCCTTACAACCCCGCGACATGGGGGGTCTGCGGCCCCCCGGACAATGCATCGGCAAACGCCGGGGCCTGCTTGCAACAGGAGGACCCTGGCCTTCAGGGCATCAGTCTGGCGTCGATTGGCGTGGGCCGGTTGAAGACAAGCCGCTTCCAATCCTGGGAGGCGGGATTCAGTAGGACGTTGTGGCCCTCGGTCACGGCGCTCGGGACTAGGCATCCCAACGCCCCGGAGGCGAGCCATGCCGACGCGCGACCCAGTTCCGAGGTGCCTGGTGGAAGGGTGACGATTGACTCGCCCGGCACGTCGCACGAGGCCAACTCGAAGTGGCGAAGGTCGACGTGCCGAAGATTGCCCGCCATGACCTCGAGGATCGCGAGCGCCGGGTGCTCACTCGTGTAGACGACGCTGACACCGGGCGGGTTCCAGCGGCCACCCCAGATTCTAGCCCCTTCGCCAGTCCAGGCTTCCGCCGCTAACGCCTTGTCATAGACGCGCCAGACGCGCATCTAGTACACGCCATGCCTGAGGCGCCCAATCAGGGCCTCGACCTCTCGACCGCCGAGTTCTGTCCCGGCCACCTTGATGGGGGTATGGCCATCGAGAAGCTCGTTTGGTTGCTGGAGCCATTCCGAGGCGCGAACGCCGTCGCGCAGCATGTCCCACGCCGCGTCGAACAGGCGAGCGAGACGAGCGATGCGTTCCGATTCATGGTCGTGGAACCGTCCGGCTCGGAAGCGCCGGTTGCCGTTGGCGGGCGGAATGTGCGCCCATTCAAACAATTGCGACTTGTTCCAGCCCGACGTGCGCAGGAACTTCGTCACCTTCGCCGCAGAAAGCCCACGGTGAATGGAGGTGCCCAATTGCAAGCGCGTCGCCGCGCGGAGGTCAAGGCTACGAATCTCCAATTGGCTCATATGATTGTGTATAGTCGCTCAAATGAGATAAGGTTGACGGGATTCAAGCGAATCAAGCCGTCTCAGGCGAACCGTAGGGATCCGGCTTCTTTGCCGGCGCCGCCGCCCCGGCCGCCTTTTGCAGTTGCACTTGCGGCAGAGGAATCGGCGACGGCAGCCGCAGTTCCTTGGCAAGACCAACCGCCTCCGGCACCGCGCTCGCCATAATCGCGCTGTGCACCATCTGCGCCATCTCCGGCGGCAGGTTGCGAGTTGTGGCCCAACCATCCGCGGCCGCGCCAGCCCCCGGGTCCTGCATGCGCAGATCGCCTTCGAGCTTGACCATGCCGAGGGCTCCGTAACTCGTGGTGTAGCCGAATTCGACGCGCATCCGGTCGGGGGCTTCCTTCACGACGAGGCTGATGTTGGAGTTGTGGTCGATGCGGATCTGTTGATTCGCGACCGGGTCCTGGTAGCGGCGCGCCTCGATGGACTTCAGCACGACGGAGGTCACTTGCATGGGCTAAGCGACGGGATTGCAGTAGAAAACCGCGACCGGCCCACGACCGCGCAGGAAAGAAGGAGCTCTGGGGCCATGCGCGACGCCCGCCCTTCGGGTGGGACAGGGTTAGGGGGTAAGCACCCCAATAGATGCTGTCAGACCTGGCTTGGCGACGCTGGCGAAGCGGCAACGATCAGCGCGGCGAAGCCGCCTAACGGTGGAGCTAAGCCGCCGAGCGATGCGAAGCAGCGAGCGGAGCGAGCCTGAGCGGGCGAGTCGTCGGCTTGAGCGATTTGTTCGACTGCGGTGTCCAACCAAAGACTTAAGTCATATAGTGACCATATGAGTAAGCGTGACCACGATTCAACTCACCTCCGAACGTCGCAACCAACTCAAGCGGCTTCGCGTGGCGGGCCTCTCGTACGACGATGTCCTAGGGCACCTCTTGTCCCGCGTCGACGAGGAGAAGTTTCGCGCCTCGATTCTCGCGTGGGAAGCTGACGCGGTTCGCGCCATTCGCAGCAATCCGAAGAACCGTCGCATTGCATGAGCTTCGAAATCTGGGCCGACCCCGGTTTTGACAAGGAGCTCTCCAAGTTCAGCAAGGTGGATCAGACACGAATTGTAGAGGGACTCAAATCCTACGCGGTCAACCCCATTCGTCACCCCAAAGCCACGCGACTCTCGGGCGCGTCAATCATTCAATCGTTTCGACTGCGCATCGGCCCATTTCGCGTACTCGGCACTCTCTTTACTTCCCAAGAAACAATCCTCGTAACGACGGTTTTCCTAAAGAAGCGTGAAAGCGACTACGACGCCGCAGCACGCCGGCACGAGACCCGCCTTGCCGCCCAAGTTCCGCCGATTTCAGATTACTTAGGCGATCTCGGATTCTAAACTCCGAGCGCACACGAAACGCCATCTAACGACCGAGCTAAGCCGCGAGCCGGAGGCGAGTCGGCTTGAGCGATTTGTTAGGCATCGGTTTCGGCTGACTCCCTCTTCAAGTCGGCGAGCTCGTAAAAGCGACACTGGACGGGGAAGGGTGCATCCTCCAGTTGGCGCTTCACCATTCGCTCCAACCCTTCACGCCGGGCCACAGCTTCATCGTCGAGTACAAAGGCAAGCAGGAGCCGCAGCTTCTTCTCGTGGCCGCTCAGGGTTCGCTGCTGACTCACCAAGTTAGCGGCGAGTACGCCCCGATAAAGAATGTCTCGAAGCATGAACATGGGAACATGAGGCCCACGAGCAAATTTGACCTCAACCGCCAGGTAGCCATTGTCCTCAACGGCAACGGCATCGAATGCGCCAAGCCGTCCCTCTCCGAAGGTCACTTGTTCCTTGAACTCGAGGCCGGTTTCCTTACCGAGCTTCTTAATGGCTAGTCGCTCGGCTAGCTGGTAGTCGGCTCTCCTTTGTCGAAAATCGGCTTCGTGGTCCGACTGGCCCCGGGCATGCTGCGGCCGACGCGCGGTGTCCGCTCCCTCGCCATCTTGAATTGCTTCTTCTTGAGACGCCTCAATCTCTTCATCCAAACGGGCAGCCTGCTGCAGAGGCGACAGGGTTTGCAAAAAGGACTGATCATCGCGATAGTCGTCGGGAGCGTAGAGCTTGCCGTGGTGTCGTGTTACAAGGATGTAGAAGCAAACAAGGACTAGAATCGGAAATAGGACCACGAACCACACGAGCGGCACTCGTTCCGTTGGTTGGAGTGCGCTGGCTGATGTTCCGAGCAACAGTGTGGCGAAGCCATAGATGAGCGAGATAAAAAGCGCGACAATTCCCAACGGGTTCCGAGCCAGAAATCGCGCGCCAAGCACGCGTGCAGCAGACCGTCCAAGGTACTTGAAGCCGCACCGCGATGCCTAACGACCGAGCTAAGCCGCCGAGCGATGCGAGCACGCCGAACGAAGTGAGGCGGCGAGCGGGCGAGGCGTCGGCTTGAGCGTTTTGTTCGGACGCCTCGCCGACCCGGCGAAGCCTGGCTCATCAATTGCTGGTCGGGCGCGGCACAGGCGCCGATATGACGATCCTGTTAGGGAGGAGCAGCGAGTAGACTATGTCTCGTCAGCTTGTAGGTCGCGCCAGTTGGGAGATTCCCACATGACCATTGCATCGAACCATTGTTCGGACTCACCTGGGTAGCCTGTCGGTGGCTCCGCCCCCTCGTAGTAGGTCCCGATCACATCACCAGCTTGGCCTCCAATCCCGAAGATCCAGTTCCCTGGAGTGCGTCTCCAGGCACGCCAGGCCTGGCCATCCGGGCTAACCTCCAGGCGGATACCTGATGGCATTGGCAGGCCATCAAATTCGTCGAACAGCTTGCTATGCAGTATGTCCAAGAATCGGCCACCATTGCCGTCGTACCATCCTGGCATGCAAGTGGCTATTCGCTCGAGAGCCCCCCTTGTCGGCTCGAATTCTCGCCGATCCAATCGACCTCCACCGTCGTCTTCACCATTCACACCAGAAAAACGCACCAGATTCTGCTGACCTTGGCGCTCTTGATTCTGCTCTTTTCTAAGTTGGCGCTCAAAATGTCGGACGACTGTGATTGCATCGCGTAGGCCTGTAGATGTTTTCAGATGGTAGAGGTAGGGGGCCTTGAACTGGCTTACCTTGTGTGCCTGAATGTTCAGAACTAGGTAGAGTGCCAGGCGGTGATGCCAGTGCACGGGTTCGTTACGGTTTGCAAAACCAAGGTGAATCATCCTGGTTTCGTACTGGGCGTAGAGGCCGATCACGTACACGAGCGGCAGGCCCGCGAGCCCTAACCATATTGGTAACAGCAACTCCGCCGAGTACTGACTCCAGTCGATTTCGGACCAAAATCGGATTAGCATGAAACCATTGAACAAGAGCAAGCCTCCGCCGACGAAGCCCAGGAACTTATCGGCTCCGGGCTTGTAGCCGACAAAGTCGGGGTGAAAGGTTCCGTAGGTGGACGTGAACACGGCCCCGAAGAGCGCGGACTGGAGCAGCAACTCGCCCCAGTATGGAAAGACGTAGAGGTTGACGAACGCCTCGACCAGGATAGTCACCGTTAGCAGGCTGATAATCCCTCTTCTCATGAAATGCGGCTTCTCTACCTTTTCAAATCTGAAAACAACGGCGAAGCCGGCAGTAACGCACCAAAGAACAGTTGCAGGCAGCAGGGCCTGATTCCATATGCCGAGCTGGCTCGCCGCATAGACCGCTACTGCAATCCATGTGAAGTAGATTGCAAACACTGGCCAAACCTTGCGTCCGAAGAAGGTCCGAGCTGCACTGGCCAAGCTGCGGCGTACGGCAGCGCTCGACAGCGAGTAAAGCAACAGCACCGCCACAAGGGAAAGGCCGGCCCACTCGCGGGCGTTCAGATAATCCACGCCACGGCACATGCACGATGGGCTATCAATCCTAGGTCGGGCGCCGGCCCGGCTGGGCCGGGGTTGGGGTCTCAGCGGTCTTGAGGCGGCCGAACGACCGAGCTAAGCCGCCGAGCGATGCGAGAACGCCGAACGAAGTGAGGCGGCGAGCGGGCGAGTCGTCGGCTTGAGCGACTTGTTATGTGGATTAGCGACGGCGCTTGGACCAAGCCACGCCGGCCATGTTCTTCTCCCGAAACTGATCCAGTTCAACGGCTAATTCATGGTGGCCATGGATCGCTTCTGCTAGAAACGACAAGTCATCGTTTCGGACGCCGTGCTTAACATGCTCGAGAATACCAAAGAGGGTACAATGCCGGATGTCGGTGATGATACGAACGTGCTCTGCTTCCAGGTACGGCATGTACGTCAAAATCTGGTCAGCAAACGACTCTGATCGCTGCTTGTAGTGAAAAAGAAACTGAGTCCAATTTGCGTATTGGATGGGGTTGGTTCGGACGACGAGCGGAGCCTGGGAGTTGGGCTTGATTTTCGAGCAGGCGGCTTCGACGTTCGCCTTGGTTTCCGGCCATTTCTCCTGCTGCCCGGCTGCCTTCTGGATCTCCTTCAAGAGCGACTGTCCGTCTCCAACCAAGTTGGCCGTCTTGTTGGCTATGAACAAGCTCATCTTGCTGATGTCGCGCCAACGTGGGAGGGCCACCACGAGCGTGTAAACGAGATACCCTGGCAGGTATGAGATTGCCAGCCAGAAGAATGCGTCGCGCGTGCGACCGGCGGCATCGGTAGCGGTCGGCCATACAACCTGGCCTACAATCAATCCGATTGCGGCCCCTGCCATGATGTGGAGCGGCCAGTTGACCCTCATGGTTGCGACCTGCTATGCAAGGGGACGGTAAAGCTCCGTCTAGTCTTGGTGAGACGGCAGCGGGTGGGCCTCGAAATCCACATAACTACTGAGCTAAGCCGCCGAGCGATGCGAGCACGCCGAACGAAGTGAGGCAGCAAGCGGGCGAGTCGTCGGCTTGAGCGACTTGTTATGTGGCTGGCCCTCAAGCGGCGTCGGGCCAACCATCGATATCCATGGGCACCCTTGTCACCCCGCTTTCGTCGCGTTCAGCCGCCAACAAGCGGCGGTAAAAGTCGTCCAATTGGTCGAGGTGGTCGCAGTCTGGGAACGGGGTGGGTGTCCACCGTTCCATCATGAAGTTTCGTTGAAAACTCTCTTCCACGGATCGCCGGGGGTACCGCGCCAGTCGAGTCTTTGCGTAGTTGGGATACAGATCCCAATGAACTCGGCCGTCATCCCGATTGGCCACCAGGTCTCGCCATGAGATCTCTATTGCTGCTTTGTCGCAAGTATTCACGAACGCAATGTCGCCCATAGTGGCCCGCCGCGACGCGTGCCATCGCTCCGAAAAAAGCCGTACGGCCTCCCGGTCGGTAGCGGGGCCGCTATAGCCGAAGATTGTTACTATGTACGCGTTGTTCAGACCCACTTCGAGGTTTTCCCAGGCTTCCAGCAAGCCAGGGGTCGCCGCATAGTCCTTCGTCCCAACCGGGTAAAGCAGAGGCTGTGGGCTGCTCGAGGAGCCGCAGCGTGGGCATGTGGTTGTCCAGGAAAATAGCCGGCTACAAACATCACATTGGTTCATGGCAACCGATCCGTGCAAGTACGCACGACACGGTGCCTCGTCATCACAGTCGCGCGGAAAACGCTCTAACGCTTGTTCAAGAAGCGGGTCCCAATTGAACGTGGCAATAATGTCCTGGGGGCGCAAAGAGCGGAGCAGGTAATCGTAAATCGTGGGGCGCTCGGGGAGGCGCAGACCGCCAAAGTAGGACTGAGCCTTCGCCTCCATTTGAAGAGCCAAATCTGCCAACGCCGGGTCGCCGATGGCCTGAGAATAGGCCGCCTCAAAATCGCCGACAGGCAAGCCAGCTGTGTCCAGCGCCTCGACCATGTCTAGCGCTCCGGCGAGATTTGCAAACACGGGCAGTAATCGGCCGTTTGCATCTCCATTAGGACAGCACGCTCGACTTGCCCCGGCACCGAGAATCACCACATGGCTTGCTGTTCGTCGGTCGATGTGCCCGTTTTTCTTCACGCTACCATATTGACGACGCGATTTCAAGCAGTTAGGACTGCCAGCAGCTGTCGCCCCGGGGGCCTGAACCGCCACATAACTCCTTATTCACCGGTTCCGCTCAACGGGGCGCCAAAAAATCCAATTTAAGCCTTTTTGGGAGTTTGGCTGGCGGCCTCTCCTGTTGGCGTACATCCATTTCCCCCCTAGGGTGCGTTATGCCGCCGTCCGCCCAATGCCGTGTCATGCCGGACGCTTGGCGTGTTCCGTTTTCACATTACCTGGCGCAGCAGGGTGTTCCTTCGGACCTGCGGCGGGCCTATGCGTACGAGGTGGCTATTGAAGCCTCGGGGGAGGGCACCCGTTACTGGAATCTCTTCCAGCGCCAGCAGGTCTGGCAAACCGTAAGTTCGGACTTAGTGCGCAAGCTTCGCTTGAAGCATTTGAGTTACAGCACGGAAAAATCCTACCTTGGCTGGGTGGAGCGCTTTCGAACCATTCAGGAATTGCTCGGGCATACCGACGTCAAGACCACCATGATTTACACGCACGTAGCCACCCGGAACCGACTCGGCGTCCGGTCGCCTCTCGATGCAGCAACGGACACGCGGCCGAACTTCTGAGATCGGCCCCAGCAACGGGGCAGCGGACGCCTTGCCCCAAGGCGTGGCCCCGCCCGGCGCGCCGCCACAAAGGCAACCCTCCGCTTGGGTCACGCCTTCGAACACCTTACCCCCTCCACCTATCACGGCGGGGGTAACCTGTGACACCCCCCGCCCTTCCCAAGGCCTAAATGCCAGCCCCGTCTAGGGGAGTTCCCGTTGCATATGACGAAGTATGTCGTCGTGACGGGTGGCGTCGTTTCTGGGCTGGGCAAGGGCATCACCACCAGCTCCATCGGGTCCCTACTGAAGGCCCGCGGCGTATCCGTCACTTCCGTGAAGATTGATCCCTACCTCAACTCGGACGCGGGCACGATGAACCCGTTCGAACACGGCGAGGTCTATGTGCTCCAGGATGGCGGCGAGGTGGACCTCGACTTGGGGAACTACGAACGCTTCCTCGACATTCCGCTCTCTCGCGACAACAACATCACGACGGGGAAGGTGTACAAGGCCGTCATCGACAAGGAACGGCGCGGCGACTACCTCGGCAAGACGGTGCAGATCATTCCGCACATCACGAACGAGATCCGCGACTGGATCCAGCGCGTTGCCAAGAAGTCGGGGGCGGACATCTGCCTCGTCGAAGTCGGTGGCACGGTCGGCGACATCGAGTCGGCGCCCTTCCTCGAGGCGATTCGCCAATTAGGTCGCAGCGTGGGCAAGGGAAACCTCTTCCTCATCCACACCAGCCTTGTCCCCGTCGTCGGCTCCGTCGGTGAACAGAAGACGAAGCCCACCCAACATACCGTGCGTGACCTCAAGGGCATCGGCCTGCATCCCGACATGATCGTCTGCCGCAGCACGGAACCGATTCTGCCGGAAATCCGCGAAAAGATTGCCTTGTTCTGCGACGTGGATGAGTCCGCCGTCATCTCGGCGCACGACGCGCGCACCATCTACGAAGTCCCCCTCATCCTAGAGGAACAAGGGGTCCCGGCCACGATTCTCAAGCACTTTGGCATGACGGCGACGAAGCCGGACCTGAACCCGTGGCGCGAATTGGTCGACCGCCTGTTGAACCCGCACCATGAAGTGACCGTCGCCTTCGTCGGAAAATACACGGACCTAAGCGACTCCTACTTGAGCATCAACGAGGCGCTGCGCCATGCCGGCGCCAGCCTGGACACGCGCGTGAAGATTGCCTACATCGAAGGCGAAGACCTCGAAGCGCACGACGCGGAGGCGTGGCGCAAGGTCCGCGAAGCAGACGCCATCCTCGTGGGGCCAGGATTCGGCAGCCGAGGCACGGAAGGAAAGATCCGCGCCGTCCAGCACGCGCGTGAGAACAAGGTTCCCTTCCTGGGAATCTGCTTGGGCTTCCAACTTGCCATCGTGGAATTCGCCCGCAACCAGGCGAGCCTGAAGAACGCCAACTCGACGGAGATGGACGTCAACTCACCGCACCCCGTCATCTGCATCCTGCCGGAGCAATACGAGATCGAGGAACTTGGTGGCACGATGCGGTTGGGCGCCTACGAGTGCGTCCTCAACAAGGGCTCCCTCGCCAACGAGTTGTACGGCAAGGAAGTCGTATCGGAGCGCCACCGCCACCGCTACGAGATGAACCCGGACTACGTGCAGAAACTCGAAGCGCAGGGCATGGTTTTCTCCGGCCGCATGCCGGATCGGCCCATCATGGAGATCATGGAATTGCCGCGCGAAGTCCACCCGTTCTTCATCGGTGGCCAGTTCCACCCCGAGTTCAACTCCCGCCCACAACGCCCGGGCCCGCTCTTCGTCGGGCTCATCCAGGCGGCGCTCGAGCAGAAGGGCGTCCTGCACAAGGGGCCGGAACCCGTCGCGGCGGCGTAGGCACGTCTCGGCGGCGACAAGGAGCGCAAGCGCGCCGTGGCCGACACATGGAGTGACCGTAGAGCGCACGCCTTCCAAACCCCAACACGCGGAGCGCGCGGAAACCCGCGGAAACCTGACGGAGTCGGTTCCGTGCGTTCCGCGGGTTCCGCGTGTCGGTGGTAGGTGTCGGCACGTCAGCGGATCTTCGCGCCAGGCGCCAATTTGCGCTGCGGCTCCAACACCGCGACCGTCGTCCCGTCATCGGCCGCGAGCACCATGCCTTGCGACTCGACGCCGCGCAACATGGCGGATTGCAGGTTCGCGACGAAGGCAACCGTCTTGCCGACCAGTTCCTCCGGCTTGTAGTTGGCGCGTAGGCCGGCGACGACTTGCCGTTCGCCCAGCTCGCCGACGTCAAGCTTGAGGACGTAGAGCTTGTCCGCCTTGGGGTGCAGCTCGACGGATTTCACGACGGCGAGGCGCAACTGGATGCGCTTGAAGTCATCAATCGTCGCCACGACGTCGTTTGACGCGGTTGATGCTGTCGGCGTCGCCGCGGCGGCCGGGGCACCCGTCGGCGCAGTCGTGGTCGCGGAATCTTGGCCTGGAATGTCACTCGCCTCTAGTTTCTGGAACAAGGGCTGCGCCGGTTCAAGCTTGTGGCCGACGCGGACGTGCTGCTTGGCTGCCGCCCAAGGTTGCTCGTGGACGGACCCGGGCTCGCCGAGCATCTTCCAGGTATCCTGCGCCGCCGTCGGTAGATAGGGCGCCATGAGTACGGCAAGCGCCCGACACAGTCGAAGCAATGCGTGCAAGTCGTCGGCCGCTTCGTTCGGGTTCGTCTTGAGTTTCGCCCAAGGCTGCGCTGCCTGCATCGACTGGTTGCCGAAGGCAGCCAATTCCATGAGGCGGCGCATCGCGGGCCGCAGCTGGACCGCTTGCAAATGCACGCTCATGTCGCCCATGCAGTCGTCGATGGCTTTTTCGGTGTCGCGCGACAGTTTGTGCGTGGCCGGGGAGGGTTCCGCTGGAATCGAACCGAGCTTCTGCTGCGTGATGCTCACGACGCGGTTGACGAAGTTTCCGAGGGTGCCGACGAGTTCGTCGTTGACCTTGCTAAGAAAATCCTCCCACGTCCAATCTGCGTCCTTGCCCTCGGGCATATTGATGCTGAGGTAATACCGCACGGCGTCGGGTTGGAACCGGTCGAGGACGTCGTGGACGGCGATGGATATGCCCCTGGACTTCGAGAACTGCTTGCCGTCGAGGTTGAGGAACTCATTGGCGGGGACGTCGTACGGCAGATGCAGTGGCTTTTGGCCCTTCTTGACGCGCCACTCGTTGTAAGCGATGAGGATGCCGGGCCAGATGATGGTGTGGAACGGGATGTTGTCCTTGCCGAGGAAGTAGTAGCCGTGCGCGCCCGGTTCAGTCCACCAGCGCTTCCATTCGTCCGGCTTGTGCTGCTTCTCCGCCCACTCGATGGACGCCGTCAAGTAGCCGCACACGGCCTCGAACCAGACGTAGATGCGTTTGTCATCATACCCGGGGAGCGGGATTGGGATGCCCCAGGTCAAGTCGCGTGTGATGGCGCGGTCCTGCAGGCCCTCTTTGAGCCAGTTCTGCGTGAAGTTGATGGTGTTCGCGCGCCAATGGCCGGCTGTGGCGGCGACGTAGCGTTCCAGTTTCGGCTGCAGCTTCGCGAGCAGGAAGAAGAAATGCTCCGTGTCCTTGAACGTGATCGCATTCGCGGGGTCCAGTTTGCTGCGCGGATTCTTCAGTTCCTGTGGCTCGAGCGTCTTGCCGCAGTCGTCGCATTGGTCGCCGCGTGCATCCGTCCGGCCACAATGCGGGCACGTGCCCTCGACGTATCGGTCAGGCAGGAAGCGCTTCGCGGTCGCATCGTAAGGCGCCTTCTGCGTGCGCGTCTCGATGTAGCCCATCTCGCGGCAGGCGAGGAAAATTTCCTGCACCCACTTGCGATGGTTCGCTGTCGCCGTCGTCGTGAAGAGGTCGAAGTCAATGCCGAGCCGCTGCAGGGCCCGAGTGTGGTCGTCATGGTAGAATGCCACGACCTCGCCGGGCGTCTTGCCTTCCTTCTCGGCCTTAATCATGATGGGCGTGCCGTGGCAATCGGAGCCGGAGACCATGAGGACCGGGTGGCCGGCCATCTTGGAGTAGCGGCGGAAGATGTCGGGAGGAAGCAGCGATCCCGCGACGTGCCCCAGGTGAAGGGGGCCGTTGGCGTAGGGCCAAGCCACGCCGATGTAGATGGGAGGCTTGTCGGTCGTCTGCACGGGGCGCGCAAGGCTGGCCACGGGTTAAAAGCAGACAGCCGGCCCCGCGCGATCCTACGCGTCCGTCGACGATTGCAACGACGCCGCCCGACGCCTACCGAGGATTACGGGAATTACGGGGACAGGACTGTGTCCCAGTGTCCCCGAAATCTCCGTAATCCCCGGTCGATTCGTCGCTTGATGCGCGAAGTCACCCTTTTGTGAAGTCCCCGTCACATGGCTTACCGCAGTCCGCCGACGGCGTCGTCCACGCTTCCAGGTTGACACCGCGGCCGTGGTGTGGGAGGCCTGGGATTGCACGGATTGCCACAGAATTTTGACCTCGACCCTGCCACGAGGACCATTTCGTATCCCAGGTTTCTGTGAAATCCAGGCCTCCCACACCCCGCGCGCCTTTTTCGCAGATTCCACAAATGCCACAGAGCGCGGGGCCGAATTCGTGCAGCAGGACGTAGCGATCCATCTGGTGGTCGAGCGGCAGGCGAGTGCCGTTGACGACGCTGTGGGCATCATTGTAGTTGTCACGGAAGCCGACGATGAGGCCCTCGCCGTGTCGGCCTAGACGCTGGCCTTGACATGCCGCGGCGCCGCCACTGCTTCTGACGACGGTGGCCAATCGCCAATCACCCGGGCGGCCTGGTGTTCCAGCCACTTCTCGGCGTCGATGGCCGCCTTGCATCCCGACCCGGCTGCCGTGATGGCTTGCTTGTAGCGGTGGTCATAGACGTCGCCGGCCACGAAGACTCCTGCGACGTTCGTGCACGTCTGGTTGGCGTCCTCGCACATGATGTAGCCAGCCTCGTCGAGGCGAAGCTGCCCCTTGAACAGGGCCGTGTTCGGGTTGTGGCCGATGGCGCTGAAGTATCCCCCCGCGTCCATGGTCGTCAGGTTGCCGGTCTTGACGTTCTTGATGCGGACACCCGTGACGTGGTCGGTGCCGAGGATCTCGTCGATTACGGAGTCCCAGACGATCTTGATCTTCGGGTGGTTCATGGCTCGGGCCGCCATGATCTTTGACGCCTTGAACGAGTCGCGGCGATGCACGATCGTGACTTGCGACGCGAACTTCGTGAGGAACGTCGCCTCCTCCATGGCGGTGTCCCCGCCGCCCACCACGATGACGTGTTTTTCTTTGAAGAAGAACCCGTCACACGTGGCGCAAGCGGACACGCCCTTGCCGCGCAGCCGCGTCTCCGATGCGATGCCGAGCCATTTCGCGGAGGAACCCGTCGCGACGATGACGCTGCGGCCCAGATGCGTACCCGAGTCGGAGACGACCTTGAAGGGAGCCACCGTGAAATCGACGGCCGTGGCGTCCTCGTCGAGGAACTTCGCGCCGAAGCGCTCCGCCTGCTTGCGCATCTCCGCCATGAGTTTTGGGCCCGTGACCGCCTCGGCAAAGCCTGGGTAGTTCTCCACGTCCGACGTGATCATGAGTTGCCCGCCCGATTCGTAACCGGCTACGACGAAGGTGTTGAGATTAGCGCGCGCGGCGTAGATGGCCGCCGTGCAGCCGGCCGGCCCGGAGCCGATGATGACGACGTCGTAGGCGTCCACGAGCGTTTGATGTCCTGGAATCGTTTAGGGCTTCGGGTGGGACTTTGTCAGGCGGGCTCGTGGTTTTCAGGCGGCTCCCCCGGGGAACATTTTCAGCCGACGCTGGTCTCGGCCGGGTCGCCAGGGCGCACGCACCCGTAGCCGATGACATGGACGCCCGTCACGGGGTCGCCGAAGCCGCCCGCGTATAGGATTCCGTCTTGCAGCACCACATCATAGAGGGCCTCGAAACCGTCTGGGACGCCCGGTACGACAAAGCCAACGACGTAGTTTTCGCCGCCCGGCGTCGGGTCGTAATGAGCCACGGGCTGCAAGGAAGCCGTGCCGGCGCCCGGGACCAGGGGCAGGGCCTCCAGGTCGAAGACGAACATGCCGTGACCATAGTGAGCGAGGTAGAGGCTCCCGTTGACGATGTTGAAATTGTGTTGCGGCGCCGAGGCGCCGGGCCCCACTTGCCAGACGCCGATCAAGACCGGCGCCTGCAGGATCGTCGCGTCATAGATTTCCAACGCGTTGACGCCGACCTCCTGGATGGTGGCGACGATGCGCTTTTCACCGATCTTGGTGGCCTGGATGGTGTGCGTGTATCCGGATTCCGGCCGGAGGAAGCCTCCGATGAACAGGGGCGCGGAGGGGTCGTTGACGTTGAACACGGCCCAGCCGTGGAAGCCATCTGCAGAGTAGAGGTACCAGTCATTGGTGAGCGGGTCACGGTGTACGAACATGTCGTGCGGGCCGAGGGGGCCGCCTTCCACGGGGAGGGTCTGGGTGACGTAATTCAGGGTCCGGGAGCCGACTTCGCCGTCGACGCGCAGAATGAAGACGCCTTGATTCGAGTTTGGCGCCACGAACACCCAGTCGATGTCCGCGATTCTGGCAGCGAAGAGCATGTGGGCATTGCGGGACACGCCCGGGGTCGGCACGCCGCCGAATTCGCTGAAACTCCATTCGTCCTCCAGGACCGGGTTCGCGGGGTCACGGATGTCGATGAGGCGGACGTCTGGTCCACCGCCGAGGACGATGCTCTGGTTGTCCGGGAGGAACTTGACGTCGCCGCCGCCGGGGATATCGGCTTCGTCGAAATTCACGAGTTGCACGGGACGGATCGGGTCCGAGATGTCGTAGAGGGCACGCGTCGTGGCAAGCAGGTCGCCGCGGACGTCAATGTCGGTTGCGGGGCCCTCCTCAAGGGTCGTATTGCCCAGCAGCTTTACGTTGTCGCTCGTGCCGGCGCCCACGGTAGCTTGGCATGGGACTCCAGCCATGGCGGCCAAGGCGGCGTCGTAAGCGGTGGCGGCGTCGGCTCCTGGCGTGTCGCCGTCGGCATCTTCGTTCGGGCCGTTGGAGCAGCCAGAGACTGCAACGAGGAGCACGGCGACTTGGATGAGGGCCCACTTCATGCCGGCAGGAAGGCGTGTGGCGGACTTGAGGTTGGTGCAACCGCATTCAATAAGCGTCCAACGCGGTTTTGGCCTGCACCAGGCCGTATCCCGCCGCGACGTCGTGGGGCTGCACTTGACCCGGCACGTCCTGGGCGGTCGCGGCGAGGACGCGCTTCAGGTGGTCGACATCGCCGGCGTCGTTGAGGCGCGGCTTGCCTTCGAGCATGAGGGCGACCGTAGCCGTCACGAACGGCACGGCTTGGCTCGTCCCGCTTGCCCGCACGTACTTGTCGTCGATCCAGGCGGAGAGTATGTTCACGCCGGGCGCCACGAGTTCCGGCTTCTTGTCCGGGTCGCAGCGGCCCACTTGTCCGACGGGCGGGGGCAAGGTGCCGCCGCACCGGTTGGCTTGCTCGTCGCCGCGGCTCGAGATGTCCGCGACCTTGCCGTTCGACTGGATGGCGCCGACCGCGATGACGTTCGGAATGCGCCCTGGGGTTTCGACGTCCGTGCTCTCGACGCCACCGTTGCCCGCCGCCGCGATGACGACGACGCCGCGGTCGATGGCGTCGTTGATCGCTTCCTCGATAGCGGTCTGGATGAAGTTTGAGATGGGCCCACGCAGGCCGCCTTCGCCGCCCAGGCTCAGGCTGATGATTGCCGCGCCCTGGTCGACGGCCCACTTCACGGCGCCGGGGATTTGGTCGGCGTTGCAGGAATCCGTCTTACACACGCGACCGACCACGAGCTGGACGTTTGGGGAACCGCCTTTGAGGTCGATGCCGCCGTAGACGACCTTGTCGGCCGCGGATGAGCCGCGAGCCGACATGATGCCGATGACGTGGCTGCCGTGCCCGTCATCGTCGAAGGCCTCCTTGACGCCTTCCTTGCCGCTGTAAAAGTCTTTGAAGGCGACCAGTTCACCGTTCTCTTTCTTCCCGTCGACGAGGTGGTCGAGGCTGGAGTGGCCGACGTTGATGCCCGTGTCGAGGACGGCTACGATGACTCCGGCGCCGGTCTTGCCTTCCGCTTTGGCCGCGTCGAGTTGCGTGACTTCATAAGCCCATTCGCTGCGCTCCTCGCCGCCGAAGCAACCCGCCAACGCTAGGACGAGCAGGCAGGTGACAGGGAGGAGGGTTCCAGGCAGGGTCGTGACGTGGCGCATGGTGGGCTAGCCGTCCTAGGAAGGGGGGTCGAATCCGGATAAGCCTTGTCGAAGACTGGCCGCGCTCACAACCGCAGCATCAAAGCGACGTCGGCGACGAGGGGCATGCGGTACCGTTCGCCCAGCATGACCTTGAGGATGCCGATGACGGCGAAGAGGATGTACCACGCCGTGGCGAGGAAGACCAGGGCGATGACGACGGTTTGGGCGACCGCTACACCCTGGACGAGGAGGAGGGTCACGACGAGGACCACCATCAGGACGAGCCAAATGCCGAACAGCACGCCGCCCTGCCGGGCGTGGAATTGCACGAACATGGAATCCCGGCGCAAGCGGACGGGGACGATGAAGAGAATGGCGACGTAGCCCAGGACCGCCAGGAACCGTTCGCCCGTGCTAATCCTCATGACAACGGCTCGACCCAAGGGCTCCTTAAAGGCTTATTGAAGAATGGTTTGGAATCAGGCCACATGTGCCGTTGCGGCGGGAGGGGATGGCTCAAGCCGTGAATTTCTTCCCCGTGATCTTCTCGTACGCTTCCTCGTAGCGCTGCGCAGTCCCTTCGACAACCGGCGGCGGGAGCTTCGGCCCCGGTGGCGTCTTGTCCCACGGTTGCGTCTCGAGCCAGTCGCGCAAGAATTGTTTGTCAAAGCTGGGCTGGGCCCCCCCGGGCTTGTATTGGTCCGCCGGCCAAAATCGGCTCGAATCCGGTGTCAGTATCTCATCCATCAGGACGATGGTGCCGTCGGCGCGGGTGCCGAACTCGAACTTCGTGTCCGCAATGATGATGCCCCTCTTGGCGGCGTGCTCGCGGGCGGTCTCGTAGAGCTTAATGGTGAGTTCGCGCAGTTTGTTCGCGGTGGCCTCGCCGACGATGGCGGCCGCCTGCTCGAAGGTGATGTTCTCGTCATGTCCTTCCTCCGCCTTCGTGCTAGGAGTGAAGATTGTTGCCGGAAGCTTGTCTGATTCCTTGAGCCCGACCTGGAGCTTGATGCCGCACACGGTGCCGGATTTATTGTATTCCTTCCAACCGGAACCAGAGATGTAGCCGCGCGCGATGCATTCGACGGGGAGGGGCGTGAGTTTCTCGACGAGGACGGCGCGACCGGCGAGGACGTCGGCATGCCGTTGCAATTCCTTGGGGAACTTGGCGACGTCGGTGGCGATGAGGTGGTTTGGGACGACCGTCTTGAGCTGGTTGAACCAGAAGTTGCTCATCTGCGTCAGGCACGCGCCCTTGCGCGGAATGCCAGGGTCCAGGACCACGTCGAAGGCACTGATGCGGTCAGTCGCCACCATGAGGAGGCTCCCCGTGCCGGGCGTGAGGGAGGACACATCGTAGACGTCGCGCACTTTGCCGCGGCGGAAGACGGGGAACGGGAGGTTGGTCGTCGTGAGGACGCGAGACGCCGGGGTCGTAGTCGAGGTCGGGGTCGCGGACTTGGCGGCATCGGCCCGTGTCGAAGGTGCGGCAGGCACGGGACCGGCGAGTGGGGACGGCTTGAAAAGTTCCGCGCCCCGCCGTGCCAGGACCTTTATCGCCGGGAAGTCTGTGCATGGCCGTCAAGGACCAGCATGAACGTCGTGCGTATCCCAGAATTCGTGAAGCGCGCCTACGTAACCAGCCGTAACCAAGTGAACGACCGGCTTGGCCTGTCCGAATTGCGCGCCCAGATGGCGGCCGTCACCCTGGAATTGCGTAAGGGTCAGGAGGCGCGTGAGACGCCCGTCACGATTGCGACCAATGCGTTGTGCACGGCGGTCCAGTGCCACGGCGCAGACTTCGAAGGTTGGTGCATGGAACTCGGCCAGACGCCCCGGTATCACCGCAAGATGTGGGAATACGTGTGGATCTGCCGCGCCCTCGAACAGCGCGGCATGTTGTCGGCCAACAAGCGCGGCCTCGGCTTCGCGACCGGCCAGGAGCCCCTCCCCGGCCTATTCGCCCGCCGTGGGTGCACGATTATCGCAACAGACCTTGACGCCGCCGCTCCGGAGGCCCAGGCGTGGATCGCGACCGGCCAGCATCGCGGCGCCGCCGTTACGCAACAAACCTCCATCGTCGAACCGGTGGCGGGCGGCTCAGTTTCCCATCAAGCGGCCGACATGCGTAACATCCCCGACCACCTGCGCGACTTCGACTTCGTCTGGAGTTCATGCGCCTTCGAGCACCTCGGCACGCTCGATGAAGGGTTACGCTTCGTCGAACAGGCGATGCGGTGCGTGAAGCCCGGCGGCGTGGCCGTCCATACCACAGAATTCAATGTGTCGTCCAATGACGCCACCCTGTCCACGGGGCCCGTGGTGCTGTACCGCAAACAAGATGTCGAAAAGCTCGTGGCAAGGCTGCAAGCCGCCGGTCACACGGTCGAACCGTTCGATTGGAGCACCGGCGACTCCCTGGTCGACACCTTCGTCGATACTGGCCCCTACCTAAGCCTGCCTCACCTTAAGCTCAAGATTGGTGACTACGTGGCGACTTCCGCCGGCATCATCATCACGAAGGCTCAGGACACTACCGGTCGATAGAGCGGCATGGCGGGGAACGGAGCGCCGGACGGGGCGGGCGGCGCGGGCGTGGTGGGTCGTAGGCAACGGGCCCAGGCCAGGGCCTTTAAGACCGCGGGGCGTGCGCAGTTTGCCATGGGACAAAGGGGCCTCAGGGAGATGGGGAAGGGAGACGGGACTGGAGTGGGATTGGGAGTGGGAAGTGCCGGGGCAACTGGCACGGCCCGCCGCGAACTGACACTGGCCGAAGAGGAGGGCAAGTTCCACGACCAGTGCGGCGTCGTGGGAATCGCCGGCGACCAAGACGTCGCTTCATGGATCTACTACGCCCTGCAATCGCTGCAGCACCGCGGCCAAGAGTCCGCCGGCATCACGACGCTGGATGGCAAGTTCGAGATGCGGACCCACAAGGCGATGGGGCTCGTCGAGCAGGTCTTCAATCCTGAGGTCATCAAGAAGCTGCGCGGCCAGACAGGCATCGGCCATACTCGCTACTCCACGTCGGCCGGCAGCACCGAGGAGAACGCGCAACCACAGGTCGTCATGTCCTCCGCCGGTGGCATCGCCCTCGCGCACAACGGGAACATCCCCAACACGACCGCACTCATGGAGGAACTGAAGGCGAAGGGCTGGGCATTCTACTCCGGCAACGACACGGAAGTGGTCGTGCGCCTGCTTGCAAACAAGCTCACGAAGCACGACGGCGACCATGTGGAGGCCATCAAAGAGACGATGGAGCGCCTCGAAGGGTCCTACGCGTTTGCCCTCATCATGGGCGACCAACTCTACGGTGTCCGCGACCCGTGGGGCATCAAGCCCCTATGCATCGGCGAGATTGAAGGGCACGGCTTCATGATTGCCTCCGAATCCGTCGCCCTCGACGTGGTGGGCGCCAAGTGGATCCGCGACGTCGAACCCGGGGAAATCGTCCGCGTCACGCGGGCCGCCATCCAACGCATGGCCCACTTGCCCGCGGCCAAACCCGCGCGCTGCTTCTTCGAATACGTGTACTTCGCGCGGCCTGACGCCTGGATGGACGGCCTCCTGAACCAAGAAGTGCGCGAAAAGATCGGCGCCACGCTGGCCAAGGAGTCGCCGGTGGAGGCCGACATCGTCGTCCCCGTCCCCGACTCGGGACGCAGCCACGCGCAGGGCTACGCCATCGCATCCGGCCTCCCCTACGCGGAGGGCCTCATGAAGAACCGCTACGTCCATCGCACCTTCATCATGCCCACGCAAGAGGCGAGGGAAATCAACGTCCGACTCAAACTGAACCCGATGAAACACGTCCTAGCGGGCAAGCGCGTCGTCCTGCTCGACGACTCCATCGTGCGCGGCACGACGATGAAGCGCATCGTGCAAATGGTTCGGGCCGCCGGAGCCAAGGAAGTCCACGTGAGAATCGGCTGCCCCCCAATCGTCGCCCCCTGCTACCTCGGCATCGACATGAACACCCGCGACCAACTCGTGGCAGCTCACAACTCGATTCGAGGCATCGAGAAGATCATCGGCGCCGACTCCCTCGCGTACATCAGCGAGAAGGGCCTGTTCTCCTCCTTGGGCTTCCCCGAGAAGGAACTGTGCACGGGCTGCATCACCGGCAAATACCCCGTCAAGGTCAGCGGCGAGATGCTGCGCGACGGGACGAAGGTGCCAGGCGTCCCGCCGGTTCCTGAGTGCTGCTAGACTTCGCACACCATTCTTTTCCGCAGATGTCACAGATTCCGCAGAAGTTGAATCGAAGCGAGGGCTCAGGATCTGTGGCATCTGCGAAATCTGTGGAAACGGCGCGGTGCCCTTCCACGCGCGCCAGCAATGCGGCAAGCCAAACGCGCGCCGCGTTCGAATCAGTCTTCGACGGGACACGATTTCCGCTTGCGACGTCGGAGGCCGCGGAGGTTCACGGAATGACTGGTCGCAGAACCGGCCTAACCGGTCGCAGAAGTCGCAGAACGCACAGAACTGGGGTTCTGCGGTTTCTGCGCGTTCTGCGACTGGGCGTCGGCGGCCGCGAGAGGTTCAATCGTGTTGGCGAGGATGGCGGCGCCGCACGCCGCAGTCACACTGGCTAGGGTCGAGGTCAAGATTCTGTGGAAATCTGTGCAATCCCAAGCCTCCCACACTACGGCCGCAGTGTCAGCGTGGAACCTGTGGACGACGCCCCCGTCGGCGGCGGACTGCGGTAATCCATGTGACAGAAGCTTGGGGGACACGTGGTCCAAGGCTTTGGAAAGCAACGGCACGATTACTTGCCGTGCCGCCGTGCACACCCGGGATGCCAGACCCCGCCCCCGCCGCACCGGAGTCAGGAAGCCAGGCGGATGTGGAGCAAGCCTTCGCGCGCGAGCTCGCAGCCCGCCGCCGCGACCTTGAACACGAATTCCAAGACAAGCTACGCGAACACAACGCGCAGGAGAAGCGCCGACGCGACCGCCTCGAGCAGGACCGCATGGATTGGGAGAGCGACCGGCGCGAACGCCACAAGGTCTTGGCCGACCGCGAAGAGAAGGTGCGGCGCAACGAGGAGAGCCTGCGCCGAGACACCTCGGCCGCCAGGACGTTGCGAGAGGAATTGGATCGACGTGAAGCGCGCCTGGACAAGGAGCGGGCGGGCGGCCAATCGCAAGCGCAGGCCGCCGTCGCGAACGTGGAATCGGCAGCCAAGGCGCGACTCGACGCCAGCCAGGCCCTGCTTGGTTGGTTCTCGATTGTTGCCATGGTCGGCACGGGCGTGACGCTTGTTGCCATTCTTCAAGGCGCATCCAGCCTGGCAACGGCGGCCGCCGGGGCGACCATCATCCTGGCGATGCTCTTGGATTGGCGGCGGAGGAAACTCAGTCGGCAACCGTCGGCCACGTCCGAAACTTCAGCTTGACTGGAGTCCAAGCCCGTTCACCAGCGTCGAAGCCTCTTCATATCATCCATTGCATCCCGTGATGACGGCAAGCCGTCGGTCGACCTGCATGGCCTACGACAAGAACATGACTCCGAAACTCATCGCTGAATTCATCGGCACTTTGGCGCTCATCTACATCGGCGTGCTTGCCATCACGAACGGGGCCGGCAGCCTCACGACGATTGCCTTCGCGCACGGCCTCACGATTGCCGTCATGGTCTCGGCGACGATGTTCATCTCGGGCGGCCACCTCAACCCCGCCGTCACGTTCGGCGCGTGGATGGGCAAGGCCATCGCCGGCCGGGACGCGCTGTTCTACGTCGGGGCCCAATTAGCGGGCGGCGCGGTCGGCGCCTTCCTCGCGAGCGTCAGCCTGCCGGACGTCGACCTCGCAGCCGGTACGCCTGCATTGGCCGCCGGCGTCTCGCCCGGCATCGGCATCCTCGTCGAAGCCATCCTGACGTTCTTCCTCGTCTTCGTCGTCTTCGGCACCGGCATCGATTCGCGCTTCGGCGGCCGCATCGGGGGACTCGCCATCGGCTTCACCGTGGCTTTGGGCATCATGGCCGGCGGCCCCATCACTGGAGCGGCGATGAATCCCTCCCGCTGGTTCGGCCCCGCGCTCGTGGCGAACTTCTGGGACAATGCTCTCGTGTACATCGCGGGACCGTTGGCTGGGGGGGCCATTGCGGGCTTCGTGTATTCCCACTTCCTTGCCGCCAAGAAGACAGGAATTGCGGCGTAAAGCCGCGGCCGCGCACGCCGACCAGTCGCAGAAAACGCAGAACCCGCAGAAGCGGTTCTGTGTATTCTGTGAATTCTGCGACTGGGATGTCGTGGGGCGCGCCCCACGATCAGACAAGGCCAATCAGAGGTGCTTGCGAATTTCCTCGGTACCGACCCAGACGCCGGTGTCGAGGCTGGCGAAGGCCCACTTGACGGTGCCGTCCGGGTTGATGATGACGGCGCCGCGTTGAGCCGTCGCGTTAGCAGCCCACACTGGAGTAGGCATCGCGGGCCAGAACGTTCCGATGATGGTGCGGTTCGGGTCGGAGATGATGCCGAAGGGCAAGTTCTGCGCGAGGGCAAAGGCCTTGTTCGACGGCGCTGCATCCGTGCTGAATCCGAAGACTTGCGCGTTGAGGGCTCCGAATGCGGCGAGGTTGTCGCGGAAGTCGCACACTTCAGTCGTGCATCCGCCGGTGAACGCCAGGGGGAAGAAGCCGAAGACGACCGGTCCTTTGCCGAGGTGGTCGCTCAGTTTGAAGTCGCTGATTCCGTCCTTCGTCGCGACCTTGAGCGTGAAGTCGGCCAGCTTCGTGCCGGGCGCCGGGGCGCTGGTCGTGTTTGTGACTGGGCTGGTCGTCGCCGCTTGGGCGGTGGTCGTCGTGGTGGTCGTGGCGTGGGCCATGCCGCGGCCACCCTAGTGGGTAGGATGAAGGTTTTGCAGGGCGTGCTTCCACCGCGGCCAGGAACTGGAGGCCTGGGATTGCACGGATTCACACAGATTTTTGGTCCTCAATGGGTTCGCCCCTTCACGCGGAGGTCGCGGAACCCCGCGGAATCGCTTCCGCGACTTCCCGGTTCTCCGCGTGAAGTGTAGTGCGTTGCGCGCAAGAACACAATCTGTGAATTTCCGTGAAATCCCAAGCCTCCCACACTACGGCGCGAGGAAACGAGCCAATGCGGCGGGTCAACGGCCACCGGCGGCGGTGCCGATGCTAGACGGTGGATGCCGGCATCGCCGCAAGCGCCGATTCAACGTCGGCCTGCCGTACGACGCGGCTCTGCGGTCCGGGTTGCTGGATGGCGAAGCTTGCCGCCGCCATGCCCCAGCGCAAGGCGACGTCCATGGGTCGCCCCTGCGCGAGGGCTGCGTACCAACCTGAGCGCAGCGCGTCGCCGGCGCCCGTCGGGTCCACCACGCGCGGGACCGGGATGGCGGGCATGTGGAGGGTCTTCCCCTTGGAGCGGTAGAGGCTCGCGCCCTTTTCGCCGCGGGTGATGACGACGGTGTCGACGTGGTCGAGGAACTGCTCCGGGGCGCCGTAGCGCAGGAAGTCACAAGCGACGCGGAGTTCGTGTTCGTTGAGGAACAATGCGTCGCAGGAGTTGAGCAACCCCTCGAAGCTGCGCGTGTCGTATTGGAACCGCAACTCTTGGCCGGGATCCATTGCCACGCTGAAGCCGAGGTCCCCCGCAGTCTTTGCGAGGGCCGCATACGCAAAGGGGTCGCCCGTCGCGATGTGCAGCCACCCGCCCTTTGCCAGCCCATCAATCAGCGCTGGCTTCGGGGGGTTCTCCGCTATCTGCGCCATGGGGCCTTGGTCCATGCAGAACGCCTGCCTATCGATTAGGTCGGTGAGGATGTAGCATGTCGGCGTGTTGTCGCCCGCCACGACGTCGAGTTGGCTCAGGTCCACGCCGTCTGCCTCGAGCGCCACACGCCAATCGGCCGGGAAGTCTGCTCCAACGCGGCTCCATAGTCGGACGCCTAGTCCGAGGCCTGCCGCGTGCCTTGCGATGTTGCAGGCCGTGCCGCCCCACACGACGCGGCGATCGATTACCGCGACGGATTGACCAGCCTTCGGAATCTCCTTGACTTGCAGTTGCACATCAAGGTTCGTGTGGCCGCAGACGGCCAAGAAGGGCTCGCGGCGCGGCGCGTCGGGGACTGGGGAGGTGACGCCCGCGGGAGGTTCTGTGTTCACGTTCCGTGCTCCCACGTCGCAAGGTACGCCTTCTGGCTCTTCGTGAGCGCATCGATCTTGAGGCCGAGTGTCGCGAGTTTGAGCTTCGCGACCTCTTGGTCGATGGCGTCGGGAATCTCGTGGACGCCCGGCTTCATCGTCTTGTTGTGCTTAACGATGTGCTCCATGCCGAGGGCTTGGATGCTGAAACTCATGTCCATGATCTCGACGGGATGACCCTGGCCGGAGGCAAGGTTCACGAGGCGCCCGTCGGAGAGCAGGTAGAGGCGGCGGCCGTCGCGCTGCAGGAAATTGGTTACGCCGGAACGCACCTTGTCAACCTTCTTCGCCGACTTCTCCAACGCGGGCAGCGAAATCTCGTTGTTGAAGTGGCCAGCATTTGCGAGCACGACGCCGTCCTTGAGGTGGGGGACGTGGCGGCCGTCGATGACGTCAAGGCAACCGGTTGCCGTGATGATGAAATCGGCATCCTTGCACGCATCAAGCATGGAGGCGACAGAGAATCCGTCGAGCCGGGCTTCGATGGCCTTGACCGGGTCGATCTCCGTGACCGTGACGGTGGCTCCAAGCCCCTTGGCCCGGGAGGCAATCCCGCGGCCGCACCAACCGTAGCCGGCGACGACGATGTTCTTCCCTGCGACGAGGAGGTTCGTGCCGTGGAAGATGCCGTCGAACGTCGACTGCCCCGTGCCGTAGCGGTTATCGAAGAGGTGCTTCATCTGCGCGTCGTTGACGTTGAGGACGGGGAACTTGAGTTTCCCTTCGGCAGCCATCGCCTTGAACCGAAGCACTCCGGTCGTCGTCTCCTCGGCGCCGCCGCGCATGGACTTCAAACACTCTTTGCGCTCAGTGTGCGCGAGGAAACCGAGGTCGCCGCCGTCGTCGATGACGAAGTGCGGCTTGTGGTCGAGGACCCAATGCAGAGAAGCGTAGTACTCGTCGTTTGACTGCCCCTTCTTTGCGCGAGTCGCAAGGTCGTAGTGTTCATTCAATGCGACGACGACGCGGTCATCGGTCGATTCCGGGTTGCAGCCAGCCAGCCGCACATCGGCGCCGCCGGCAGCGAGGGCGAGGGCGAGGTTGGCGGTCTTGGCTTCGACGTGCAGGGCCATGCCGATGCGCAGCCCAGAGAAGGGTTGTTCCTCCTCGAAGCGGGCACGGATTGACGCGAGGACGCCCATGTGGGTGCGCGCCCACTCGATGCGCAGACGGCCTTCCTCGAGGAGCTCGGGAGTCGAGTCGGGGACGAGCTTCAGGGCCGTCTTTGCCACGAAGCAGCCACAGGGAGGTCCCTCAAGAGCGTGGCGGAGCGTTGCCACGGCGCGCACCGTTCGCCTTTTCCACAGATTCCACAGATTTTGCAGACCATTGTGGTCCTTACGTGCCTCGCGCTCTGCGACCGGTCCCGATTTTTCCAGCAATGCGGTTGTCCACGGGCGCGCCGTGTTGGAAGCCATCTGCGAATGGACCCGTTTTCCTCCGGCGACGTGGGCGGCCACGCCGTGGAACGCTACACCTTTGATGATGGCGGCGCCGCGCGCCGCAGTGAAATCCACGCTTCGGCCTCACACCGTATACGACGCCCCCGCCGTCGGCGGACTGCGGTAATCCATGTGACAGCAGATTCGAAAACGCGTGACCTCGCGATGCAAGCGACCAACCGACCGGGGATTACGGAGATTTCGGGGACACTGGTCACAGTCAGTTCCCCGTAATTCCCGGAATCCTCGGTAGGCGTTGGGCGGCATCGATGAGCACTGGCGGCGAAAGCGCGGGATTGCGCGGGAACCGCGGACTCAGTCGGTCCGCGCAATCCGCGTAATCCGCGGTTCGGTGGGGCGGCGTAGGCGCAGCCGAAGTCCGACCTCACCGCTTTATAGCCGCAATCCTCAGGGGAAGTCGTGGCACGTCGACTGCGCGCACCCCGCGTCCCCAACATGACGGGGACCCCGCGCCCGCCTAAGCACAACCAGGCGAACCGCAACACGCGCGAGTCCCGGCAACGCGAGCGGATGCTGGACCAGTCGAAGGCGAACTACTTCAAGTATGAACTTCAGGACTTCCTGAAGACGTCAGCCGTGGCCCCGGAGCAGCACAACGCGCTTATCCAGACGCTCTGGGCGAAGGGCTCACGCGACTCCGCGCAAGAGGCCCGCATCTGGCTCAACGACAAAGTCAAGGAAGGCGTCGTCGCCGCGGACGTCCAGCAGACGATTCTGCGGATTATGGAACGATATTCCACCTGGCGCTGAGAGTACATTCACCCACCCCGGTGGAACCTAGCAATACCCCACCCGGCATCTTAGCCTCATGGCCCGCATCATGCTCACGACCGGCTCCTGCCCCTCGTGCGGTCGCGACGTTCCCCGCTCCATCGGGATGCGCCACGGCGCCACGAGTGAAATCTACCACTGCCCTCAACACGGCCCCCGCGACGCATCGCCGCACGGCATGACCCTCGCGGCTTGGGCGACGCCTACGGTCACGATGGCGGACCTGCGCGGTATGCTGGACACGGTCAGCCCACCCCTCGCGGGCCTCGATTGGGTCATCTGAACCGCTGAGCGCGCGTCAACGGACCGAGGAAACAATGTTTATACGTCAGTTTAGCCAATGGCTGCATATGGCGCGGGATATCGAACGCAAGCTTCTGCGCTGGGGCAACGGCTTCGGCATCCGCTTGACGGGCAAGGAAGTCCACGAGCTTGGCCTGGCGGAAGGCGAACCTGTTCATGTCACCGTCCACAGCGCGAATCCCATCAATGACGTGGCAAGCCTCGGCATCTTCCGCTTCAAGAATCCGTATGATATCGACAAGATCCTCGACGAGGAACTAGGATGACGGTCGTGGACACGGACGTGTTGGTCGCCTCGTTGGACCGAAACCACCCGCACCATCTCAAAGCAAAGGCAGCGCTTGCTGAAGGTCCGCTGGTCATCACCTGGGGGACCCTTACGGAGGTCGCAAGTGTGACGCGAAGGTTGGCCAAAGATGCAAGAATGAACGGGAACCAGGTCGCAAGGGACGGCCTGGCCGCACTCCTCGCATTGGCTGGGTTTCGTGAAGCAGGAGCTGTGCCCTTGGAGAACGTCGTGGGCCTCCACCGCCAGGAACCTGCCCTTAGTTTCGTCGACGCGTGGAACCTTTGCGCTGCAGCCATGAAACAGGACAGCCTACTGACGTTCGACCGCCGCTTGCAGGCGGCCGCGCGCCGACACCGATTAGACCTGGCGCAGGACCATAAGAAAGACTGGCGCAACGCCTAAGTGGAAGGTCGCCAGCTTACCCGCATGCGCACCCTCCTCACGATTCTCGTGCTTCTCGCGGCCATGCTGGCCGGCTGCGGGAACGAAAAGGACGAGGACGGCGGCGGGGGGTCCCCCTATCTTGCACCGCTCACGGCCGACGACGTCTTCGTGCCCGAGGGCGCCGCCCTCGAGGCGAATCCGGGCGGTTTCCCGGCGCCGGGGCTCCAGGCTGCCTAAGCCGCGCGAGCGTGGCGTCGTTGCCTAGGTCCCGACGCAGACCGGCGCCGCGAACCACGTGACAAGCAGTGCAGCCGCGGCGGCAAGAAACCAGAACCCGGTCTGCCGAGTCGCGGGTCTCCATGCGAGGACGACGCCCGCAATTGCCGCGATCAGCGCGACTACAGGCAGGACGACGACCACGTAGGGTTCAAGCGAATCGCCCCAGCCCTGTGGAACGAAGCCCTTCGCAGAGCAGAACTCGTCGCCGGGCGTCCTGGGGTGATGCTCGGTCCACGCGTAAAGCAGAGCAGGGAATGCAGCGAGGAAGACAAGGCCGGCTACGCCACGCCCCACGTCGCGCCGGATTGCCGGGAGGCACGCCAAAGCCCCGACCACGAGGGGGACGGGCATGAGCACTTGCATGGCCACCTGAATCGGTTCGCCCGGGTCGTCGTACGCCGCGAGACGCAGGATTGCGACCACCGCGGTGAAGGCTAGGGCCGTCGCGAGGCGCCAATCGCGTAGGAAAGCCATGCGCCCCCCAGGCGCGGCCTTCAAATAGGAATGTCCCCAGGGACGCTCGTGGCGCACCCGCTCGGAGGCCCGGACCTTACGCACGTCCCCGCCAGCGAGCGCTACGCTGGCTCGAAGCACGTTGGCGTCTTGCCGATGGGGTGCATGCAGTGCCGCGAAGGCGCGAAGCTCGTGCTCTTTATCACGGGCCTCTGCGACAAGGAGTGCTTCTACTGCCCGGTCTCGCGCGACAAGATGTACCGCGACGTCATGTTCGCCAACGAACGAGCAATCCACCCAGGGAAATGGGATGACCTGCTTGACGAGTGCAACCTCATCGGCGCGAAGGGTGCAGGCATCACGGGCGGCGACCCCATGGTGGTTCCGGAGCGCGTCATCGAGGTCCTCAAAGTCCTGAAGGCCGAATATGGTCATCACTTCCACACACACCTCTACACGAGTTGCGCCTTCGACACCAAGTGGATTGCCCAGCTCAAGACGGCCGGCCTCGACGAGATTCGGTTCCACCCCGATTCCCGCGACTACGCGAACATGGAGAAGTCGTGGCACCACGCCGCCATCACGGAAGCGCTCCGGGTCGGCCTCACGACGACCATCGAGATTCCTTGCATCCCAGGAAAAGCGGACGACATCATCGCCATGGCGAAGTACCTTGAAGCGGCCGGCGCGCACGGGCTCAACATGAACGAACTCGAATTCTCCGACCCCAACATCGCGAACCTGAAACGCTTCGGCTACCAGCCCGCCGACGACGAAAGCCAACGCGTGGCCGGAAGCAGGGAAACCGCCCAGCTAGTGCTCGACGCGTGGAAGAAGACCGGCTCGAAGTTCACGGTCCACTTTTGCAGCAGCCCCTACAAGGACGCCATCCAACTCATGCAGAGATTCCGACGCCGCGCAGACCGCACACAGCGCCCCTTCGAAGAGCAGACGGAGGAGGGCACGCTTGTGTTCGGCGTCCTTCGGCCCAAGGACATCACGGCGCCACTCGGAGACCTTGCAGAGCGACTGCGAACGGAATACGAAGTCCCAATCGACTGGGTGGCCGTCGTAGGCGACCACATCGAGACTGCGCCAGCAGTCGTCGAAGAATTGGCGGAGGAAGGCGAACTGGATGCGCTTGGCTGCAAGGCGTGGCTCAGCGAAGTCCACCCGACTGCCGACCGCCTTGAAGTCGAGAGAACGCCGTTGCCCCTCGTGGAGCGTGGCGCGGAAGCGGCTTAGCCAGGTACCGGCGGAATCCCTTCGACGACGGCGCGAGCCGCGGAAGCAAGGAATCAAGGGAAGCGGTTTCCCCTGTTTCCGCGGATTCCGCGACCCGGTCAGGCTGTCGGGCGTTCGATTCCGCGGCATGGGCAAAGCCCCACGCGTGGTCCTTTAGGCTTCTGGCGGCGCGTCGCTGAGGCCTCTGGCGGCGCAGCGTCTTTGTGCACGACCCGGGCTGTAGGCGCGGCCATGGCCCGCATCCTCTTCACCGACGCCTTGGATGCCGAGGGCCTAGACTTGGTGCGCAAACGCGGACATGTCCTGGTGGACGCGACCAAGCTTGATGCCGCGGCCAAGGCACAAGAAATCGCAAAGGCCGAGGCTTGGCTCATCCGGAGCGCGACCAAGATTGGAGCCGCCGAACTGGCGCAGGCCCCGCAGCTGCGAGCAATCGGCCGTGCCGGCGTCGGCGTGGACAACGTCGACCTGGCTGCTGCAACGGCCCGAGGCATCGCCGTCTTCCATGCTCCGACCGGGAACATCACGAGCGCCGCCGAACAGGCGTGGGCGCTCATGCTCGCGTGCGCCCGACGAGTCCCCGAAGCGGACTCCGCGATGAAGCAAGGCAAGTGGGACCGCAAGCTTGAGGGTGTCGAACTCTGCGGCAAGACCATCCTGCTCATCGGCATCGGCCGCATCGGGAAGATGATGGCGGCGCGCGCCCACGCCTTCGAGATGACCGTCCTCGGCTACGATCCCTTCGTGACACCGGAAGCCGCGAAGGCAATGGGCATCGAATCCGTCACCTGCGACGACGGCCTGCGCCGAGCCGACGTCGTGAGCCTGCACACGCCGCTTACCACCCAGACGCGCAACGTCATCGATGCAGCCACCCTCGCCAAGATGAAGCCGAACGCCATCCTCGTGAATGCCGCGCGTGGCCCCCTCGTCGACCTCGCAGCGCTCGTCGCGGCCCTGGACGCGGGAAAGCTGCGCGCCGCCGGAATCGACGTCTGGCCAGAGGAACCCCCGACGGCCGCCGGTGACCTGGCCGCCGCCAAGCATCACCGCATCGTCGCCGCGCCCCATCTAGGAGCAAGCACGAAGGAAGCGCAACTCAAAGCAACGGTGCAAGCGTGCGAACGCGTCTGCGACTTCCTCGCCTCCGGGGACGCTGGCCTCGCCGTAAACGCGCAAGCCGCAGTCGATGAGAAGCTGCGCCCTTGGGTCGGCCTCGTCGAGGCACTCGCGGCGTTCGCCGTGCAAACTCTCCACGAGCCCCTTCAGGAGGTCGCCGTGGCTGCTTCCCCCGGGCTCGACCTCAAAGCCATGCAGGTCCACGCCCTCGTCGGCGCAACCAGGGCCACGATGGACACGCCCATCAACGCAATCAATGCGCCTGGGCTGGCCGCCGAGCGTGGATGGAGCATCGCGAGCCGGACGCTTCCCGACGAGGAACCGAAACGCGTCGTCGTGACGCTACGCGCCGGCAAGCAAGAAGTCTCCGTCGAGGGCACCCACACGCCCCACTATGGCTCGCGAGTCACCCGCATCGACGAATTCGACGTTGAATTCCGACCAACGGGCCGCTTCCTCCTCACGCGCCACCGCGACGTCCCAGGCGTCCTTGCCCGCATCACGCAGGAGCTCGCCACCCACAAAGTGAACGTGGCCAACGTCAGCCTCGCCCGCGACCACGAAGCCGGCACCGCAATCGCGGTCATCCAAGTGGACGGGTCGATTCCTGCCGAGGTGCGAGACGCTCTGCGCAAGTCGGATGCAATCCAGGAAGCGCATCGAATCCGCGTCACGGTTTGAGCCGCTCCACCGATTCAGGCACGTTGCCGGCCTAGCCCACCACGACCAATCCACCGATGGCACCGATGACACCGATGAGGTGCAACCCCATCGGTGGGAATCGGTGTCATCGGTGGATAGGTGGTCGAGTCGCGCGGCCCGATACGCTGAAGCCGTGGACCCGGGTGGCCCGCCCGTGGACATGGCGAAGGCCCCCGTCGTCAAGGACCTAGACGTCACCAAACGCACGAGCGCAAAGGAACTCATGACGATGTGGCAGGATGGCGGCGGCTTCACCGCGAAGAAACTCGCCGTCGCCTCGGACCTCTTGCACCGCATGGTCGCAGACAACCAAGAAAAGGTCATCCTCTCCTTCCCTGCAGCCCTCATGGCGACCGGCACACGCGGCGTCCTACGCGACCTCGTCAAACACAAACTCGTCGACTGCGTCATCACGACCTGCGGCACCCTCGACCACGACCTCGCCCGCCTATGGGAAGACTACTACGCCGGCTCCTTCGACATGGACGACCGCCAACTCCACCGCGACGGCGTCAACCGCCTCGGCAACGTCCTCGTCCCCAATTCAAGCTACGGCGAAATCCTCGAACACAAACTCCGCCCCCTCCTCGAGGAATGGTACCAATCCGGCGCCAAACACTTCTCCACACGCGAACTCAACGCCAAACTCGGCGAATGGGCCGGCCGCGAGAAGAACAAGGAAGAATCCCTACTCTACTGGGCATGGAAAAACCACATCCCCGTCTACGTCCCCGGCCCCACCGACGGCTCCGTCGGCGCACAAGTCTGGATGACGTACCAGAACCACCGCGACATCCGCTTCGACCTACTCAAAGACGAACAAGAACTCAGCGACTTCGTCTTCGCCGCAAAACGATTAGGCAGCCTCATGATCGGCGGCGGCATCTCAAAACACCACGTCATCTGGTGGAGCCAATTCCGCGCCGGCCTCGACACCGTCGTCTACATCACGACCGCCCAAGAATCCGACGGCAGCCTCAGCGGTGCCAGGGTGAAGGAAGCGGTAAGTTGGGGCAAAGTCAAGGAAGACGCCCAATGGGAAACCGTCGAAGGCGATGCCACAGTGCTGCTCCCCTTGCTCGTGGCGGATCTGTTCGAACGAATCACGAAATAACGGCGAAGGATTTCGCGCCCGATGCCCGGGCCGGCGGAAGGGCGTCGAACCTTAGGCAGACGCTGCGAGCCTGAAGAAATCGAAGGGGAACGGCGGCGCAAAGGCCGAACGTGGTATACTGTGGTAACATGTGGTAACCCGTGGTAAGCCGTGGCTCCCCATGGCAACCCTTGCAACAGTTGGACTGCCATTCACGAAAAGCCTTGAACGTCGCGACGCCGTTCGGGGAGGGCGGCAAGTTTCTGAACCCCGTTCAACATGGCTCTGCGTGACTGACTCTCTTGACCGGGCCATCTTGCGCATTCTCATGGGGGACGCGCAGACTCCGTTTCGGGAAATCGCGGCGCAGGCAGGTACGACCGTCGGCACGGTGCATAACCGCATCAAGCGTCTGCGGCAGGACGGCGTCATCAAGCGGTTCCTGCCTGAGATTGATGCGCAGAAGCTTGGCTTCGGGATCTGTGCGCTCATCGAACTGAAGATTTCCGGCGGGCGTCTGCTAGAGGTGCAGCGCGAACTGGCCAAGGATCCGCACATCGTCGCCGTCTACGACGTCACGGGTGAGATGGACACCGTGTTCGTCGGGAAGTTCAAGGACACTCCGGACCTCGACCGCTTTGTGAAGGGCACCCTGCAACATAAGGACGTGAAGGAGACTCGGACTCGGCTCGTGTTGAACGTCGTCAAGGAAGGCTTCGCGCCACGCCTTGAGGATTAGCGCCCCCGAGGGCATTCGGTCGGCCGCGGCCCGCGACGCCCGGTCGCAGAAAACACAGAACGCACAGAAGCGGTTCTGTGTCTTCTGTGGGTTCTGCGACTCAGGGCGAAGCTGACCTGGGGGGCCAACGTGATGCCGTGATTGGCGCTGGGAGCCCCTCCATCCAATCGGAGAATCCGGCCAATCCGGGAATCCGTTTCCCAAAAGCGATTCCTTCAAGTCTAGAAGCCGGCATCTCCGCGCACCTCCTACTGGTGGTTCCCATGGCCAAGACAGTCCAGCAGACCGTGCGCAAGCCGACCTCCCAGGCATCCTCGCAGGGCGCCAAGAACGGCCACACCGCCGCCGGCAAGCCCGCCGCCGCCCTTGCCGCCGTGGAAGAGCTGAACCCGTTCAAGATTGCGCAGGCTCAACTCGATACGGCCGCGAAAGTCATGAAGCTCCCGACCGCGATGCATCAATACCTGCGTGAGCCGCAGCGTTTCCTGCAGGTTTCCATTCCGGTCCGCATGGACGACGGCACGACGCGGACGTTCCAGGGCTTCCGTTGCCAATACAATGACGCACGGGGCCCGACGAAAGGCGGCATCCGTTACCACCCCGAGGAGACGGCCGACACGGTCCGTGCCCTGGCGGCGTGGATGACGTGGAAGTGCGCCGTCGCCGACATTCCTTACGGCGGCGGCAAGGGCGGCGTCATCTGCGACCCAAAGAAGCTCTCCACTCGAGAACTCGAACTGCTGAGCCGCGGTTGGGTCCGCGCCGTTCATCAAATCGTCGGGACCTACAAGGACGTCCCTGCGCCCGACGTGTACACGACGCCGCAGGTGATGGCGTGGATGATGGACGAGATGTCAACCATCCATGGCGCCAACGAACCCGGGTTCATCACTGGCAAACCGCTGGCACTCGGCGGTTCAGCCGGGCGTGGCGATGCAACGGCGAAGGGCGGCATGTACCACTTGCGTGAAGCGGCCAAGGCGAAGGGCCTCAACCTGAAAGGTGCAACCGTCGCCATCCAAGGCTACGGTAATGCCGGCGACTTCGCCCACAAACTCGTCACCGAGATGTTCGGCGCCAAGGTCGTCGCGGTCTCCGACTCAAGGGGCGGCATCTACAACGCGCGCGGCCTACCCTACGACAAGGTGCACGAATACAAGGCAAAGAAGGGCAAGCTCAAGAATTTCCCCGGCGCCAAGGCCGTCACGAACGAGGAACTCCTCGAACTCAAGGTCGATGTCCTCATCCCGGCCAGCATCGAGAACCAGATCACCGGCAAGAACGCCGCCAACATCAAGGCGAAGATCGTCCTCGAACTCGCCAACGGCCCGACGACGCCGGAGGCGGACGTCATCCTGCACAACAACGGCGTCCTCGACATCCCAGATTTCCTGGCAAATTCCGGCGGCGTCACGGTCTCCTACTTCGAGTGGGTGCAGAACCTCTACGGGTACTACTGGACTGCCGCTGAAGTGTACAGCAAGCTTGACGCGAAGATGACGAGCGCCTTCCACGCCGTGCATGCCGCGAGCAAGCAGCACGAGATCGACATGCGCACGGCAGCCTACGTCGTGGCCGTTGGACGTGTGGCGGAAGCCGTCAAGCTGCGCGGCATTGTCGCCTGATTCCACTCGCAAACCACGAATTACACGAATTTCACGAACCGTACGAAGCGGAGCTTCGTGGTCTTCGTGCAATTCGTGGTTGCGGTCCGTCAGGCGATTTGCACGCCTTCCATTTCGAGCATGCGCCGCTTGAGGTCGAGTCCGCCGCCATAGCCGCCCAGTCCCCCGTCGGATGCCACGACGCGGTGGCACGGGATGATGGGTGCGACTGGATTATTGTGGTTTGCTTGGCCGACGGCGCGGCTTGCCCCGGGGCGGCCGATGGCTTCGGCAATCTCGCCGTATGAGCGAACCTCGCCGAACGGGATGCGAGCGAGGGCGTGCCACACCTTTTCCTGGAATGCCGTACCCTCGGCGCGCACCGGGATGTCGAATTCAGTGCGCTTGCCGCGGGCGTACTCGTCCAGCTGCTTGCGCGTGCGCGCGACGACGGGGTCATGCTCGTTCGGCACGAAATGCGTTGCCGGGAAGCGGTTCTCCAAGTCGTGCAAGAACTTCTCCCGCGATTGCGAGGGCAAGCCGGTCTGTACGACGGCATCATGCAAAGTCGCGACGTGGAACGTTCCCATCGCGGTCTCGGCGGCGGCCCAGGCACCGACGTTCGTGGCGGGGGCCGCGACTTGCAGCGCGTGGCGGGCGGCGGCACGGTCCTTTGGATTCATCGGGTGACCTGCCCGCGCCGATTGTCACGCAGGGTCATGAAGCATGCGGCCAGGCCCAGAATTGCCAAGGCGCCGCCCACCTGGAGGGTCCGCGTCCCATCGGCCTGCAGTTGGCCGGCGAGCATCGCGACCAGGCCTGCATTCACCAGGTAGAAGCCCCATTTCGTGCGTTGGAACGTAGGCGGTGGGTCGCCGCGCCAGGAGGCAAGGAGTCGCGTCGAGTAGCCGATAAGTAGGAGCGCGAAGCCACCGAACAGCGTGGTGTGGACATGGATGAAGCGCAGGCCCGGCGCGTAGGAGGCAAAGACCTCGGGCACGACGTTGAGGAAGATGCCCAAAAGGACGCCGGAAATGAGCCAAAATACGCCGGTGAAGGTCCACGGTACGTACACGAATTCGGGCGTGACTCGCGCAGTCTTGGACTTGTTGCGCATGATGTTGGCGCCAAGCACGCCCATGAACGTGAAGCACCCGATGAAGAGGAAAGCGCCGCCGGCGATGGCGAACCCTTTGACGCCGAAGAGCAAGCCGCCGAGCAGCAAGGTCAGACCGAGGAGGCTGCTGTGGAGTTCGCCCTTGATGGCGCCAGCCGCGATTGCGGGAACGCCCGATAGGCGGGGGACCCACAGGTGGCTCAGGCCGTACGTGAGGAAGAGTCCGTAGCCCGCGAGCAGCACGTGCGTACCGGCGAGGGCGATGGGTGCCGCGTTCGCGGAACTCCAATTCCACCAGGGCGCCGCGAGGAGGGACATTGCGGTGCCCACCGGGAGGAAGAAGTGCGCGAAGCGCAGTTGTTGCACGCAGGCATCGTCGCCCTTCGTGAGCGGGTCCCGGGCGATATCGACGACCGAGTCGCCGCGCTTTGGCAAGGTCCGCAGCATTAGGCCCGTCGTCATCCCGGCCGCTACGGCGAGCAGGCTCGACCCGATTGCGAGGACGCCGAGACGAATCCAATCGTCCGCGAATAGGATTCCAAGCGCGATGAGGACTGAACCCACGAGCCAAAAACGGGCGAGACTGCGCGCGGCCTTTCCATCAGGGGTGCGGCCGAGAAGGCGCGACGCCGATTCAAGGGCGAGGAACGAGAATGCTGGGAGGAGGAACATGTACACCGCGACGACGCCGTGGACGGCCGGCAAGTCCGAAACGATTGGTAGCGGGGCGAACGTGGCGGCGGACCCGAGGGCGGCAGTCGTCGCGAGGCCGAGGAGGGCGGCCAGGAGCAACGGTCGCGTCGGGGACACGAATGCGGCGACGGGGAGGGGTTAGAAAAAGGCGGGGCAGCGACTGCCCTTCACGCGGAGGCCGCGGAAGTACGCGGAAACGCCGCCGTTCGGCCCGTTCCGTGCGTTCCGCGTTTTCCGAGTACAGGTGGGCTCCGTCGGGGTACCGATCTAAACATTGACCACGGCTTTGACTTCCGGGACGCGTTCCTTCAGGATCCGTTCAATCCCGGCTTGCAGGGTCAGGGTGCTCATGCCGCAGCCCGAGCAGGCGCCGTGCATGCGCAACTGGACGACGCCAGTGTCCTCGGAGTAGTCGACGAGTTCGGCGTCGCCGCCGTCGAACTGGAGGGCTGGGCGGATCTCGTCGAGGGCTGCCTGGAGGCGGCCCATAATCTCGGTCATCAAGCAGTTTCAGGGTGTTCCGGACAAGAACGTTGTGCTTGGACGCCTGCGCATGGCGTGAAACCCAGTTGGGTCGCTGTGGCGGCCTCAGGCTGCGCGTCGCCTGCGGTTGTTCCAACCCATTCCCCCAAGTGCCCCGATGAGAAGGAGCACGAGCAAGACGATGAGGATGACCTTGCCAATCTGCAAGAAGAGACCGACGCCGAAAAGCAGGCCCAAGAGAATCAGTACCAAAGCGATTGCGAGCCAGGATGCCATGCCTGTGGTTTGGTGCGCCGGCCAGATGAAGGCGCCGTTCGAGGCAAGACGCGCCAGTTACGCGCGGCCACCTGCCCTAGGGTGGGATGCTTGGGATTCCACAGAGATTCACAGAGCTTTGACCTCGACGCGCCGGGCACCAGGCCGGTCACGCGGAGAACGCGGAAACCCGCGGAGTCGAATTCCGCGTTGTCCCGCGCCCTCCGCGTGAAGGGCGAAGCTGGCCGACGACTCGATTCTGTGTGAATCCGTGCAATCCCAGGCCTCCAGTTCCCCGCGGGCGCACCAGGCCACCAGTTGCCCTGGCGCGCAATGGAACCGTGGGACGCTATTCCAGCCGAAGCAGCGACCGCGCCGCGTGCATGGAGGCGTCGATGAACCACTGCGGGTAGAAGCCCATCACGACGACGCCGACCAGGCAGGCGCCGACGGCGACCTTCGTGCCGAGGCTGATGGTGAGCGGCATCGCGTCCTCATGATCGTCTTGTCCTTCCACGTACATGGCGCGTATGAGTCGCAAGTAGTAGTACAGGCTGATGGCGGAGTTGACGACGGCGATGACGGCGAGCCAGATGAGCCAGCCGAGGTCGTTGTTGACGCCTTCATCGATGGCTGCGGAGAAGAGGACGAACTTGCTCCAGAATCCGCCAAGCGGCGGGAGTCCTGCCATGGAGAGGAGGAAGACCGTCATCGCGAAGGCGAGGAACGGCGTCTTGCGGCTGAGGCCGCGGTAGGATTGGACTTGGTCCGGGACGCCGAGGTACAGGAGGGCTCCAACGATGATGAAGGCGCCGAGCTTCATGGCAGCGTTCGTCATGAGGTGGAAGATGCCGCCACCCACGGCGTACCACGTTCCGACGGCGAGGGCGATGAGGATGTAGCCGGCTTGCGCGATGCTGCTGTAGGCAAGCATGCGGCGGACGTTTTGCTGTTGCACCGCGACGAGGTTGCCGACGAACATGGAGGCCGTCGCGATGAGAGCCACGGCAAGCTGCCAGTTGCCCTTGACACCAATCAGGCCAACCAGGAAGATGTGGAAAATCGCGATGAATCCCATCGCTTTGGACGCAGATGCGAGTACGCCGGCGATTGGAACGGGCGCCCCCGAGTACACGTCGGGGGCCCACGCATGGAAGGGCACGGAACTGATTTTGAAGCCGAGGCCAGCGAGCAAGAGGACGATTGCAACAAGGCTGATGGCGTCGTAGCCTGAGTCTATTGTGATGACGGAGGCGAGTTGTGCAATCTGCGTCGTTCCGGCCATGCCGTAGATTAGGCTGATGGCGAAGAGCGTCATTCCTGACGAAATGGCGCCGATGGTGAAGTACTTCAGGCCAGCTTCGGAGGCGATACGGTCGCGGCGGAACGTGGCCAAAAGGTAGCTCGACATGGAAGCCATCTCGATGCCGAGGAACAGGACGAAGAGTTCCTGCGCGGAGGCGACGACCATCATGCCGAGGGTCGCGAACAAGAGGAGGCTGTAGAATTCGCCCCAGTCCTGCTCCGTCTTGCCCTTGAGGGGGCGGCCCATGCCGATGATGGCAAGGACGCCGACGCCGAGGAAGATGAGTTTGAAGAGTTGACTCGCGTAGGTGACGGAGTAGACGCCCTTGATTGTGGAGCCGATGTATTCGAGCGTGAAGTCGGTCCCCGATACGGGGATGTCGAAGGCGGTGCCTAGTAGGCTGCCGAGGGTGAGCAGGAACGAGCCGCCCATGCCGATGAGGGCGAATTGTTGCATGCCGCGGCGGTCTGTGTCCCACAAGGCCACGATGGGGGCGAGCAGGGCGAAGAGCAGCACGACGAATTCAGGCGTCAGGGCCTGCCATTCGAAAGGGATGCGGGCAACCCAGTTGAGCGGATTGACGCGGAAGTAGTACATCGCGCCGGCTGCCAGGATGATGAGAACGGCCCACAGCAGCGTGCCCGAGCTCGTCTTGCGCTTCGTGGCCGCGGGCGTCGACGAGGGGGCGGCTGGTTCCGTGGGATCGGTGGGCGTCGGCGGCGTCGTCATGGGCGTGGGCGCCGTCGTCGCACGAATGAGCGGGTCTGTGCCGAGCGGTTGCGGCGTCGCGTCCATCTTAGGCGCCTCCGACCAAGGCGAGGACGGCCGTCGTCCATTCGTCGTATTGTCCCATCAAGAGGCCGGGAAGGATGCCGAACGCGAGGGCGAGCACGACCAACGTCGCGATGGACCATTGCTCCGTGCGCGGTAAGTCGTGCATGTGGCTCCAATCGACGTCACCGTGGCGCTTCTCAGGTCCGTAGAAGGCGCGCTGCAGTGCCCAGAGGTAATAGCCGGCGGTGAGGAGGATGGTCCAAATTGGCAAGAGGATCCACCAACCGAACGTCGCCCAGATGCCTGCGAAGATGGTGAATTCCGCGATGAAGCCCATCATGCCCGGCAAGCCAAGGCTGGCGAGGAACAGGGTCGCCGTGAGGCCGGTGAGTTTGGGCACGTGGGGTGCAATGCCGCCGAGGCGCGAGATGAGGCGCGTCCCGGTGCTGTGTTGCAACGACCCGGCGGCCATGAACAATCCCGCGGAGATGATGCCGTGGGCGAGGTTCATGTACGCGGCACCGGCCCAGCCGAGTTCGTTGAAGGTCGCAAGGGCGATGGTAATCATGCCCATGTGCGAGATGGACGAGTACGCAATCATCGCCTTGAGGTCGTCTTGGGCGAGGCAGAGGAATGCGCCATACAGCACCGATGCAGCGCCGAGGATGAAGAGGACCCATTGGTATTCATGAGCGGCATCGGGGAGGATGGGGATTGCGATACGCATGAGGCCGTAGGAACCCATCTTCAGCAGGACTCCGGCCAGGAGGACGGAGCCGGCCGTGGGCGCTTGAACGTGCGCGTCGGGCAGCCACGTGTGGAACGGAACGGACGGCATCTTCACGAGGAACCCGAAGGCGAGGACGCCGAAGGAAAGCATGGCAAAGTCCCGCGCGAACCCGAGGCGTCCGCCAATCGCGGTCAGCTCGGGGATGCTGGCGCTGCCGATGCCGGCGCCAAAGTACAGTGCCATGAAGCCCAATAGCATGACGAGAGACGCGCCGCCGGTGTAGAGGAAGAACTTCGTGGCCGCGTACTTGCGGTTCGAGCCGCCCCAGATTGCGATGAGGAGGTACATCGGGATGAGGACGAATTCCCAGAAGACGTAGAACAGCAGCAAGTCGAGGGCGGTGAAGACGCCGATGACGGTCAGGTCCATGAGCAGGATGAGGCTGAAGAATAGGCGCGGCCGCTTCGTCTCGTTCCACGAGTAGAGAATGACGAGGGGCGTAAGGACCGCCGTGAGCCAAGCGAGGCTTGCGGAGAGGCCATCGACGCCGAATTCGAGGTTGACGCCGAGGCTTTCAATCCACGGGATGCGGGCGTAGAAATGGTAGGTGCCGCCGGCGCCGACGCCGACGACGTAGAGCATGTAGCTCGTGACGGCAAGGGCGGGCGCGGAAGCGATGAGGGCGACCATCCGGCTGTTGCGGTCGTTGGAGGTGAAAGTCATCCAGACGCCGAGTAGGGTGGCAAGCAGCGTGTACGGAATGAGGGCGTCGATTAACTGCATGTTACCACCTGATCCTGAGGACCACTTCACGCAGGAAGACGAGGAGCACGACCGCGCCAATGGCAATCGATGCCATGTAGGTCGTGAGGCGGCCGTCTTGCCAGCGGCGGGCGCGGGCGCCGGCGTTGTCGGTCATGGTAGCCACCCCGTTCACGGCGCCGTCGATTGCGGCCCGGTCGAACCATGCCGAGACCCGCGCTGTGCCGTAGGCGAGGTAGTTGCCGAGTGGCTCGTAGATGGCTTCCGTCACGTAGTAGCGGCGATAGAGGAGACCACGGGCGCCCGTCGTCGGCTCCGCGACTTCGGACGCCGGGACGCCAGCACCGTAGCGGGCGCGGGCAAACATTATTCCACCCACTGCCAGCGCGAGGCTGAGATACGTCAAGGGGTCCGTCAGGATGTTCATCAGGATCTCAGACGATGCAACCGCCTCGTGCTCGCCGAGGTCGTGGCTGTACGGGTATGTGATGACGGATTCGAAACCGGTTCCGACGACGAGCCACAGCCCCGAAATGGCCGCGAAGACGGCGAGGATGACGAGGGGAATCGTCATGACGCTGGGTGATTCGTGCGCATGCTCCGCGGATTCGGTGCGTGCTTGGCCGTAGAAGGCAAGCCACATCATCCGGAACATGTAGAACGCCGTGAGGGCGGCCGTGAGGAGGCCGAAGACCCAGAGCAGGAAAAACAGGCCATGCTCCGAACCGGCCTGGAAGGCCGTCGCGAGGACTTCGTCTTTCGACCAGAAGCCGGAGAGCGGAATGATGCCGGCGATGCTGAGCGAGGCCACGAGCATGGTCGCGTGCGTCGTCGGCATCTTGCTCTTGAGGCCGCCCATGTCGCGCAGGTCCTGGTGATGATGCATGCCGAGGATGACGGAGCCTGCGCCCAGGAACAGGAGGGCTTTGAAGAACGCGTGGTTCATCAAATGCAACATGGCCGCCGTGAAGCCTGCTCCGCCGCCACCGTTGAGGTAGAGGTAGCCGCCGGCGCCGAGGGCGAGGAACATGTAGCCGAGTTGGCTGAGCGTCGAGAACGCGAGGACGCGTTTGATGTCCAGGGCTGCCAACGCCATCGTCGCCGTGTAGATGGCCGTGAATCCGCCAATCAAGCCAATGATGAGGAACAATGACTCGCCAGCGCCGGGGCCGAGCGCGACGTAGAGGGGGAAGCTGCGCGCGACGAGGAAGACCCCGGCCTTGACCATGGTCGCCGCGTGAATGAGCGCGGACACCGTCGTCGGGCCTTCCATGGCGTCCGGCAACCACAGGTCGAGGGGGAATTGCGCGGATTTGCCGACGGCGCCACCAAAGATGAAGAGGCCCGCCCAGAACAGGATGTCCTTGTGCGCGGCGAGGTCGGGGTGGTGGAACAGTTCGCGGTAGCTCAGCGTCTTGAACGTGATTAGTAGTAGCACGATGCCCAGGAACAGGAAGATGTCGCCGAGGCGCGTGACGAGGAACGCCTTCTTGGCGGCGCGGGCGGCGGACTCCTTCGTGTACCAGTAACCGATCAGGAGGTACGAGCACAGGCCCATGACCTCCCAGAAAACGAACATGGCGAGGTAATTGTCCATGAGCACGGTGCCAAGCATGCCGGCGACGAAGAGCGACTTGACCGCGTAGTACCGGCGCAACTTGGAGTCAGGCTCCTCGTGCAGGTAGTGTGTGCTGAAGATGATGATGAGGAGCGACACGAGGCTTGCGACGGTGGCGAGCCAGATGCTCAGGTTGTCGAGAAGGAAGCCGAAGTGGAATTCGTAGTCGCCAATGCTGAACCACTTGACCTGCTCGTCGGAGACGCCGTAGTTCCCCAGGATGATGAACTGGTAAAACAGCCACAGGCTTGCCAGGAAGCTGGCCCCGACGCCAGCGAGGGCGAGCGCCGCTCCTCCGCGCCACATTTTCTTGCCGAGGAAGAAGATTGCTACGGCGGCGAGGATGGGTGCAAGGAGGATGACGAACGAGGCTTGGGTGCCCATCCAGTTCCATTCGAATCCCTGCTGGATGAGTTGTTGGGAGGCAACATCATCGTGGGCCTGGAGGACCAGTTGCGGCAAGGGGGACGAGAATTGCATTTTACCACCTCAGGAGCGTGCTCTTCGTGACGTCCACGGTGCGAACGTGGCGGTACAAGTGGATGAAGATCGACAGACCAACTGCGGCTTCGGCGGCGGCCAGCGCGATAGTGAAGAAAACGTAGATGAGGCCCGTCGCATCACCGTGTAGGTTGGCGAAGGCGACGAAGTTGATGTTTGCCGCGTTAAGCACGAGTTCGACGGAGATGAGGATGCGTAGGGCGGACTTCTGTGTCAGGAGACCAAAGGCGCCGATGCAGAACAAGGCCGCGGCGAGGCCGACGTACCACGCGGTCGGAATCATTGCACGTCCTCCTTGAGCGCGGCCGGGTTTCCGGCGAGGTCGCTGTCCTTGACGTCGCTGATCGTCTGGGCTGCGGCGAGTTCCTGGTCGGTGACGTGGGCGTAGCGGTCTTCATCCGCGATGGCTTCCATCGGGCGGGCGATGACCATGGCGCCGATCATGGCGGCCGTGAGCAACACGCCCAGCACCTCGAAGCCGATGACCTGGCCGTCGAAGAGGATGCGAACCAGGTTGTCGAGGTCGTTGGCGCGGGCCTGCGCATCCGTGGAGCCCTCCCCAGCCCACGCTTCGGTGGCTCGGATGGTGAGAGCCATCGTGACGAAGAGGAGGAGCGCAGCTCCGGCCCCCACGAGGACGGTGTTGCGGCGGTTCATGGCATGGCCTCCGTATCGGACTCCGTCTCATCGCCCGTCACGAACATGACGGCGAAAATGAACAAAGTCAGGATGCCGCCGACGTAGACGAGGACTTGGATGACACCTACCAGGGCGGACCCGGCGAGGATGTAGACGGCTGCCGTCGCAACGAGGACGGCGCCGAGGAACATGACGGCGTGGAACGTGCGCTTGGCGAGCACGGTTGCGAGTGCCGAGCCGAGGACGATGGCCGCGATGACCACGAAGCCGACGGTCTCGCCGACGCCTACCATGCCGCCACCTCGTAAGGGGGAGGCATCATGCGGAGGTCGCGGAAAGCGCAGAACGGACGCGCCGACTCGTTTCCGCGGGTTCCGCGGTCTCCGCGTGAAAAGGCGCCAACGCTCACTTGAACGGCCCCCTGCCCAGCGATGCTTCGTTCTGGCTGAGGCGGTCGGGCTTGTAGTCGAAGTCGCGCACGTAGGCGGCGGTCTCGAATTCCTTGCCCATGCGGATGGAGTCCGTCGGGCATGCCTCCTCGCATAGGGAACAGTACATGCACTTCGAGATCTCGACGGCTGGGAATTTCTTGCGTTTGTTCTGCGGCGTGTCGAAGCCGGGGTCGTAGTCCACCATGTAGCAGGAGCCGTTTGGGCAGGCCTGCGCGCAGAGGGTGCAGCCGATGCACGTCTCGAGTTTGAGGTAGATGCGGCCCCTGAAGCGTTCCGCAACGGGGCGCTTTTCTTCTGGGTATTGAATCGTGACGGGTTTGCGGAAGAAGTTCTCGAGCGTTACGCCCATGCCGGAGAGGATGTTGACGAGCGGGACCTTCATGCCAGGACTCCCGTTCGGACGAGGACGGCCGTGAGGACGAAGTTGACAATTGACAAGGGCAGTAGCACCTTCCAGGCGAGGTTGAGGTATTGGTCGACGCGGACGCGGGGCAACGTGCTCCACACCCAGAAGACCACGAAGGACATGAGCAGGCTCTTGCCCGCGAACCATACGATGGGGGTCAGTGGGCCGAGGAACGTGTTGAGGATGGGTAACTGGTCGCCGAAGGGAGCTTGCCATCCGCCGAGGTAGAGCATGGTGGTGAATGCGCCGACGAAGAAGACGTTGGAGAAGATTACCACGAAAAACATTCCGAAGCGCATGCCGGAATACTCGGTTGTGTAGCCTGCGACGAGTTCGGATTCGGATTCGGCGAGGTCGGTGGGGACGAGGCCTGCCTTGGCTAGGGCGGTGATGAAGAAGATGACGAAGCCGATGATTTGCGGGATGAAGAACCACAGGGCGTGTTGGCTGCGGACGATGTCGTTCGTGTCGAGGGAGCCGACGACGAGGAGCACGCTCGCGACGCAGAATAGCATGGGGATCTCGTAGCTCACGTCCAGGGCAGCCGCGCGGACGCCTCCGTAGAGGCTGTACTTGTTGTTGGAGCCCCAGCCGGCCATGATCTCGGCGAGAGGAGCGATGGAGCCGGCCGCAAGCAAGAGGAGCACGCCCGTCCCTACGTTGGTGAACAGGATCTTGTCCGACCACGGCAGCGGCGCCCAGGCCATGACCGTGAAGACGACGGCGACGTAGAGGGCCGCGGTCCAGGCGAGTTTGTCGACCTTGGCCGGCCGGATGTCCTCTTTGGAGATGAGTTTCGCGCCGTCAGCTAGGAACTGGAAGATGCCTTGCGGCCCGACGCGGTTGGGGCCGATGCGTTGGCCCATGCGGGCAAAGATGCGGCGGAAGGCGAACGTGAAGAGGCCGCCCGTTGACAAGACGACCGTGAACATGACGACGGACCCGATGACTGCGGCGATGGTCACGTCGAGCCAAGTCGGGGCATCCCAGCCGAGGGTCGTGAGCGTTTCGTCAATGAAGGAAGTGAGGACGCCCATCATGTCACCTATCCACGTCGCCAAGCACTATGTCGATGGAGCCGAGGCTTGCGATTAAGTCCGCAATCTTCTGACCCCGCGCCATGACGGGGATGGCTTGCAGGTTTGCGAAACTCGGGGCCCGGACATGCACGCGCGTCGGGTTCTGCTTGCCGTCGCCGATGACGTGGCAACCATACTCGCCCTTCGGGTGCTCGATGCGCGCGTAGGCTTCGCCCTTGGCCTTGATGCGCAGGATCTTGCCGCCGGCGTAGTCGGGGTTGAGGTGCAGGCCTGCGAGGTCGCGGTTCTGCATGCGGTCGATGACTTGCTGCAGGAGCTTCACGGATTCCAGCATCTCGGCCCAGCGGACCATGAGGCGCCCGTAGCAGTCCGACTGCGTCGTCGTGGGCACGTCGAAGTTGAGGCTCTTGTAGATGGAGTAGGGCGCCGACTTCCGGAGGTCATGGGCGAGACCGGTGGCGCGCAGCATCGGGCCAGTGATGCCGAGGTCGAGGGCTTGGTCGCGCGTGAGGGGACCGGTGCCGCGCAGTCGACCCACAACGATGTCGTTCTTCTTCAGCAGGCGCTCGTATTCGGCGACTTTGCCGGGCATCGCATCCACGAAGGCCCGCACACGCGGGAGGTACGTCGGGTCCTGCGGGAGGTCGTACTTGACGCCGCCGAAGCGGAAGTAGTTGAACGTCAGCCGCGCGCCGGAAAGTTCCTCCAGGAATCCGAGGATCTCTTCGCGTTCGCGCAAGGCGTAGAAGAGCGGCGTGATGGCGCCGAGGTCGAGCATGAACGTGCCCATCCAGAACAAGTGGTTGCACAGGCGCGACAGTTCCGCCGCGAAGACGCGGATGTGTTCCGCCTTCTCGGACACGATCTGCTCGTCGGGGCCGCCGAGGAGCTTCTCCACGGCAAGCACGTAGCCGTGGTTGTTGTGCATGGCAGAGATGTAGTCCATGCGGTCGGTGAGCGGGATGAACTTGATCCAATGCATGCCCTCCGCGATCTTCTCGGAGCCGCGATGGAGGTAGCCGATGATGGGCTCGACGTCGACGACGATCTCGCCGTCCAGGAGGAGTTTGAGGCGAAGGACGCCGTGCGTCGAGGGGTGCTGGGGACCCATGTTGAGCGTCATCAACTGCGACGCGGGCGCCGAACCGTCGGGCATGCGGGGATTCGCGAAGTCGATGTTGGCCATCAGGCGCACCGCCGCTTCGGAACCACGAATTCCACGAATTTCACGAAGTGCACGAGGCCGCCAGGCGGTTCGTGCGTTTCGTGGAATTCGTGGTTCAGTGTCGGAATCACCAAGCACCTTCCTGGGGTTGCTTCACGACGATGTCTTCGCCTTCTGCCATGGCGACGTACTGCTCGGGTTCCTTCGAGTCCTTACGCATCGGGTACCCGGTCCAACCTTCGGGCAGGAACATCCGGCGCAGGTCGGGGTGACCCTCGAATTTGATGCCGTACATGTCGTACATCTCGCGCTCTTGCCAATCAGCGGCGGGGAAGATGTCGCAGAGGCTCGGGCACGACGGCTCCACCACGACGCCGCCGACCTGCTTCGGCATGACGACGCGCAGGCGGAGTTCAGCGAACTCGAGGGGGTTCGTCGCGGGTTTGAGGAGGCAGTAGAGGACGCCGAAGTGGTCGGTGCGGTCGTACGCCGAGAGCAGCGAGAGGAGCTTGTACCCGGAGTCCTTGGCCCAACGGACCGCCGTGAACAGGTCGTCCGTGGGGACCGTCAAGACGCCGATGCCGTCTTCTGGAATCGCGAACGACGACCCGGGAGTGGCGGCGGCGAGCAGGGCGTAGTCGCCGGTCGGTTTCGCGGGCGGCGCAGCGGGCGCGGCCGGCTTCGCCGACGCATCCACCGATTTCACCGATGACACCGAACGCGGTTGTCCCGTCATCGGTGACATCGGTGTCATCGGTGGATTGGTGGGTGTCGTGGGCGTCGCCATCTCAGAACCCCAAATCGAGCGAGTCATTCTGCGACAGGATCTTCGCCTGTAGCTTCTGCAATCCGTCCATGAGCGCCTCGGGGCGGGGCGGGCAGCCGGGGATGTAGACGTCGACGGGAATGATTTTGTCCACGCCCTTCACGACGAAGTAGGAGTCTTGGTAGGGTCCGCCGTTCGTGGCGCAGGCACCCATGGCGATGACGTACTTTGGGTCCGCCATCTGGTCGTAGAGCATCTTGATGCGGGGCGCCATCTTCTTCGTGACCGTGCCCGGCACAATCATGAGGTCGCATTGGCGGGGGCTTGCCCGGGAGACTTCGCTGCCGAAGCGGCTCATGTCATGGACGGACGTCTGCGCGGTGATCATTTCGATGGCGCAGCAGGCGAGGCCGAACGTGAAGGGCCAAAGCGAGTTGGCGCGGCCCCAGTTGAAAATCTTCGAGGCGACCGTGATGAGGATGCCTTCGCGTTGCTCTTCGACGACGATGGGGATGCGGCCCGATTCGGCGCTCGGGTCGTAGACGGGCGCCTCGGAGGGAACCGTCATGGCGATGGAGGCGACGGGCTGAGGCGCATGCGCCGCCACTGCGGTGGACGTGGGGCCGGTCGTGGCCGCCGTCATTCGAGTGTCCTCCAACCGAGGAGGCGCTTCTTCAATTCATACATGTAACCGACGAGGATGAGTCCTACGAACACAGCCATGGCGAAGATTGCGCCCATCGTGACGACGGATTCGTCCTTGAAGCGCAAGGCGAACGGAATGACGAACATCGCCTCGACGTCGAAGATGAGAAACGTCAGGACGTACATGTAGTACTGGACGTCGATGGGGCCGCGAGCGCCGGGCGTCGCCTTCTCGCCGCACTCGTAAGAGGCAAGTTTGTTGACGTTGCCGCGCTTGGGGCCGAGGAACTTGTTTCCGACCAGGGTCATGAAGACCAACAAAAAGGCGACGAGGGCGAGAATCGCCATGGGCAGGTAGGAAAGCGCCTCGGTCGCGATACTTAAGCCCCCTTGGGGGCCGGCGACTGGAGCGCCACATATAGCGGTTGCCTTGAGCCCTCCATCGGAAGAATAGGTTTAGTGTCCGGCGCTGGTCGGGGCCGCGTGGCTGACACCCTTGCGCAACGGTTGCGTCAGCGCCTCATGCGCGACGGCCCCATCACGTTCGCTGCATGGATGGAGGCATGTCTCTACGACGCGACGGGCGGCTACTACATGCGTTCCGGGCGAAAAACGGGGGCCGGCGCCGACGCTGACTTCGCGACGAATCCGACGTTGCATCCTTTCTTGGCGCACTGCGTCGCCCGCGAGATCGAAGCGACGTGGAACCGTTGCGACAAACCCGCGCGCTTTGAAGTCGTCGAATTCGGCGGCGGGGAAGGGACCCTGGCGCGCGACGCGTTGGCTTGGCTCGACGCCAACTCGAAGGACCTCGCCCTGGCGGTGACATGGACTCACATTGAACGCAGCCCCACGCACCGCGCGGCGCAACAATCGGGCGATTCCCGCCTCCGTTGGGCCGACGCCATGACGCAGGTCGACGCGGGCTTCGTCTTGGCGCACGAGTTCCTCGACGCGTTGCCGTTCCATTGGCTGGAATGGCGCGGCGGCTGGCATGAGGTCCACGTTGCCGCGGCCGGGCAACGCTTTGCCGAGAAACTCATGGCGGCCACTTCGGCGGCGGTAGCGGCCGCGCCCCAGGTCCCGGTGGCGCCAGGCACGCGAGTCGTCGCGATGGCCGCAGCAAAGAGTTGGTTCGGCACCGTCGCGCGTGGACTTGGGCGCGGGTCCTTCATCGTTGTCGACTACGGCGACCGAGGCAACCGACTGTGGGGCGAAGCCCGCCCGGATGGATCGGTGCGCACGTTCCGCGGCCAAACGCCGGGCAGCGCTCCGCTTCGAGACGCCGGGCAACAGGACATAACGGCCTCCATCGACTTCGCGCTGACCAAGCAGTGGGGGCAGGCCGTCGGTCTGCACGAATCGTCGTTCGCATCGCAAGAGGAATTCCTGCTGCACCACGGCATCCTCGACGCATTGAACGCGGCCGACCGGACGAGCCGCTCCGGAGCCTCCGACTATCTGAGGCTCCGGCAATTGTTGCTACCAACAGGGTTAGGCCAGGCGTTCAAGGTGCAACTCTTCGACAAGGCTTGAGGATCAGATTGGCAGATGGATCACACCGGCAGAAGGTGCCGCAGTTTGTAGCGCTCGGCCTTGCATGCATCCCGTAGGCGTTGCCGGATGGGGGCGAAGTCGAATTCGTGGTGGTACCGCTTGGCGAAGAGTTCCGCTTGCTGCTCGACCATTCCCGGCGGTCCGACGCGCTGCACGATGAAGGTCTCCTGCTTGGGCCCGAAGGCGTGGCTCAACTCTAGGCCCGGTCTTGGGTTGGCATCCTGTTCCCACAAGGTCTCCGTGAAGTACACGACGCGTTCCTCCTCATCGACTTGCAGGTAGACGCGGAAGCGCAGTACCCGAGGCGCGAGGGCCGTCCGGCGTCTTGCGAGCGTCAACGCGAAGGCCAAGCTGTGTGGCCCGACCGGTTCGAGGTCCGCATGGAGCTCCTTGGCCACCCGCGCGAGGGCGGCTAGCACGGCCATACAGTGAATGTGGCATCGCGGGGTCTTGTGCTTTGCCTTGTAGGTCGGGAAAAGGCGACTCGGCCGAACAGACTAGCAGGGCTCTCGCGCCTTCGGCGCTCGCAAATCCCGAACCCCGCAGCCTTGCTCGCTACGCTCGCTTCAGTGCGCGGTTCGGGATTTGAACCCGAGCTGACAGCTTGGAAGGCTGAAGTCATACCCCTAGACCAACCGCGCGCAAGCCGGCCAGACGGGCCCCCTGCTTGAACCAAACGGTGCCGCATGTCGCTAGCCACGAGGCTCGTCGACGCCACAAAACTAAAAATCGGAGCCAGTCGTGGATGAGTTGGTGGTCGAACAACTTCCTGAGGAGCTCGACGACTACACGCCCAGCATTCTGCCTAGGGTGTCGCCGGGCGTGCGCTTCGCCTTGGGCCTGTTCGTGATTCCAACCATTGCCGTGGCGCTGTACACTATCACTTTGACCTCCGACGAGTTCTGCTCGACCGAAAAGCCCATCCAATACAACGACGGCCGCAACGGGAAGTCGGGCGGTTGTGGCACAACGGAACGCGTCATCACGGGTTCGGCCCATCCTTTGGGCGCAGGCCTTGCGTTCGCCTCGTCCTTGTGGGTCGATGCCCACACTCGAACACCCGGCCACCGCGTCGCCTGGGCCTGGGTGCGCCGGGGCGTCATCTTCGCTGGTCTCGGCGTGGCCGTCGGTGCGCTCTACGTGTTTGATTGGCCCTTGTGGGTGGGTTTGACCGGCCTGCTCATCGGCCCGGTGATAGTCGGCTTCAAGGCGATGTACACGCAACGCGTCAAGGCGAAACGCGCGGCCGCCGCGACACCGGCCTAGTAGGGTCGGCTCGTCCGGACGTGGTCGGCTCAACTTCCAGCGGCATTCTCGTCGCCCGCGAGTCTTAAGCAGAAGACCCCGGTCTCCCCGTCATGGTCATCGTACTCGCCGTCGGCGCGCAGCAAGCAAAGGCCCAAGCGTACATCGTGGGCGTCGACAAGGACCGCAAGGCGCCTGGCCTGAAGGTCCTGGGACTCGACGGAGAACAAGGCGTCCAGGAACTCCTAGCGAACAAGGCCGTTGCCCTTCCGTTCAAGACAATGCGCAGCTTCCCCACTGCGAAGGGTTGGCTCATCCTGGCCGGACTCGGCGACAAGAAGGCCCTCACGCAAGAAAAACTGGGGAGCCTTGCGAACATGGGTTGCCGCGCCGCTGCAAGCCTCGGCTGCACGACAGCAACGACGACTCTGCTTGGTGACTCGGGACACGGGCAAGCCGCGCAGGCGTTGACGCATGGGGCCATCATCGGCCTGCTTGACTTTGACCAGTGGAAGTCGAAGCCCTCCGAGTACAAGCCGGCGGGCACGAGGCCCAGCGACCTCAAGACTGAGCCGCCCAACCCGCCGACGAAACTAGCGAAACTGCATATCGTCGTGCCTGGTGGCGCGGCGGGGAAGGCAGCCAAGCGAGCCATCGAACGGGCGAACATTGCGGCGGACGCCGTCAACGACTCCCGCCTTCTATCCAACACGCCGGCGAACATAGCGAACCCGAAGTGGCTTACTGCGGAAGCGAAGTCGCGTGGCAAGAAACATGGCTTCTCCGTCGCCGTGAAGGGCCGCGAGGAGCTGCGCAAGGAGGGCTTCAATGCCTTGTGCGGCGTCGCCCAGGGGTCGCCCAACGAGGAGCAACTCATCACGATGGATTACCACCCGAGGGGCGCCAAGAAGACGCTCGTCGTCGTCGGCAAGGGGGTCTGCTTCGACTCGGGCGGCATCTCCATCAAGCCCGGCGACAAGATGTGGGAGATGAAGTACGACAAGATCGGCGCTTGCAACACCATCGCCCTCATGGCCACCCTGAAACGGCTCGGCGTAAAGCAACGCGTCGTCGGCGTCGTCGCCGCCGTCGAGAACCTGCCCTCGGGGACCGCGCAACGACCGGGCGACATCGTGGTCGCGAAGGATGGCACGACCATCGAAGTCCTGAACACGGACGCGGAAGGACGATTAATCCTCGCCGATGCCTTCGCTCACGCGCTCACGTTCAAGCCGACGTGGCTCATCGACATGGCAACGCTTACCGGCGCCTGCGACTACGCCGTCGGACCAACGTATGTGGCCGTCATGTCCAGTGATGATGCCTTCGCGCAGAAGCTCGTCAGCGACTCCAAGGCGGCCGGCGACAAGGCGTGGCATCTGCCGCAAGGCGAGGAGTTCGACGAAGCCAACAAGGGCACGTATGCGGACTTGCAGAACATTAGCCTCACGATTCGCGCCGGCGCCTCCATCGGCGGCAGTTTCCTAAAGCATTTCGCGAAGGACACGAAGTGGGCACACCTCGACATCGCGAGCAAGGCGTGGACCTCGAGCGGCATGGACTACTACGCCAAGGGGCCGACGGCGGCCGGGCTTCGCATCGTGTTGCAGCGCATCCTCGCGGAGTGAAGCGCGTGACGATGCGGCCTGACCCGCTGGTGGGCCTGGTGGCCGCCCTTCTTGCTGGAGCCGCGGTCGCGCGACGACGCATGTTCTAGCCCACCGAACCTCGTGCCAAAGCCACAAGCCGTCAGGCCAACGCTTGGCCTAGCCAGTTCTTGACCCCGGTCAGCCTCGCAATCCTCAAGTATGACCCGAACCCACTTCCCGGTGATGGCTTCGAAGCGCCAAGTCTTTCTCCATAGAGACGAGGAGGGCTGGTGGGTCGCGGAGGTACCCAGCCTGGACGGCTGTGCCACGCAAGGTCGCACCCGCGCCGAAGCCTTGGCCAACATCAAGGAGGCCATCCAAGGTGTCGAGGAATCCCTGCGTGCGCGCGGGTTACCGGTCCCCGGCGACGACCTGGATGCTTCCTTGGTGGTCGTTTGACCAATCTTCCAAGAGGCTTGTCCGGCAGGAAGATCGAAAAAGCGCTGCTTCGGCACGGATTTCGTTTCGACCGCCAGCATGGGAGCCACCGGATTCTCGTCCGAGATGCCCCGCCGCGGACTGTCCCCGTTCCGGACTATCCAGAAGTCGGCCCCGGCCTGTTGAAATCAATTATCAAGCAATCCGGTTTGACAACCGAAGAATTCCTCTCTGCCCTCTGATTCGCCTTCAAATACCGCTCGGCCTTGAACGGAGTCCATGGTCCTGGAAGGCCTCGGCGATTCCCTGAGGTCCACCCTCAAGAAGATCGCCAACGCCGGCCACATCGACGCTGCGCTCGTCAAGGAAGTCGCCCGCGACATTCAACGCGCCCTCATCCAGGCCGACATGAACGTGCGGCAGGTCCTCGCGCTGTCGAAAGTCATCGAGAAGCGTGCGCTCGAGGACAAGCCGCCGGCAGGCATGTCGAACCGGGAGCACGTCATCAAGATCGTGCATGACGAACTCGTCAAGATCCTCGGCGAACCGCGCCAAATCCCGCTGCGCCCCCAGACCATCATGATGGTGGGCCTGTACGGCCAAGGCAAGACGACGACCACGGGCAAGTTGGCGCTGCACTTCAAGAAGAAGGGCATGCGCGTCGGCGTCATCGCGGCTGACGTCCACCGCCCCGCCGCGCACGACCAACTCAAACAGCTCGCAGACAAAGTGCAAGTGGCCTTCTACGGCGAGCCCGGGTCCAAAGACGCCGCCGGCATCGTCAAGCGCGGCCTTGCGGAATTGAAGAAACGCAACGACATCCTCATCGTCGATACGGCCGGCCGCGACAAACTGGAACAATCCTTGATTGAGGAGATGAAGGAGATCTTTGCGGCAGCCAAGCCGGATGAGAAGTTCCTCGTCATGGACGCCGCCGTCGGCCAACAAGCCGAATCCCAAGCGCAGGCCTTTCACGATGCGGTGCAGGTGACGGGCGTCATCATCACGAAGATGGACGGCACGGCAAAGGGTGGCGGCGCCATGTCTGCGGTCGGCGTCACGAAGGCGCCCATCGTCTTCATCGGGACCGGCGAGCACGTCGAGGAGTTGGAGCCGCTTGACCCGAAGCGCTTCATCGGTCGCCTCCTCGGCATGGGCGACATTGAAGCATTGATGGAGAAGGCAAAGCAGGCCGCTGGCGGGCAAGACTCCGAGCGGCTCGCTCGCAAGATGCTCACCGGTCGGTTCAACCTCAACGACATGCAGGCGCAGATGCAGATGGTCAACAAGATGGGGCCGCTTGGCAAGGTCGCCCAGATGCTGCCCGGCGGAATGGGTGCCGCCATGCAGGGGCGAAACATGGAAGGGACGCAGGCGAAGATGAAGGCCTTCAGCACGATTCTCGACTCCATGACGGAGGAGGAACGTGAGGAACCGAGCCTACTCAAGACGCCGCGCATCAACCGCATTGCCCGCGGCTCAGGGCGCAATCCCAACGAAGTGCGCGAGTTGCTCAAGTATTACGAAGCGACAAAGGGCATGATGAAGGGCCTCGGATCGAATCGCAAGATGCAGGCTAATCTCATGCGGCAATTGAAGTTCAAGGACCAGTAGGGCTGGGCACGTGTTACCTCGTGGCCGGGCCTTTGGAGGCCTGGGATTGCACAGATTCCTAGAGATTCTGGTCCTCAGTGGGTTCGCCTCTTCACGCGGAGGTCGCGGAACCCCGCGGAATCGCTTCCGCGCCTTCCGCGTTCTCCGCGTGAAGTGTAGTGCGTTGCGTGCAAGAACACAATCTGTGAATTTCCGTGAAATCCCAAGCCTCCCACACTACGGCCGAGGCAGCTCGTGGAACCTTACCACGGGGAAACTAGGGCCTCGGCGGGCGCCAACCCTTTTTCCCTTGCACACAGGTCCAGGCCGCGTGGCAGACCGGTGGTCGCGTGTCTGGGAGTTCACCCACCGCTTCAAGGCGGACAAGCGCCTCGTCCTACTGCTCCTCATCCCGAACCTAGTGGGCATCACCTTCGGCTACTACTATTACTGGGACGTCGGACAATTCAATCCCGCCTCGCAACACTTCCGCGCGTACGGTTGGTGGCCCTTCATCCCGGACTCGCCAAACGCCGTGCTCCTTCTGGTCGCCTGTCAATTCCTCTACCTCGCAGGTCGGCGCAGCCGCGTCCTCGACTCCATCGCGTTCGTGTCGATGCTCTACGTCGGATTGTGGACGACGATGTTGTTCCTCACGTACGCTGACGAGCTAGGCACGTTCGAATGGGGCGGCACGAACAATATCCTGTTCTTCAGCCACCTCGGCATGCCGCTGGAGGCACTAATCTTGGTGCGCGACCTGCGCCGCGACGCGATTCCGTGGCTCCTCGCCGGCGGCGTCGCTGCATGGAACCTGCTCAATCTTTGGTTGGACTATGGACCGCTCGATCTGCATCCGGCCCCGTTCCTCGCGGACCACGCGCCCATGCACGCGGCAAGTCCGTGGATTATGGCATTTGCCATGCTGGCGTGGCTGTGGAGCGTGCAGTGGGGCCTCGGCCGCAAACTGCATGGCGTGCCATCGGACGCACTGCATCCGCGGTGATGAACCCGCGCGCCCCAGGCGAGCGGCGTAGAGCAACCCGCTCGACGCCCGCACGGGTCGCAGAACCCACAGAAAACGCAGAGCAGAACCAAATTCTGTGCGTTGGGCGATTTCTGCGACTGGACGGGGGGCGCGGACGGTCAGAGGCGATGCATCGCAAGGAACCGTCCAGCCGCTTCCGCCGGCTCCGTCGTGACCGAGACGATTGCGTCGTCGGGAAGCAGGCCACGAAACGGCGGCCCGAGGAAGCGCGAATCAAGCAGGACGATGGCGCACTTGTCGGACGAACTCCGGATGCCTCGGCCCAGCGCTTGCAGGACCTTGTTCATGGCGGGATGGATGTAGGCGTAGGCGCGACCTCGTCCGGGCATCTTGCGCTCCATGTGGTCAATGGCGGCCTCGACTTCGAGGTCCGGCGGGGCAAGCGGGAGCCCGATGACGACGACGGCGCTGAGCAGGTTGTTGGCGTAGTCGACTCCTTCGGCGAATGAACCCCCGAGGACGCCCAGCAAGAGCGCGCCGCCCGGTCCGCCGGGCTTCCTGGCGCCTTCCAAGTCGTCGAGTACCTGGTCGCGTTCGCCCTTGGTCCACGAGGCGTCCTCGATGATGACGAGCTTCTTCCCGCGCCCGTCGAGGGCCGCCTGGACCTCGCGCAGAATCGCGTAGCTGGGGGCGAAGCAGGCCACGTTCCCCTTGGCCGCTTTGCAGACTTGGGCGAGGTCGTCGGCGACACGGCGCCATAATGCGGGGCTGCGTTCGGTGAAGCGGATGGAGTATCCCGATTGCACGAAGATGGGCCGGTTCTCTGGCGGGTAGGGGCTCGGGTAGTTGCGGACGAGACTGCGTTCCGGGACGAGGCCAAGCATGTCCCGAATCATCTCGGGGGGCCGCAGCGTTCCGCTCATGAGGATGGCCGAATGAATGGCCTGGAACACTTTGGCGGCCGGCACGGCGGGGTCGAGCAGGCGGATGTGCAACTCCGGCGACCCCTGGCCCCAGCGCAGGTATCGCAATGCGCCGTTGCGGAACCGGCCCCAGTCTTCGATGGCATCGTGCAGTTCCTCGGCGTGGATGACCTGGTCACCCGTCTTGCGCAGCTTGATGACGAGCTTCGCTAACTCTTCGGCTGCATCGCCGAGGCTGCGCTTCGAGAAGAACGTGCCCCGCACCGACTCGAAGGCCTGGCCCAAGTGTTCGACTTGCAGGCGCGCGACTTGTTCCTCGGACCCGCCGAGCCGCGCCGGCTGGGCCAGGTTTTCCTTCACGGCCAATTCGGCGAGGACGACGAGGCACTTGCGAAATGCCTGCACGTCGTTCTCCACGTTGTGCGCTTTCTCGCGGCGCGCTTCCGCTTCGACTTGGTCGAGCAGGTACGGCGTTATGCGGTGACTGTGGCTGGCGCGGATGCGGTCGGGCAAGTTGTGGGCTTCGTCGACGATGACGATGAGGTTACCGAGAGTGAGTCCCAGGCGGTCGAGGGATTGGTCGCGGATATCGGAGAACAAGTGGTTGTAGTCCGCTACGACGACTTGAGCCTCCTTGGCTGCTGCAAGTGCTACGATGTGGGGGCAGAGGCTGGCGGATTTCGACACGGCCATCAGCTCTTCGACGTGCAGGACGCCATCGCTGACGCGTTGCAGCGTGTCCTTGTCGGGGACGCCAAGGTATTGGCACGCCTTGTGCCGGGTCTCGTTGCCGCAGAAGTCGGCGAACCGTCCCCCGTGCATGTCGCGGGCCTCCGGGCGCAGGCACATGTCGCGCTTCGCGACGAGGTCGACCAGGCCAAACTTCGCGCCGCGCAGTTCCGTGATGCGGCGCAACGTCTCGACGGCGATGCGGTGCTGCGACTTTCGGCTCGTGAGGAACATGACGGTCTTCTTGTGCTCCAGTGCATAGTGGAGCGCCGGCGCAAGGGCGGCCGCGGTCTTGCCGATCCCCGTGGGCGCTTGCGCGATGAGGTGTTTGCCGCCCTGGACCGCCATCGTTACGTCGCGGGTGAAGCGCTTTTGCCCCTCGCGGATGGTGTCGTAGGGAAACAGGCCGAGCTGCGGATGCACCGTGCCGTGGCTGCGCTGCGGTTTCCACGTCGGGGTCTGCGGCTCAAGCGTGGGCTCCACGCCGGGAGTTGCGCTCGCCTGCAGGCCGCCCAGGCCCTGTTGGCCCTTGCTGAGATGGATGCGTCGGCCTTGCGACAGAACCGTCCGCGCCTTGCCGGAATGAGTGCAGCGGATGCACACGAGGGTCCCGCGTTGCGGGCGCATTAGCCCCTTGCACGTCGGGCAGAAGCTTGGCAACGAAATCGACCACGACGACCGAGGATATGAAGGGCGTCGGGCGGGCGTTGGCCCTTCGCGTTCCACGTCCGGTTGAGGTTCACGCGCCCCCATCGTGTACGAATTCCCCGTCGAATCGAATCAGACGGACGGCCACTACCAGCAATCGAGCTTCTGGCGCTTCTTTCCATACCAGCCGCGCTGGGGACCGGAGGGTTACGACACCACGTTCGGCTTCACCGTGCGTCAAACCATCACCGTGACGGCGATCCGCGAGGCCTGACCGGGGCGTTACGCGGAGTGCGCGAGTACGGTAGGCTTGCGAGGCCAGTGTGGGAGGCTTGGGATTTCACGGATTCAAGGGATTGTGGTGGAACCCGGGCCCCGGACGCGCGCGAGGTCTAGAATCTGTGAAGGTCTGTGCAATCCCAGGCCTCCCTTGCCATCTGCGTCAGGCCTCGCCTCGGTGTGGGGTGTGGGAGGCCTGGGATTACACGGATTCAAGGGGAATCAGAACGCATCTGTGGAGTTCTGCGCAATCCCAAGCCTCCGGTACGATCTGCGGCGCACAAAACCGAGGCACGCGATTGCACCGCTCCGAAAGTTCGTGAGCGCAGGCGGCTCGCTCTGAACCCTGCCAGGCCGGAAAATGTGCTGCAACCTCAAACCGTGCACGCCCCCGCCGTCGGCGGACTGCGGTAAGTCATGTGACAGATGATTCGGACACGTGAACATGTCGTGTGACCGGGTGGCGGGAAGCCTGGGAACCTCGCGTTCCCGCACACACGCCTCGCTTGACGAGGTTGGACCGCAAATCCAAGAAATCCGTGCAATCCCAAGCCTCCAGTACACTCTGCGTGGCAAATAAAGCCGCGTTGGGCCGTCGTGCCGAGTGTGGGAGGCCTGGGATTTCACAGAACTTCACAGAGCTTTGACCTCGACGCGCCGGGCACCATGCCGGTCACGCGGAGATCGCGGAAACCCGCGGAGTCAAATTCCGCGTTGTTCCGCGCCTTCCGCGTGAAGGCCGAAGCGGGCTGAGGCAACAGTTCTGTGTGAATCCGTGCAATCCCAGGCCCCCCACACCTCTGGAAAAATCCCGCGCCTCCCAGACAATCTGGGCGCCGGGACTAGAACGGGTAGGGGCTTTCGTTCACGAAGCTCCAGCCTTCCGGTAGGGGAAGGTAGTACGAAATCGTCACGAATTCCTGGAACTTCTGGTTCAGTTGCAGGTCGTAGGGCACGGTTCCGCCCTTGCCACAGGCCCAAGTGAACGTCGAGATCTTCGTCGTCGTGTTGAGCTTCATTTTCTTCCAGCCGTCGTCGTCGCGGATGTAGGACGGGTTCGTCGCGCAGTTGCCGAACGGTTCGTGGTTCATCACGTCATTGCCGTCGCAGCTCGGGTCGCAGGCGAAGTCGGTGCTGACGGTCGTCCACAGCGCGCCCGTCGTGGCGGCGCCAATCGTGGGGTCCCAGGCGAGCTCCACGACCATGGACTTCGGAGCGTCGGAGCTGACGAAGAAGTCGAATTGCACGTTGTTCTGGCCTTGGCCGCCGACGCGTTCGCAGCCCGAGACCGGGGACTCGCAGGGCATGCCGACGCCTTCGCCGCATTCCTCCGAGAACAGGAGAGCGTTGAAGTCTTGGCTGCACACAATGAAGCCGTCAAACGACAGCGTCTCCAGGTAGGGCTCTTCCAGGATGGTGCGGATGAGTTGGAACTTCAGGGCCTTCGGTTCGGCCTCGCCGGCCACCACGTCCGCAACCTGCTGCGTGGTGCCGTAGAGCGGGTGCGAGACCTTGACGATGTAGGTGCCTGCGTCGAGACCACTCACCGCGAACGTCCCGTCATCCGCCGTCGTGGTCTTCTTGTCCGTGCTCATGACCTCGACGCTGGCGCCCTCGATTGGGCGGATGGCTTCGTCGACGACGACGGCGCGGATGCCACCGGTGGTAATCGTGACTTCGACGGCCTCGGAGCAACCCGCGAGGGCAACGCCAGCGGCGAGGAGCATGATGATTGCGGCTTTGCCACGGAATTTCATGAGACCAAGCGATTCCAACGGTGCCAGCCAGATAAGGGTTATGCGACAGTTGATGCGCGTCGGAGGGGAAAAAAGGCAGATGAAGGCAAGCAGCTCCTAATGCGCCCCGGTGGTCGTGGCCGCCAAAATCGAATGCGCCTTGCCGGCGGAGCCGTTCTTGTCGGGCCCGCCGAGCACGGGCTTCGCGCCGAGCACGGTCGTCTCAAGGATGAGGCGGCAGACGCGGTAGGGGTCCATGTTGGCGGCCGGTCGGCGGTCCTCAAGGTAGCCCTTGTCCTCTTGCGCGGTCTGCAAGGGGATGCGAATCGATGCGCCCCGGTCGGATACGCCGTAGCGGAATTGGTCGATTGAGCAGGTCTCGTGTCGCCCAGTGAGGCGTTCCGTGTTGTGGGCGCCGTACTCAGCGACGTGGTCGTAGTGGCGGGAGCCGAGCGCCTTGCACGCGGCTTCGATGACCTTCATGCCGCCCTTCGACCGCATCGCCTTCGTCGAGTAGTTCGTGTGCGCGCCGGCGCCGTTCCAATCGCCACGCATCGGCTTCGGGTACAACGTGGCGTTGATTCCGAACTCTTCACCGAGGCGGTAGAGGAGCCAGCGGCCGACCCAGATTTGATCCGCGCACTCCAACGGGGGCAGGGGGCCAATCTGGAACTCCCACTGGCCGGGCATGACTTCGGCGTTGATGCCGGAGATGCGCAGGCCTGCAGCGGCGCAGGCCTCCATGTGGGCTTCGACCAGTTCGCGGCCGTGCACTTCGTCAGCACCGACGCCGCAGTAGTATGGGCCTTGCGGCGCGGGGTAGCCGCCATTGTCCGGGAATCCCAGCGGACGGCTGCCCTTGAAGAGCGTGTACTCCTGCTCGATGCCGAACCAGGGTTCCTCGGGGGCAGCCTTCTTCGCGACACCGCGCAGGATGGCGCGGGTGTTCGTCGGGTGGGGCGTCTTGGCGTCCGCGAGGAAGACTTCCGCCATGACGAGGACGTGCGGCCAGCCACGGATGGGGTCGTTGTAGTACGCCATCGGGTGCAGGGCGCAGTCGGACTTGTCGCCCGTGGCCTGGTTCGTGCTGGAGCCATCGAAGCCCCAACGCGGGATGTCCTCGAGTTTCTTCACTTCGTCCATTTCGATGACTTTCGTCTTCGAGCGGAGCTTCTGCGTCGGTTGGGTTCCGTCCATCCAGATGTATTCGGCGAAAACGACCAAGTGTCATCCCCTCCCAGGGATGGCTCCTCCTATCCAGCGTCAGAGATAAGGATTCACTTGCATACGAAATGAAGGGGATTGTGAGGCATTCTGGTCATTCCATGCAGCAGATAGGTACAAACGTCCCAACTTGGTGGCAGGTCTTGTGGCAGATGCAACGCTCGTTCCGCCTCGCCCCATCGACGAACCGGACCGCCTTCTCTTGCGCGAACTCGTCAAGGATGGTCGGGCCAGCCACCGCGAACTCGCCGCAAGGACTGGTATGAGCCTCGCGACAGTAAACCGGAGAGTGCGCCATCTCCAGGACCAGGGCACCATCCAAGGCTATACGGCCCTCGTTGACCCAGAGGTCGTCGGCTGGACCCTCACGGCCGTAATCGGACTGAGGATTGACAAGGGGCACGTGCGAGCCGTCCACCAGGAGATCGCAAGCGACGAACGCATCTTCGGCGTCTACGACGTCACCGGAGAGTGGGACGGCTTGGTCCTCGTGCGCCTGCGCGACCGCGAGGATTTGGACGATTTGGTGAAGACGACGTTGAGCCTAGCGCACATCCAGCGCACGAACACGATGGTCGTGTTGAAGACCGTCCTCGAGAAGGGCGTGGTCGGAGTGCCGGGGCCGCGACGACGCGCGGTGAAGGAAAGGGCGAGGGGCAAGGAGTCGTAGCAGCACTGACTGCCCGACATGCCCAGTCGCAGAACTCACAGAACCCGCAGAAGCGGTTCTGTGCTTTCTGCGAGTGCTGCGACCGGTCGTTGCGCGGGAATCGGCGGCCTCCATGTGACCAGACGCCGCGCGTTGCGGCCAACCGTCGAGCCTACAATCTCTTGAATCTGTGCAATCCCAGGCCTCCCCCACTCGGCGCGCAGTGGCCAGGTCACCTTTGAACGTAGGGTAACGCGCCGCATCTTCACGTCGGCCAGCCTGGCGCCGTGTGGTCGCGGAGGATCGTGTTGTTCAAGTGTTGGCCCAGAACGCGAGCCATGTCGAGCCAAGTCTCCACTTCCACCAACAACGGCAACCCGTAGCCGGCCTCGCGCCAAGGAGCCAATGCCGCCCTGAGGTCCACGCCGGCCACGTGGAAGAAGAGGGAGCGGTTGCCATCCTCGACTTTGTGCCGCATTGCCCAGGCGGCGACGTCGTCGAGTGTGTCCCCGGGGCAGAGGATGACTGCCATGGCCCAGCTCTTCGGCGGCGTGATGCTCGCCAAGTCCCCGAACGCGGTGGCTTCGTAGCGACGCCCCTTCGGCAGGATTGCTTGGTCGCGCAGGCCAAGGCACGGCGGGACGTTTGCCACGACGTAGGCTGGCGTCGAGCGCCAATGCTTTTGCACCACGTCCCGGAACGTGGGGGGCACGGGAGTCATGCGGATGCCGCGGCGAGGCTGGAGCCCAGGCGGGCCGCCCGCGCCGCGAAGTCCATCTCCACGATGTGGTACAAGACGAGCGTGCCGAGTGGAGTGAGTTCATGCGTCTTGATGCTTGGGTCGTCCCAGTCGGCGGCGCGCTGGATGATGAGGCCGTCACGCGTCAAGCGTTGCAGGGCCTGCGTCAAGTTCGCCTCGGTGCGCTTGCCAAGCAGTGGCTTGAGTTCGGCGAACCGGCGCGGCCGCCCGACCAAAGTGCCAAGCACCCGGCGGTCGAGGTCTCCGTCCGCGGCCATGAGGCGATGCGCCAGGTGGAACTCCGCATTCCGCTCCGGTACTTCCCCGGCAAAGGACGTGACCTTCATCACGTAGCCATGGCTACGTATCGGATATAAACATGAGCCTAGGCGAGGGTGGTGCCTTGCCCTACGGGGACCCGGCGCGGAGTGCGCTAAGGTATCGGTTGCACGTCTTGAATTCCGGCCGCGAGCCAGAAGCGCTGAATCGCCACCTGGCTAACGCTACACCCAAATACCACTCCCGAGTCGCCCGCTCCAACGGGCCATTGGGGTAGCTTGGTAACCTTGCGGGTTCGGGACTCGTAGCCTTCGGTTCAAATCCGAAATGGCCCATTAGGAGAAGGGAGTAACAACACCGGGGCGGCGGAGCCGAGGCTCGCCACGGTCGATTCGTGCAGGCCTTGGTGGATTTCGGCAGTTCACTTGACGAGGATATCGTCCAGGAACATGCCGCCGCCGTCCCAGCCGGCGGCGCACGCGGCGCCTCCTTGGGGCGGGGGGCTTTCATTGCTGCATCCGACGTCGGAGTCGAAGCGGAACTGCACGACGGTGGGGCCCGCCAACAGAGGAACGCTGAATTCGGTCCAATCCGCGATGACGGCCGTGTGGTACGCCACCTTGGTAAGAGCGGTGGGAGACGCGCCGGTGAGCACGTGGATGCCGTCGACGTTGTTTTCTTCGGCTCCACCCTTGACCCAATACGACAGCGTCGCGCCCGAAGCTGGCACTTCGAACGGGGCGCTCGTCATGCGTGTGCGTAGATTGTCGGGGTACGTCGTGCCCCAAGACTTGGCGCCCGCGTGGAATTGCGTCGTCCCCTGTGTCCACCCGCCGTCCGGATGCGTTTGCGTGGTCTCGTATTCATCGTTGTTGTTGGCTGGGGCCGGAAAATTCCCGTTGATGTAGACGAATGCCGTGATGGTCCACTGGCTCGCATCGCCTTCCGCGCCGTCGAAGAAGATGGGCGCACCAGGTCCACCCTCAATCGCTGCGACGAGAATGGTCTTGTTGCTCGGCGCGTAGCCGGGTGCCTTGATGCTGGCCTTAACCGAGAAGTTGCCGGCCACGGTGAAGTTGAGGGTGAAGTTCACGGGTAGTGTTGTTCCCGTCAGCATCGCGGGGGCGCTCGCGTTCAAGGAATCGTTGCCGCCCACCGCGACGGTCGTCACGGTCCACGAGGCGCCCGACGGCGGTGCCGACGAACCTGCGCGCGCAAACGTCGCTTCGAGTGTGAAATTGACGCCAAGCGGCACCGCGCCGTTCGGCGTGGAGCGCGTGAAATTCAGGGTGATCGTGCCTAGGCCAGGTCCGCCCGTGTTCGTCCCGCTCGACGTCCCCGTCCCCGTGCCGGTTCCCGTTCCGCCCCCGGAGGTGTTCGTCCCGGTTTCGGCGTCGTTCTTGTCACTCTTCTTGGCCTGGCACCCCGCAAGGGCAAGGCATACAACGAGCATAATCGCAATCCAGCGCATGATTTTAGCGTGGACTCCAGCATAGAAAACCGTTCCTGTCGGATTCCCGCTTGATTGCGCCCCTCCGGCGCCGAGAGCCGCACCAGTATGGTTCGGTCTACTCCTGGCGGCGCCTTGCCGCGACCGCAAGGGCCAACAGTGCGAAGGCGAGGACTCCCAATTCCATGCCCGGGACGCTGCGCAACGGCGCGTTTGGTTGCTTGATCTCGGTTGGGACGAAGCTCCCAAGGGGCGCCGTTACGGTTACCGTGAAGGGCCCGGCCGCGATGAGGTCGCCGCCATCGATGCGTTCCGACCCGTGGAAGCCATCCACCACTTCCCCCACGACCTTGAACGAGTTGTTGCCCGCTTGCCACCCGGCGAAGTTCGCGCTCGCGTGCCACGCACCATCCCTCACCGACCATTCCATGGGCACTGCCGTCGGGGTCGCGCGGTCGAACATCTCGAGGCGGACGATGCGGATGCAGGGTTCGTTCGTGATGCCGACTTTCTTCTTCGTGATGCACGTGGGGATGTCTCCGGCGCTCTGGACCGTGACCGCATCGCCTGGCGCATCGAGCGTGCCAGCGTCGGGCAGGAAGACGCGCAGGGGTTGTGCGACAACTTGGAAGGATGATTCCGTATTGGTTTGCCGGCCCCCGCCATCGGTGGCGCTCGCGAAGACCGTGTAATTGCCCGGCGGAAGGGCGGTCGCCGTGTATTGGAAGTGGCCCTTGCCCCGATCGATGAGCCGGGACGGGTCGGTGAGGTCGTTGGGTCCAAGCTTCAACTGCATGAGGTAGTCCGCCACGCGCTCGTTGTCCTCGAAGAAGAGGTCCAGCGTGACATCGCCGCCCGACTGCTGCACGGGTGGTGCCGCGTAAATCGCGACGCGAGGAGGAGCGTAATCGGAGATTGGTGGATTGATGGCGAGGATGAAGAACGACAGCCACGTGAAGAAAAACAGCGCCGCCGTGCCGAGCCATTCGCGGCGCCCGAAGTGCTTAATGTCAGCCTTGAAGCGCGGGAAAATCCACTTCAGGAGTCCGCCCATGAGGGCGCAGACGAGCAGGCCAAGACTCCAGCCGCTCTTTGCTCCGCCGATTCCGGCGAAGATGCCCCAACTGACGAGGGCGGCGAGGATGCCCCACAGGAACAGGATGACGGTGGTCTTGTAGGACACCATTTCCTTGTGGATGAAGGCGTCCTCGTCGAAGTCGGGCGGGAGGAACTCGTAATTTTCCCCGTCTTCCCCTTTATCGCCGTCCTTGGCCACGACGCGAGCGAGGCGAGGACCATTTAAAAAAGGCGGGACGTCGTAGAACGAGAGAATCGGCATGAAGCAGGGCATGACGAACGTCGACGTGGCTGCCTTGGCCGCGGAACTCGCCCCCCTCCTCGTCGGAGCACGCCTCGATAAGGCGTATCAGCCGGGCAAAGAGGCCGTCCTGCTGCGGGTGCGGCGGAAGGGCACGGGAAAAGTGGATGTCTATTTCGAGCTCGGCCGTTTCATCACCGCGACAAAGCGCCCGCCAGCGAACCCAGACAAGCCCAGCATGGTCGCGCAGATCCTGCGCACCACCCTCGAGAACGCGCGGGTGCGAGCATTCCACCAAGTCGGCTTCGACCGCCTCATCCGCATGGACCTCGAACGCGGCGACGGCATCCACAGCCTCGTCTTCGAACTGTTTGGCGACGGAAACCTCCTGTTGCTCGATAAGAATGGCGTCATCGAGCTCCCGATGCGCGGCGTAGATCACGGCGCGCGACGCCTACGCAAGGGCGAACCCTACCTGCCACCGCCTGGGGCAAGCTTACCCTTTGCGATGGACGTCGCGGCCCTGCAGACTGCCTCCGAGGGGTCAAAGGACCTCGTCCGTTTCCTCGCAGTAAACCTCGGATTCGGCCCCTTGTGGGGTGAGGAGTTGTGCCTGCGGTGCGGCATAGACAAGAAGACCCTCATCGCGGACCTCACGAGCAGCCAGTGGCAGGCCGTCCACCAAACAATCCAATCCCTCGGCACCGACATTACGCGCAACGACCTCGCCCCCGCCGTCGTGCACGAGGACGGCAAGCCCGTGGACGCCGTACCGTTCGTCATGATGCGGTACCCAGCACCTAAGTTCAGCCACGAGGAATCCCCGACGTTTCGCGACGCACTCGATATCTTGTACCGCGGCGCCGGCGGCGAAGAAGGCGACGAGGAACCCGACGACCCCCGCCGCGCCCGCTTCGATGAGGCGAGAGGGAAAGTCGAGCAGCAACTCAAAATGATGGACGCCGCCAGCGCCGGCTTCATAGCGGAGGAAGCGGAGGCCAAGCGGGACGGCGAAGCCATCTTCGCGAGCTTCCACGACGTGCAGCGCTTGCTTGATGAACTGAACCAAGCCCGCAAGGGCCGCAGTTGGATGCAAGTGGAGGAAGTCCTCGCCAAGGGGCGCGCCGAGGGGAACCCCGTGGCCCTGCAGGTGCCGGAGTTGCGCCCCCACGAAGGCAGCGCGCTTTTCCTCCTGGCGGACACGACGGGGAGGCAACGCAAGGTCGAGGTTGACCTGCGGCTCAGCGTCCAGGACAATGCGGAGGCCCGCTTCGCCGTCGCCAAGAAGGCGCGCAGCCGGCGCGAAGGCGCCGCCACGGCGCGACGCGACGCGGAAGGCCGGCTTGCAGCCATCGACGCGAAAGGCCTCGACGCCTTCGGAGTCGCCCCCGTCCGCGTCGAACGGCAGAGCAGGCACTTCTGGTTCGAATCATACCGCTGGACCCTGACGCCCAGCGGATTCATCGCCGTCGGGGGACGCAATGCGCCGCAGAATGACCAGGTCGTGAAGAAATACCTGCGCGACGGCGACCGCTACGTGCACGCGGACGCCCACGGCGCGCCCAGCGTGGTCCTGCGCCCAGCCGAAGGGAGCGCAGACGCATTCGCGCCGGAGGATTTGCGAGCGGCCGCGCAATTCGCCGCCGTGTCGAGCCGCGCGTGGCGACAGGGTGCTTCTGCGAGCGCATATTGGGTTACGGCTCAGCAGGTCTCGAAGACGCCGCGTTCCGGGGAATTCGTGCCCCGCGGCGCCTGGATCATCCATGGCCGCCGCAACGCGGAGGAGGACCTACCGATGGAGTGTTGGGTCGGCCTCATCACCTTGCGCCCGGACGGCATCCCAGTGCCGGCCAACGAAGCGGCGCCCGTCAAGGCTCACGTCAAGCTCGTCGCCGGCGGCAAGGCCGCGTTGACCAAATTCGCGAAGGAGTCACTGCGCATCATGCCGGGGACGATGGACCCGAATGACGCTGCAGCGTTGTTGGCCGAACGCTTCGGCGTCGCCATCGAGGAGGCACAAGGGGTCCTGCCGGCGGGCCCGGTCCAGATTGATGGCCTGTCCGCCAAGAAGCCGGACGCTGATGGCGATGACGCGAATCGGTCGACGGAGCCAGGGACATGAGGCTGTTGCGCAAGGAGTTGGGAGAAGGCGTCGTGCATCTCCGTCTCGACTCGCTCGACGACTTGTGGACGCTGCGCAACCTCATCCAGAGCGGAGACCGCGTCACCGCCGACACGCAGCGCACCGCGGAATCGACGGGCGACAAGATTCGCGACACGAAGATGGAGAAGCGCGGCATGCGCCTCGGCGTGCGCGCCGAATCCGTCGAGTGGCATGACTTCGACGATCACTTACGCGTCCTCGGACCGATTGAGACCGGACCCCAAGACCACGGGCGCCACCACACGCTCATCCTGCGTGGCGATGGCTCCGACGTCGTCATCGAGAAGCGCCACGGCATCGCGACCTGGCACCTCAAACTCATCGAGGACGCCGTGCAGGCGACGCAGACGCCGAAGGTCGTCCTCCTCGCCATCGATGACTCCGAAGCCCAGTTCGCCTTGCTCAAGTCGTATGGCCTACAGATGCTTGGTTCGCTTCCGTCGGGCGGCCAGGGCAAGCGTTTTGCGGGCGCCGAGCAGGCGAAGCAGGACTTCTACGCGGAGACCCTCAAGTCGCTGCAAATTTTCCGACCCGACCCGACTACGCCTTGCCTCATCGTCGGACCCGGTTGGTGGCGGGAGGAGTTCGTGGAGTACGCGAAGCGGAAGGCGCCGCATGCCGCCGCAGGACTCGCAAGCGACGGGACTGCGCATGGCGGAAGGGCCGGGCTGCATGAAGCGGTCCGCAACGGCCTCGTGCAGCGCGTCAGCCGGGACCACCGTGTGGAAGTCGAGACGCGTCTCGTCGAAGCATTCCTCACCCGCGTTGCAAAGGGCGATGGGCTGGCGACCTATGGACCCGCAGCCGTCGCAGCGGCGCTCGATGCGGGCGCCGTCGATCAACTGATCGTGAGCGACACCATCGTGCGCTCCGGCAAACATGATACCATGCTGCGCAACGCAGAAAGCCTGCGGGTGCCGATTACGATTGTCGCATCAAGCCACGAAGCTGGGATGCGGCTCGAGAGGATGGGTGGACTGGCGGCGTTGCTGCGGTTCAAACTGTAGTCGTTCACGCCCGCCTAACCACGAATTCCCTCACGCGCACGGGCCTAACCACGAATTGCACGAACCGCACGAAACGCGGTTTCGTGAAATTCGTGGTTCCGGTGCAATTCGTGGTTCCGGAGACGCTGCAATTCGTGGTTCGGTGGAATCCGCGGTCGGCTCAGTGGTCGCCGTAGTGGATCGTCGCCGTGCCCGCGACGTTTCCGCCGGAGCCCGCGGAATTTTGCGAGATGCGCACGGTCCACGTGCCCGGCTCCGGGTCGGAGTCCATCTTAGATTCCAAGGTGAAGGAAGTCTGCGTGAACGGCGCCGCGGAGTTGGCCGTGGCCACGGTCGCCCCGCTCGGGTCCACGAGCATGACTTGGAAGTTTCCGGTGACCGGCCCTTGGCTGGCGGCGGAGCTAACCGTAATGGTCGCCGTCACATGGCTGGACCCGTTGCCGACCATGAATTGAAGGCTGACCGACGGCGCGACGACGTCGCCGACTTGGGGGCCAAGCGAGCCGCTCCCAATCGATTTCGGACCAACCACGGTCTCGTTGTCGCTGGCGTTCGACACCCCGTCACCGTCGACGTCATCATCCACGCCGTTAGGAGTGCCGTCGCCGTCGATGTCCTGAACGGGATCCAGGAAGGGGTACTGCTCGGCGAAGCTAAGGTTGCCGCCGTTGTTGCCGTTGCCTCCGCCGTTGACTTCGGGCGTGTTGTTGTATTCGTACACGAAGACGCCCGCCATCACCGCGAAGAGGACGGCGGCGCCGACGATGCCGACCAAGGTGTCAGTGGCGACCATGGGTGCTCAGGTGGGCGGTGACGGTCCCAGCATATAGAGCTTGCAGGTCCGGAATATACCGCGTGGAATCTACGGTGCGGAATCTACGGTGAGTACTCCCGGCCGCAACGGAACCCGCCAAGGCGACAGCGAGGATTCCCCTACGTGGTTAGGCAGGTCGCAAGGACTTTGGCGTCGAGCAGCTGGACGCATGGCACGAAGTAGCTCACAAGGAAGGCCTCCAACGTGACAGCGTTGCCGTGGTCCTCTCCGTCCTGCGCGTCGAGCCGGCAAGCCAAGACGCGGTTCTGGTCCGATTGGTCAGCGCTCGGGCAGTCGCCCGCTTCGATGAGGGTGATGCGCGCGGTCCACGTCCCCGCGCTTTCGACGACGTGGTCGGGCGCGATTCGATCGAGCACCTCACCCTGCGTCTCGTCGGCCGAAGTCCCGGGCACGATCTCGTCGGGCGGCACGACGGCGATGGAGATGCGGTGGACGACGGTGGTGGGCGTCGCAACGTAGGTAAATTGGTCTGGCGGTGGCAAGGTGGTGGGCGGCGCGCTTGTTGCCAACGCCTCTCCGCCCCGCACGTCGCCTGTCGGGTCGAGGATCTCGATGCGGAACCGATCCGGCAGGCTCGCGGCGATGTCGTCGGTGAAACTCATGCGCACCACGAGTTCGAAGGCGTTGTCCGGCACCTCGAATGCGTAGGTCTTCACGTTGTTGGGTGGCGCCTCCGTGAAGACGATGTCCGTCGTGGAATTCCTGCTCCCGCCCTCCTGGTGGACGAAGAACAGCGTGAACTGCGGCAGGATGACCTCGTCCTCAGGCAGGACCTGCACGAGGCCGATTGTTGCAACGAGGAGCAGGATGCCCACGATGCCCGCCAGCATGTCCGCAAAGCGCCCTCGGGCGTGGGGCGGCGGGCCGGCGCGAGCGACAACGGTGCGGCGCGGGCCGGCCGCAGGGGTGGCAGGCGACGCGGCCTTGGGCGGCGGTTGCACGACGACGCTGCGGAGGGCCACGAGGCGTTCCACGGAGGATTTACTTAAAGGCGCTATGGCCCGGTCCGCAAACTCCGACCGGCCAATCAGGGAGCCGCGCGGGGTTGTCGCCCTATGCGTGGCGTTTGAGGGCCGCGACCAGCATTTCCTTGGGCACGGCGCCGACGACTTGGTCGACCTTCTGGCCGTTCTTGTAGATCATCAGGGTGGGGATGGACATGACGCCGTTCTGCGCGGCCGTGGCCTGGTTCTCGTCGGTGTTGAGTTTGCCGAACTTGACGGCCGGCATCTCGGTCGAAAGCTGCTCCACAACGGGGCCGACGCGGCGGCAGGGGCCGCACCAGGGCGCCCAGAAGTCGATGAGGACGACGCCTGGCTGTGTCGTGAAGGTGGAAAAGTCTGCGTCGGTTACGGTGGCAACGGAGCCGCTCATGGACTCGACCACTCGCCGCTGAGACATGAACGATTCGGTGCGAGAGAGCGGACAACCTACAGCCACCATCCCGTGGCACCCCGAGGTCCGGCCTTGTCCGACCGGCTACCCTGGTCGTCACCCTCAAGTCGTGCTGTGCTGTGGCGGACGCGGTGCAGGTCTCCTACCTGTCGGAGTCGTGGGCGGAGCAGGCGCTGCGCCTCATCGAGACGGACAAGCGCGTCCATGCGGCGCTGAAGGGCGTCGAACTCAGCCTCCTCACCATCATCTTGCACCCCCCGAAGGGCGCCTACGGATTCATGTACGCCGCCTTCGACAAGCAGGGACTGGCAGATTACCGCGTGGGCCACGACTTCGGTTCGGTCGCCGACGGCATCCCGCCGCCGACGTTCGTCGTCTCCGGGGACTACAAGGTCTTCGCATCCGTGCAACGGGGTGAATTGACGGAGCGGAAGGCCCTCCTCACTGGGCGTCTTCACCTTACCGGACCTATGCTGCAAGCACTTCGCCACATGCGGGCGCTCGAGGCCATCACGGCCGTGCTGTCGAGCATTCCGTGCAAAACGTAGTCGAGACGTCTCCAAGGTCGCTGCTGCGGCGCGGTCCTTCCCAACTTTTCCGCAGATGCCGCAGATTTCGCAGAACTGGACAGCCGCGTGGCTGCCACTCGTCATCTGTGGTATCTGCGAAATCTGCGGAAACCGCGCCGTTCCCTTCGAAGCGCACCAGCAATGTCCGGCTTGGCCGGCCCGACGTTTGTCGGCGAGCCTGCCCTCGTCACGCGGAGGCCGCGGAATCCCGCGGAACGACCGGTCGCAGAAAGCACAGCACCGCTTCTGCGGGTTCTGTGAGTTCTGCGACTGGGCCGCGGCAGGGGCTGGGCGCGCCGCCCCGCGTACCTCAACCTGCTGGCGCAGCGGCAACCGTGCTTCCAACGCGCTTCGTGATCGTCATGGCCGCGCCGATTAGGACCAGCGCTCCGCCCACGACTACCCACGCCGACGGCACCTCGTGGAGCGAGGGGATTGCCCAGGCCAGCAGCGCCGCCCCGACGGGTTCGAGGAGGATCCAGGTCGCGATGGTGTGGGCGGGGATGTAGCGCAGTGCCCAGTTCGCCATCGTGTGGCCACCCAGCATCGGGACGGCCGCGAGGAGGACGAAGAGGATGAAGACGCGCGCTGACACGCCTCCGGTGATCGGTTGGGCGACGAACGGCAACGCGAAGAGCAAGGCGAGGGCCGCCGCCGCGTATACGGGGACGACGTATTCGACGAGGCCGTGCCGGTTGCGCACGCTCCGCCCGATGAGCATGTAGACCGCCGACCCGAGGCCCGCGGCGAGCGCCAACGCGTCGCCCAGCAGGGCCCGCCGCGAATCCGGCGCGATGGAGCCGTCAGCGGCCGCGATGGCCACGGCGCCGGCGACGGCGACTGCGACGCCCGCCCAAGCCCGCCGACTCAGCCGGTCGCCGATGAAGAAGTGGCCGCCGAGAGCGACAAAGACTACTTGCAGGGTCACGAGGCAAGTGCTCGCAGCGACCGTCGTGTAGCGAAGGCTTTGCACCCAGACCGCGAAATGGAATGCGAGTGCCAGGCCCGCGAGTGCCACGATGCGCCAATCAGCAGCAGGCCAAGCTCGCCACTTCGGCCACGCGGAGACGGAGAACGGAAGGAGGAGTGCCACGGCAAACGCGAGCCGCCAGAAGGAAGCCGTGACGGCGGGCGCGTCGGCGATGCGGAAGAGCGGCGCCGCAAAGGAGACGGAGATGACGGCGATGGCGACGGCGAGGCCCGGTGGAAAAGCGGGTTTGCCGGGGTCGGCCACGCTTCGATTATGGCGGACCGTCGTTTGAAGGAAGCGAGTTGAGTGCGGTCACAGTCAGGCGCGAAGGGCCGGCGCGTTTCTCGTGGCGGTGCTCAAGCCGTCCGCCATGCCGGTCGCGTGACCTGGAGACCAGGGACCGTGACGTCATGAATCTCATAGGCGAACGCCTCTGACTGGGCGCCACCGGGGCCGATGGCGATGTGTTCGAACGTCCAAGCGCCGCCGGGCCGTTCGACGGAGAAGTGCTTGAATTCCAGTGCCGTGTTTGGCGGCACTTTCTCCAGGACGTATTCCCCATCGGGCCCGCGTGCCGTTTCCTTGTAGTAGCCCGTCGATTGCTGCCCCTCGAACGCAAGCGATCCGGCGCCGAGGGTCAGCGCCATCCGATCATAGACGTCTTCCACGTGGGCTTCGCCCGTGATCGGGTGCGTCGGGTCGTTTCGATCCGGCAAGCCCGCAATCCGACCGTTGACAAAGGGCATTCCTTGGTTGCGCGGGACGCGCACCGTCCCCTCGAACCCGTATCCGTGGTCAACGACCTCGACGCGGGCGTAGCCCGGAATGTCGAGCAAACGGACCTCGCCCAGCCTTGCATCATATTCGGCGCGTGCCGTGTAGACATCGCCTAGGACGCGGTTCGTCACGGGCGCCGCGACCGGACCCCAGGCCTGTTCGTACATCTTCTCCACGCGCATCACGGCGCCCGCGGCATCGGCTGATTCCACTGTGACGATGACCTCGCTGAACTCGAACCCCGCCTGCCAGGAATCGCCGGCTTGGAGGGGAAAGTCAAGAAGCTTGTAGGGCAGGTCATGGACTTCGTACATGAGGTCACTCACACGGACATCGCCCAAGCCTGGCAAGTGGTAGCCGATGACGTTGTCGCCCATGGCCTCCCAATCCTCCAGCGGCATCCCGACCGTGTAGTTGTCGCCATCGCGACCGGCCACGACGCGAGTGACGTCGTATTCCGCGCCCGTATAGTGGAGAAGCACGTGGTACTGCCACCATTCACCCGTCGCCCAACGTGGAGCTGCGGCAGTGGTGCGGGACGCCGGGTCGTCGCCAACGAGGAAATCCAGATCGGAATCAGCGGGAACGACGTCGCCGCCCTTTGGCGGTGAAAGGCAACCCGCGACGACGGCCATGATGAGCAGCGGCCACGCCTTCACGGCATCGCCCCCGCGTCTTTTCGGAACCACGAATCGATGAGCGTCCTGACTTCCTTTTTCTGGCCCGCCGCGAGCAGGCGTTCGCCGTCTAGCGCTTCGATGAAATGGCGATGCTCCCACGCATTGATTTGGCCATCCTTGAGGATCTGCTGCAACGTCAAGACCATGCCATACGGCAGGAAGTGTAGGCGTGCATCTACGGCGCCGAGGCGGAGGCGTCCGAGGAGTTCCTCAATGCGGCGTTCGAGCAGCGCGACTTGGCCTTCGTCGAGTTTGCCGTCCACGGCCAATCCATGGGCATGGGCACGGCGTTCTGCTAGCGCCGCTTCGCAGGCTGTGGCGTTGTCCTTGTTGCGCTCGTATGCAGCCGTGATGGCGTCGAGTTCTTCTTGGAGGCGGCCGCGTTTGGCCCGCAGGCGCCAGAACCCGAAAACGGCACCCAAAGCGGTGAGGACAAGACCAAGGAAGAAGAACGTCCGCTCCTGGTTCTCTTGCGAGAACTGCTGCTGCAGGTACGTCAGGTCGGGGTCGCCGCCGACGCGAAAAAGCACGGCCTGGGACGAAGTCTGGTTCGCATTGCGGATGAAAAACCGCGCGTCAGCGTCAAGTGAATCAAGGAACCGGTGCTCGAAGATTGGGCTCGCCTGCCAATCCGTCTCGGTTTCGTCGCCCCAGTTTGCCTTGAATTCCGTGGGAGGTCCGAAAGAGCCGGTTCCTGCGTGCGACCTTGACAGGTCGACGCGCACCACGTCGCCCGGTTGCGGGATGCGTGACGAAACGCGGAGCACGGGCTGAAGCGAAACTTCGTTCGCCCCCAGTACCTGCAGCACGCCATCGTACGACCACAACACGGCGAGTCCGTCGGAGACGGCGAACGCGAAGGTGGCGTCCTTGTAGTGGTTCCACAGCGGGCGCAACGTCACGGCCTCCAGGGCTTGCAGGCCTGGGTGCGGATCGAGGAAGCCAGCGCCGGCAGGACCTGTCCTACCAAGGATGATTCCATTTCCAGTACGCACCAGAGGCCCGGGAGCCCATTGGCTTCCTAGGGGCAGCGTCCAGGAGCGCAGAGTCGAATAGCCTTCGTCCAGGCGGTGGATTCCGGTCTGGCTGGTGGCGTAGAGCCCTTCGGGGGCCAAGACAAAACCGCTACCTGGATCCGGGGTCTCCGGCGCACCCGCCACTGGCCGGAATGGCACCGCTCTGGCGTTCGCTTGCGACGTGTTGCCGGCATCACGCAAAATCAATCTTTCCAGTTCGAGGAAGACCTGGACGCCATTGCCCGTGGCCGGAGGTGGCCAGTTGCTTACCGCTCCTCGCGGGCCTTGGGCCCACCACTCCTCGTGCCCGACCCATTGCTCTGGAACACCGGTCACGGGCCTGCCCGCCCGGAGCAAGGCATGGTACGACGACGCAGCAGCTTCCAGGTCCACGGCCGTCGTTCCGGTTGTGCCGCCTGCCTGGGGGCCCGAGTATGTTGCCACGACCACCACCTCTCCCAGGATTGAAAGACCCGTGGGGTAAACCAAAGGGCTGGGCGTCGGAAGCAAGAGCGCGCCGGCCGCTTGCAGGACGTGGGTCCAAACGAGCCGCCCCGCCGTGATATTGATGGCTGAAACGGCCACGGCCGTCGATTGGTTGATGTCGCAGGCGACATAGAGCGTTCCGTTGGCCAGTGCCAGTTCGGAGCCACGACGGCAAGGCTGCCCAGGGTCCAGATTCGTCACTGGCCATGTTGCATCGTGCAGGACCGTCGCATTGGTAATGCGCAGTTTCCATTCCAGGTCACCCGTGGAAAGGTCGAAGGCCTGGACCTCGCCCGGGTCGAAGAGAGCAAAAAAATGCACTCCGTCGCTTGCGAACTCGAGGGGCGCCCGGGTTTCGTACCCGCCATTTGGCCCCGCGGAGAGCGGGTTGTCCACGATTGGCCGCGCGAATTCACGCCATTGCGCCGTCCCGAGCTCGATCTCGTAGATGGTTGAATGGCTTGGCCATTTCCAAGCCCCGACGTACGCCTTGCCAGCGACGATTGCGATCGACACTGGCGGCTCCTGGTTCTTAGAGACGTTCAGGGCCAGCGTGTACGCAACATCGCTCCAGGCCGGACCGTTCTCATCCGTGTAACCGGTGCGCTGCGCGTCCACGCCGGCTTGCAACCAATCCGCCTGCACCGCGGGAGCCCACCCGGCCCCCACCAGTGCCACCGCTAGTGCAACCTGCCAACGCGCGACCACGCGACCGACCATTGGCCCCGACTTCCCTGGCGACTTCTTCAAGGTTGAGGTCGCTCGTGCACCTTGCCGTGATGCGTACCTCGGGGCATCGCGTTCGTCGCCAGGTCACGCCGCCGCGCCGTACGTCACGGGCTCGGCGCCCCACGCCCAATCGCCGGGGCTATACACACCGGCCGAAGCAAACGCCGGTAGTGGTACCGGCAGCATCCAGGTGCCAGTCCCGTCTCCTTCGTACAGGTAGAAGTCCACGAGATTTACACGGTGCTCATAGAGATCATCCGGCAAGTCCGCCTTCGCGATTGAGACCAGGATGGCACCCGGCGACCCCGGCTCGAATTCCACCGTTATGGGGTAATCCGTGTAGCCGTTGCATCCGGGGGTGCAGTAACCGCCGCCTGGTCCACTTAAGACGCCGCCGACGGCGTTGTACCAGGCTTCCAAGACGGTCGTGCCGATTCCAAGCGACGCGTAGAACGCATGCGTTGGAGCCGGCCCGACCTCGCTTACGGTGATGCGCCAAGTCAGGCTGCTGTCGGTCGGCTCGAGGTCCACTGCCGTGATGTCCAGGTCGGCTCGGACTCGACCGGCGGCAGCCACGTCGCCGGCTTGGTCCTGCATGATGGTCAACGAGGCGGGCAATGTCGACGCCGTTCGTGCCGTGCGGAACGTGAAGTCCGCCCCGGGCGTGGACGTATCCTTTTCCCGTGTGCCCTCCGTCGGTGGGCCGGACGCGTACCGATTTCCGACGACCGGAGCGTCGACACCGGCGAAGTATCTCGGCAAGTTGGTGGACCTTAGGGCTCCCGCATCGTAGGCCGAGTTACTGTACAGCACGGGCGTGGTCAAGTTGTCCCCTTGGTCGCCGGCGGGCAACAACGCACGGGGCACCGTGATCACGACCTTGCCCGGCGTGCCAGGCGTCAGTTCGTATGGGACGCTCCATTCACACCACCACCAGTCGTTGCAGCCCTCCTCGTCGTACACGCCGAAGTGCGCGCGCACGTCTGCAACCGGGCCCGAGTTGTCGATGGTGAGGCCGGCGCAGGCTTCGAATTCTGGCCGATCCGGGTCGCTGCCCTGGTCACCCCAACATACGTCCATCCACAGCCAGGACAGGTCGGAGCGCATCCAGGTCGAGAAATCCTGAGGCAGCGTCGGAACTGCAATCTCGATGACTAGGGATTCCGGCGTTTCGCTGAGGGTCGCGCCCAAGACGTCGGTTGGCTCCCGTGCGTCGCCTGCGACGTCCGACAGCACGAGAGTCGCCCCAAGGGACCCGGAATCGTCGTCGTTTGTCGCCGCGTCCTCGGCGCAACCCGAGAACGCAACCAGGGTAGTCACAAGGCAGGCAATGGACACTCGTAGCTCACGCATCGGCAGCACCGTGGGCGAGACAAAAGGCCCCATTCTTAACCGTTGAGGCGGATATGATGTGTGGCGTCCAACAATTATGTCGCAGCCTTGCTTATCGGCGGGCGTCCATCAGCAGGGTGGTCAAGCTGACGGACCGCCAGATTGCTTGGTGCGTTCGAGAGATAGCCGGTGGGGGGGAGGGTGCCAAGACTTGGGCTACGAAGTGGGGCGTTTCGCCGCGGCACCTACTGGCCACGCGACGTCGAGCGCAACACGCTCGTCCTCCACCTGTCGTAGGTAGGCGGCGCAAACAAGGAAAACACGAGCGGGACGGGTCACCGCGTTTGAGCATCCCTTGCGAACCATCCCTCGACGAGCGATCGCACTTGCTGCCGTTGCGTCTTGTTCAAGGTGGTCTCCCGCTCCAATGCGTCGAGGAAGTGGCTGCGCTCCCAGGCGTCAATTTTGCCGTCGTGCAGTAGGCGGCGCAGGTGTTGGACCATGCCGTGGGGGAGGAACTTGAGTTTCTCGTCGACGGCCGAGACGCGCAAACCCTGGCGCAATTCGTCGATGCGGCGCTCCAGGAAGTTCGAGTGCGCCTCCTCCAGTTTCTTCTGCAAGAAGAGGGAACGCGCCTTTGCTTTTTTCTCGGAGAGCATCGAGTCGCAGCTCGCCGGATCGTCAACGAGACGCTTGTACTCGGCTTCTAAGTCCCGCAGTTCATGGTCCAGGCGGCGCCGCTTGCGTCCGACCCGATAGAAGCCGACGAGGGCGATGATGGCGGTGGCCAAGAGACCGAGAACGAAGTAGAATTGCTCCTGGTAGCGCTCGTCGAGGGGGTCGTTCCAGAAGCGTTGTCCGGGCGGGTACTGGCCGACGAAGAACGTCATGGCCTCGGAGGATGTCTGGTTCTGGGCGTTTCGTGCCGTGAACCGAGCCTCCATGTCGCCAGCATCGGAGTACACGTGGCGGAACACTGGACCCGCCTGCCAGTTGTCCACTTCGCCATCGCCCCACTCGGCCCGGAATTCCGTTGCGGGGCCAAATGCGCCCGGGCCAGTTTCCCCGAGATCGACGCGGACGACCTCTCCGGGTTGAGGATAGGCCTCCGTCCTTTCTACTTCGGGCTGGATTGACAAGGGGAGTCGGCCAAGGACGACGATGTTGCCCCAAACCCCCTGAATCGCCATGACCCCGTCGCTCACGGCGATGCCCACGCGCCGGCCGCGGTCCATGGGGAAGTCCCAAACAGGCTCCCCGGTCTGCGCGTTGACCCCGTGGATGGTGGACAGCTCGTTCGAACCTGCACTCACTCCGTACACGGTTTCGCCTGCTGAGACCAGCCCCTGGGGTTGCCAGCGCTGACCCGAGTCCAGGTCGTAGCGCCACATGGGGAACAGGTTGGGATCTAACCGGTAGAGGCGGTGCGCGATTCCAGCCACGAGGTGCCCGCCCGCAACGGAAAGCCCGGCGCCCTGATCGAATTCGAGGCTTTGGCCATCGCGCAGGTTGTTCGACTCCTGGTGGTCGGCGATGGGATCAGCGCGGGCGAGGCGGAACCGGTGGACGACATTGTGGGCGATGAGCACGTCCGGGCCGACGATGGTGGGCGCCGAAAGGAAATTTGTTCCCTGGGAGACTTGATCGGTGTCTTCGTCGAAGACCCACTGGCCTTCCAACGGTGCGTCCGACGCCGCCATGTCGATGACCCACAGGCGCCACAGCCCGTAATCCGGGGCCTCCTCGATCGCTGTAGAGGTCCGAATTGGGACGTCGATCGCCACTGTAACGTAGCGACCGTCCGTGGCCACGCCGCGAACAACCGCGAGCGCAGGCGAATTCTGGCCGAAGGCCGCCTGGTCCGCCCAATAGCTGGCGAGAGCCTGAGGGTCCGCCATGAATTCCTGGTGCGAGAGCGGCCCGAAGCGCGACTCATAGGGTCCAGCGACAAGCGCCCCCGTCGAATTGCGTAGGCCTACGACGTACGGGACGAGGTCGGGGACGACGCCTAGCCGCCAGATGCATGCGATGAGCAGCGTTCCGTTGTGCACCGCCGGTGGTCCACATGATTGACGCACAGCTTGCTCGAGCGCCGCATTCAGGATTTCGGCGCCAGGCGGGAGGGATGGTGAAATCTCCTCGTGCGGCCGGAGCGGGGTTGTCCATTCGAGGCGCCGTGTTTCGAGCGAGTATCCATGGGCCTCCTGCTGGGTGACGATGAAGACCCAAGTGCCGTCACTTGTGAGCCATGCAACGTCGCGCTGGGGGGAGCTTACCGACGCTCGCTCGACAGGAAGGCCGGTGTCGAGGGGGATCTCGAACAGCGTCGACGTCACGCGCGACGCAATGCCGCCGAGGTCCGTCACCACGAGCGCGAAGATGGAATCCGCTACAATCAAGGGGCGAGGCACGTCATTGCATGACCCGCAACCAGCCGCTCCAGGGATGTCCAGGGAAAGCGCCACATCGCGGTAGGCAGGCCCGTCCCCCTGGGCTTGACCGGTACCCATTCCATCGCCGCCCGGTTGCAACCAATCCCCCTCGGCCGCCGGCGCGCACCCGCCAACCATGAGCAAGGTGGCTACGACCAGCGTACGGGGCCCCGCCGACCAGACCATCGAGCCCGACTCGCTTTCTGGGCTTTCAAGGTTGAGGTCGCCCCTGTGCCAGGCCGAACTCCCACCCTTCCGCTTTTCTCCTGGCACCCGATTCGCCCGGCGTGGACGACCCCGTCATCATCGACGCCGTACGCACCCCCATCGGCCGCGCCTTCAAGGGAGCCTTCGCGAAGACCCGCAGCGACGACCTAGGTGCGTGGTGCATCGAGGGCCTACTGAAGCGCACCAAGTTGGACCCGAAGTTAGTCGAGGACGCACTCATCGGCTGCGCAATGACGGAGGGGCCGCAGGGGTACAACGTTGCGCGTCAAGTGGCCCTGCTCGGCGGGCTTCCTGATTCATCCGGCGCCGCAACAATCAATCGATTCTGTTCCTCCTCGGCCTACGCGATGGCCGTCGCCCATGCCCAGATTCAGCAAGGTTGGAGCGAGTGCATCGTCGCCGGCGGCGTCGAGACGATGAGCCTCATTCCGATGGTGGGAATGACGCCAGAACTCTACGTCAATCCCCGCATGTGGGACCGCCGCAAGACGTACTACAACGCCATGGGCCTCACCGCCGAGGAAGTGGCGAAACGCTACACGGTGACGCGAGAAGACATGGACAGGTGGGGCGTGCGGTCGCACAACCGCGCCGAGGCCGCGCAGAAGTCCGGCCTTTTCGACGGCGAGATTATCCCCGTCACCGTCCCCGGGCCAGACGGAAGGCCTGTCGTGGTGGCAAAGGACGAAGGCATCCGGTACGGTTCGACGTACGAGGCGACGGCTACGCTCAAACCCGCATTCCTGCCGGTGGGCGGCACGGTGACGGCCGGCAACGCGAGCCAAATGTCAGACGGGGCCGCGATGAGCCTCATCACGAGCGCCGAATTCGCGGAGGAACACGACCTGGAACCGAAGGCAAGCATCGTGGGAGCAGCCGTCGCGGGCGTCGAGCCAGAGGTCATGGGAATCGGTCCCATCCCCGCCGTGCAGAAGCTCCTCAAACGGACGGGCGTGAAACTCGCCGACATCGATCAATTCGAGATCAACGAGGCGTTCGCCAGCCAAGTGCTCGCCTCCATCCGTTCCCTCGGCGTACCGGAGGATATCGTAAATCCGAACGGCGGAGCCATCGCCCTCGGGCATCCGCTCGGCGCAACTGGGACCAGGATTGCGAGCCACATCATCAACAACCTGCACCGCAAGGGCGGCGGGCTTGCCATCGAGACGATGTGCGTCGGCGGCGGGCAAGGGTTCGCGATGCTGTTGGAAGTCTATTGAGCGTCGCCCACTACGCCGGCGATAGGAACAAGGAGCCGCTTCCGCCCAAGGACTTACACGCGGAACCCGCGGAACCCGCGGAACGAACCGTCCTGCCGTTTTCCGCGCGGTTCCGTGCGTTCCGCGTGCCGACATGGGGGTCGTGGCAAGGATGCCCTCCCTCGGGTGAAGAGCGCAGGAAGAGTCTAAGCCCCCTCCGATTCTGGCCTCTGGATGGCAGACGCCGAAGCCCTCCTGGTCGCCGTGGGGGTCATCATCGGCGGTGCCTTCCTCGCGGCCCTTGGCTTCCGGCGCTTCCGCCTGCCGGAGGTGCTCTTCCTCATGGTCCTCGGCGTCGTGCTGGGACCCCTCTTGCATTTTGTCGACGTCGAAGGCTTCCGTAACCTCAGCCCCCTCATCGGGACCATCGCCATCATCCTCATCCTCTTCGACGGCGGCCTCGAAATCCAAATGCGTGACCTGCGCACGGGCGTTGCCAAGGGCGCCCTGCTTGCCGTCCTCGTCTTCTCTGCGACCGCGCTGCTTGGTGCCGCCGTCGGCCACTTCGTTGCGGGGCTCCCCGTCCTGCACGCGCTGCTTCTCGGCATGGCCTTCGGTGGCGCAGGCGCCGTCATCGTCATGCCCATGATTCGGCAACTCGGCGTCGAACACAACACCGTGACCGTCGTCTCCATTGAAGCGGCCGTGTCCGACGTGCTCGTCATCGTTGGCGTCTACGGGCTAGCCACGGCCATCAAGTTCCAACTCACGGCTCCAGGGGAATTCGCGCGTGAACTCTTCCTCGTCTTCTCCATCGGCATCGTGGCCGGAACCGCGGCCGGATTCCTGTGGAGCCGCATCCTCTCTTCGCGCCTCGTGCATGGCTACGAGTACGTCCTGACGCTCGCGGCGTTGTTCCTCCTGCATGCAGTGACCGAACACCTCGATGGCTCTGGACCCATGGCGGTGCTGGCGTTCGGCCTTGTCATCGGCAACAGCAAGAAGACCGAGGCCTTCGTGGAAGCAAGCACGCGACGTCCCAAGCGCAGCACGGGCGAGGCACGACCGCTTGCCGTCCCGGTCTTTACCGAGACTCTGGCAGGATTCCATCACGAAGTGGTGTTCTTGATTCGGTCCTTCTTCTTCGTCGGATTGGGCGTCGTGCTCGACCTCGAGGTGCTCAAGCAACCGCGCTTCCTCCTGGTCGGCCTCCTGCTGACAGCCGCCGTCATTGCAGGCAGGTTTTGGGGCACCGCCATCGTGTTCTGGCGCTCCAAGGTGGCCCGCGTGGACCAGTTCGCGGTAGGCGCGATGTTCCCGCTCGGACTGGCGGCCGCCGCCCTCAGCCAGGTACCATTCCAGGTCTTCGAGTTTCCTGAAGCAAAGGATTTCGGTTCGTATGCGGCCGTCGTCATCCTGCTCACGAACGTCTTCTGCAGCATTGCCGTCTGGATGATGGGGCGGCCGTGGATGCAGGCCATGATGGCCCCGCCGCCCCCGCAGCGGGCGTCGCGGTCAGCCACGGTCGCGCCGGTCTCGGTACGAAGGCGTCCATAACCGCATCGGTGAAATCAGTGGCATCGGTGGATCGGTGCGTTGCGCGCCACCCATCCACCGATGTCACCGATGACCACCGATGTTGCTTGGACCTCGATGCCGACGACGGCGTCCATCAATACGGCGGTTCGAAGTAGAGTGGCCAATGCGAGCGGCACGCCGGGTTGAACGCGGCAGTGCATCGTGGACAATGCGACCCGCTTGCCATGTACTCTGGCACGGTCAGCGCGGCGCGTTCATTGTTGCGCTGCCTTCGGGGCGTTGCGTGGATCCGCCGAGACCGGAGCGTGATGGCGGTCCAGCCACCACTGCACGACAGAAATCGCGTGGTTGCCGTGGTACCAATGTGGGCCGAGGCTGACGCGTTGCGCTCCAGCCGCGTCGAGGGTCTTGTACTCCGCCTTCGTGAATGGGACGTGGTCGCTCAACAACAGAATCGGGTCCTTTGGCGGAGTCCACTGGTCGACGGGTTCGCCGTCAGGGTCGAGCAGGACAAGGGTCCCTTTGCCGCGGAGGTCCACGAGGAGCTCTTCCAGGCCGAAGCGCGCGACGGATAATCCGTTTTGCACTTCCTTCCAATCTGGCACGGACCAGGAATCCTTGAGGGCCTGCTGGAGTCGCGCCGCCGTCGAGCGTTCGTCGGGGTGGAGCATCTGTATCTTGGCGCCCGCGATGCGCACGGTCTTCTGGCGGATGGGCGACGCGGCACACACGCCGTAGAACTCGACATCTTCGCGCAGGCCGTGGCTGAGGAAGAAGGCGGCCTGGATGTTGCGGCACAGGAGGTCGATGCGACCGGCGCCGGCGGAGAGGTCATTAAGGTGCCAATTCCCGTCGGATTGCGCGGTGTGGCTGACCGTGACGAAGCGGCGCATGATGACCCGCCGAGGGGTAATTCCCTCATTTGTGCTTGCACGACGGTGCCCTGTTAGAAGCCCCGGGTCGGGAGCTTACCGCAGTCCGCCGACGGGGGCGTGGTGCACGGTTTGCGGTTGATGCACGATTTGAATCGCGAGACTGTCGGCCGGAGTGTGGGAGGCTTGGGATTTCACGGAAATTCACAGATTGTGTTCTTGCACGCAACGCACTACACTTCACGCGGAGAACCGGGAAGTCGCGGAAGCGATTCCGCGGGGTTCCGCGACCTCCGCGTGAAGGGGCGAACCCATTGAGGACCAGAATCTGTAGGAATCTGTGCAATCCCAGGCCTCCAGTTCTGCTGCGCGATTGAAGCGAAGTGAAAATGCGGAGGGTCGGATTTGAACCGACGAATCACGAAGAACCCGATCTTAAGTCGGGCGCCGTTGGCCGGGCTTGGCTACCCCCGCGTGTGGTGCTACGGGACCCATGACCATAAACCGCCGGTTCCGCGTTCGATGGAACCGGTCTCTGCGAAGAAGGCCATGACGCCGACTATGACGAGGAAGGCGCACAGGATTGGAGTCACGAAACGCAACCAAGGGTGCAGGAGAAGGCTGACCTTGTGTTGAGCGTCCCCCACGTTGTAGCCGTCGAGGATGCCTGGGCCCGCCCAGCCCACGCGCAGGGAAAACAGCAGAGCGCCCAGCGGAATCAGGACGGCGCTGAGGATGACGACGGAGTCGGCAACGAGGGCGCGGCTGAATGCCAGGGGGATGGCGATGAGGTAGGCGACCATTGCAACGAGCAGAGCAGAACGGCGTCGGCCCCAGGCAGGCCAGCGGTCGATCAAGAACGTCACGGGGACCTCGAGGAGCGCCAGGATTGCTGCGATGCCGGAGGCAACGAGCGCCGCGAAGAATGCCCCCGCGAGGACGGCGCCGGTTGACTCGCCTGCCATGGCGAATAGTTCAGGCGCGGTGGTGAACAGCCCGCCAAAGACGGCATCCGACCCGGACAATTCCGCGTCATGGTGCGCCGCCAGCGGGACGAGGAACAGGCCGATTGCCAGGACCACTGCGACGGCGCCAAGGGCCACTGCGAAGGCTTTGCGCGGGAGTTTGCGGTCGTGAGGACCGTTCCCAGCGAGGGTCGCGACCAAGCCAACGCCGACCGCTACCACGAGGAGCGCTTGCTGTGCCGCCTGCACGAAGTCGGCGCCCGCCACGCCGGTGAAGTCAGGCGAAAAATAGTCGGAGCGCGCCCGCGTTGCGCCAGAAAGGACATTTGCGTAGATTACGAGCCCGGCAAGGAGCAGGAACATCGCGCTCAGGGCGATGACGGCGGCGGGCCGGACGCCGCGATGAATGCCGCGCGCCGTCACGAAGGCGGCCACGGCGAGGACGGCTGCCGCTCCGAGCATGGCGTCGCTGCCCTGCGACAAGAGCCGGAACTCGCGGCCTGGATCGGCCAGGAAATCCGGGCGGAACGACTCGATGACGATGCGGCCCGCCCATCCTGTGACGACCGCAACGAGCGCCGCTGCAAGCACCGCACTCACGGCGACGAAGGCACCGGCGGCGCGCATCGGGCCCGGTCCGAATGCATCCACGACGTTGCGCCGGCGGAATTGGCCGAGGCCTCCTTCGGCCATGAAGACGGGAAGACCCAAGACCGCGAGAGCCGCGACAAGCAGGATGAGGTGGAGCGAGCCTGAGCCTGCGGTAAGATGGGGGTAGGTCCACCAGGCGCCTAGGCCGGCGGCCGCGCCGAGGGCGACGACGAAGAAGAATGCGCGCCCTTCCGGTGCCGGCCGACCTTCCATCGCCATCGCACCGGTTCGGCTGCGATAAGGGTTTTCGGTTGGCAAGAACTAGCGCCGCCTGTCGGATTTGAACCGACGACCTGCGGATTAACAGTCCGCCGCTCCACCGCTAAGCTAAGGCGGCAAATTTGGGGTGCCAAGGAGGTGGAGCCCTCCTGGGCGGGCGGCCGACTTGGGGAACGGTGATAACCTTTCCGACGGGGTCACGCGGCAATCTGGCAGCTCACGCGGCAATCGGCGTGAATTGTTCGAGCGCAGGAAACACTGGGCGCAGCGCACCGAGCTGGCCACGCGCCTCGAGAAGGTCGACGAGCATCGTTGCGCCTTGGTTCGGGTCGCGGTGGAAGTCGTCCCACGTCGCAAGCGCAGCGGCAAGGACATGCGCAGGGTGGGTGGAGTGCGAAGCCGTGCCGTTCATGCGCAGGCGAAGGCCCGTCTCTTCGGCGTGGGAGAGGAATCGTGGCGTCACGCGCAGGAAGGATGCGTCCCGGTTGGCGCAGCGCTCAAGGACGGCGGCGGAGGCGAGGGCGGATAGCAGGTTAGCAGCCATGGCTGACGAAGCAGCCTCCGGTCGCACTTAAGGCACGTCGGACAGAGGTTGGTGAAACCATTGGGGGCAGGGTTTTGGCCGAGCAACGGGAATTCCCGGATTCTTGAGCGCTTTGCCGAATCGAATCAAGGCCAATTCCCAGGCAACACATCATTGGCGAGGGTCCGCCCTGGTCCGCCGTGGCCCGCCGGGCCCTCCTTTTTATCAGGAATGCCCGTGGCCCGGTCGTGCAGGAAGATGGCTGGAACCGACGCAAGGTCCGGCAGGCACTCAAGGAGGCCAAGGCGCAGGATTTCTCCTTCGCAACGGGGCAAATTCTCGGGTCGATGTGCACGTCCCCCCACGAGGTGGCCGCTGAAGCTCACGCTCAATTCCTAGAGACCAACCTGGGCGATCCAGGTCATTTCCCCGGCACCGCCCGGCTTGAACGTGAGGTCCTCGACGACCTGAAGGCCCTGCTGCACGCCCCCGGCGAGGCATCTGGCCGGTACCTGACCGGTGGGACGGAGGCGAATATCCTCGCCTGTTGGCTCGCGCGCGAGAAGACTGGACGCCGCTCTCTCGTCGTCTCCGAGGCAGGCCATTTCAGTTTCCAGAAGGCCGCGCGTCTCCTCGAAATGGAACTGGTGACCGTCGACACAGGACCGGGCCACCGCACCGTCGCGGCAGACATGGCCAAAGCCTGTGGCAAGGATACCGCCCTCATGGTCGCCGTCGCGGGCACGACTGAGTTAGGCCTCATCGATCCCATCGCGGACATGGCCGCGGCCTGCAAGAAGAAGGGCGTCCTTCTGCATGTCGACGCGGCATATGGCGGCTATCTCATTCCCTTCTTGGCGCAGGCAAACCGGACGGCGGTGCCCTTCGACTTCGACCTGCCAGGCGTCTGGAGCGTCGCGATGGACCCGCACAAGATGGGCATGGCGACCATTCCCGGCGGCGCCCTCGTCGTGCGCGACGGCGCAGACTGGGAATTGACGGCGGTCGAATCCCCCTACGTCTCGAGCTTGACGCAGAGTACCCTCATGGGCACGCGCCCAGGTGCCGCCGTCGCGGCGGCGTGGGCGGTGCACCGCCACTTGGGCCGGAGCGGATTCGCAAGCCTAGCGGAGACCTGCCTCGACAACGCCACGTACCTCGCTGCCCAACTGCAGGCGATGGGAGTCGAACTCGTGGCGATGCCCGACCTTGCCGTCGTCACGTTCAAGGCGGAGGACCCCCAGGATCTGTCGGCTCGGTTGCAGACGCTTGGGTTCCGCGTCAACATCGTGCCGCGCCTCTCGGCGATTCGCATCGTCGTCAACCCCCACGTCAGCCGCGACGTCGTGGGGAAGTTCCTCGTGGCCCTTGGGACGGCGTTGGAATGACGCCCGCCCCCGTGGCCCCCTCCGGCTCTGCCGCCCCTCCAGCCCATCCCGCCCCGCCAGCCAGGTCCGCCACGAGTGCGGCCGCCCCAACACTCAGGAGCAAGGGGGACGCACTCATCGACGCGTCCTTGGAATCGGCACAGGTCATGGACCGCAACGGATACGCGTACCTGATTCACCCGCTGACGGACGGAGTCCCTCGCACTGATACGCCTCTTCTAGCCGCTTGGGTCGATTGGGCGAAGCGACAGCCGGAACTGGAGGGGGCAACCGTGCTGCTCGCCCCTGAAGCGATGGGACTCCCGCTTGTTGCGGGGTTGAGCCTCGCGACGGGAATCCCATACGGCATCATTCGAAAGCGAAAATACGGGCTGCCCGGCGAAGAGGTCGCGTTCTGCGAGACGGGCTACGGCGAGGCGTGCCTGCACATCAACGGCGTCGGGCCAGCCGACCGCGTCGTGTTAGTCGATGACGTGCTCTCGACCGGGCGGACGATGGACAGCCTCCTCAACACGCTGGCGTCGATGAAGGTCACCGTCCAGGGCGTACTGCTGTTCCTCAACAAAGGGGTGCGACGGCGCGACCTGGAGCAGAGGCATGACGTGCCCATCAAGGCAATGCGGACCGTCAGTATCGTCTTGGGCAAGGTCAAGATTGTGCACGAAGCCGCGTAGGCACCTCGCGCCGTCACTCGTTTTCGAAGCCACCGGCCACATGGCTTACCGCAGTCGGCCGACGGCGTCGTCCACGGGTTCCACGTTGACACCGCGGCCGTGGTGTGGGAGGCCTGGGATTGCACAGATTTCCACAGAATCTTGACCTCGACCCTGCCACGAGGACCATTTTGCATCCCTGGTTTCTGTGAAATCCCAGGCCTCCCTTTCTTCGATGGGTGTGACTGCGGCGCGCGGCGCCGCCATCATCGAGTCAAGGTTGGTTCCTCACGTGCCCGCCGACGTCGTCGGAGTTTGGCGGGTCCACTCGCAGATGGCTACGGCCGCGGCGCGCCCTTGGATTACCGCATTGCTCGAAGCATCGGGACCGGTCGCAGATTGCACAGGCACGCGGTGACCGCAGCGCTCTGCGAAATCTGCGTAATCTGCGGAAAAGGTGGTGCACGAAATCTGCGGAAAAGGTGGGCTCAGGCCGCACTCTTCGCGCGGACGTTGCGGGCCAAGCGCGCCTTGCGCTCTTCGCGCGTCGGCATCCACACGTTGCGGACTTGCCGCGTGACGCGCAGCAAGGCCACGAGCCAGCCGCCGATGTCAATCTGGTACCAGCGCATGCCGATGTAGGCGGCGCGCGGGAAGGCGTGGTGGTTGTTATGCCAGCCTTCGCCCCAGCCGAGGAAGGCGATGAGCCAGTTGTTGCGCGCCTGGTCGGTGGTGGCAAACGGCCGCGTGCCGATCATGTGCGTGATGGAGTTGACGCTCCAAGTGATGTGGTGGCCGATGAAGACGCGCAGCAGTCCGCCCCAGACGAGGCCGTCGAGGGCGCCCCACCAGGTGCCGGCGATGAGGTAGCCAAGCAGGGCTGGCAGGCCAAAGGTCAGGACGACCCAGACGACCCAGGTCTTCTGGATGAAGGCCGTGACGGGATCGAGCATGAGTTTGTCGTGGGCGAGGCCGTCGCGCACGAAGCGGTCACGGACAAGCCAGCCCGTGTGAGCGTGCCAGAATCCTTCGAGAGGGCTGTGCGGGTCGCCTTCGCGGTCGGCCTTGGCGTGGTGGCGAATGTGGGTGGCCGCCCAGTCGGCCGGCGGGCCTTGCAAAGACATTGTTCCCGCGACGAGGAGGAAGAAGCGCGTGACGGGGCGGGCCTCGAAGGCGCGGTGTGTCAGCATGCGGTGGTACCCGACGCTGATGCCCAGGCCAGTGAAGGCCCAGAAGCCGAGGAGGAGGCCAATCTGCATCCAGCCGACGGCGCCGCCCCACAGACTGTAAATCATGTAGCCAATCGCTAGGATGGGCAGGAAGACGACGCTGAGGACGGTGGCCTTGTGGTACCAAGCGTCCTGGTGGAACGGGAACGGGTCGGAGCCCTTCGCGACTTCGGCGACCGCGGCCTGGACCGGCTCTGGTTCGCTGGCGTGCGCTAGCTCCTGTGAAACCCTTTGACTGGCAACTCGTGACTCCATGCTGTTCTGTTTCTCCCTCTGGACTCGTTCTGGAAGCAGGTGCAAACTGACCCACTGCTTTCAGGACGGAAGTAACATATGCAACGGAAGTGTATAAGGAGTCCAGTGCCCCGCAAGAAGCCAGGTATCCCTGGCGATACCAAGGCTCCCGCGCAGCCGACCCCGGCGGTCGACCCCCTAGCCCCCAGGACGCCCGCGTCGTCCGATGTGGCGCCCACACGTTCCCCCAACGAGCAATCGGAGGCCAATGCCATGATGATCGGCCGCCTCGACTCGTTTCTCGATGAATTGGCTGAAGGGCACCGCGTCGCCATGGACCAGGTCGTCACTTGGCTCACCGGGTTCGGCGGCTTGGAGCGGGAGGTGCAGCTCAGCGTCGAGGCCCTCAACCCCCTGCTGCAAAAATGGAGCATCGAGATTTGCTTCCTCTTGCGCATGCGGCAACCTCGCCGCTTCAACGAATTGAAGGAGGGCCTGCGTGGCATCGGCAGTCGGACGCTCAGTCAACGGCTCAAAGAATTGGAAGCGCAGGGCATCGTGGCCCGCCAGGCGTTCGCCGAGGTCCCCGTCCGTGTCGAGTACACCTTGACGCCGAAGGGCCTCCGGATGGGGGACCTGTTTTTGCCCATCATCGCCCACTTGCGCATCACGGGCTGGCGCGAAGCGATGGCAAGCGGGCGCAAACCCACGCCCCACCGCTCACCTTGAAATCCCCACAGCCTTGACCGGGGCAATGGCCTTTGCCGTCCAGACGCGCCACCTGCAGAAATCTTACCCTGCCGGCGACCAGGAACTCGCGGTCCTGCGTGGCGTCGACCTTGACGTGAAGGCCGGCGACTACGTCAGCATCATGGGCCCGTCGGGCTCCGGTAAGTCCACGCTGCTCAACCTCATCGGCCTCCTCGACGCTCCAAATGGCGGCGCCATCAGACTAATGGGCCGCGACGTCCATGGCCTCGACTCGAACCAACGCGCCCTCATGCGGCGCAAGACTATCGGCTTCGTCTTCCAATCGTTCAACCTCATGCCGCGCCTGTCGGCGTTGAACAATGTGGTCTTGCCGATGGCCATTGCCGGTGTTCCGCGCAAAGAGCGCCAAGCCCGCGCCAAGCGACTGCTCGCGGACGTGGGCCTGGGGGACCGCATGAAGCACCGCCCCAACGAACTCTCCGGAGGCCAGAAGCAACGCGTGGCGATTGCCCGGGCCCTCGCGCTCGACCCGCCCATCCTGCTGGCGGACGAGCCAACGGGGAACTTGGATTCAAGCACCAGCCGCGACATCATGCTGCTTTTCGTCAAGCTAAATCGTGCGGGGAAGACTATCATCCAAGTTACGCACGACGAAAACATGGCCGCCTACAGCAGCCGGACCGTGCAGTTCAAGGATGGCCTCATTGACAAGACCCGGGCGACGCCGGGGGTGGCGTGATGTTCCTCCCTGAAGCCATCAGCATGGCATCTCGCTCCCTGTGGAGCCACAAGGTGCGCAGCCTCCTCACCATCCTGGGCGTCGTCATCGGCGTCGGTTCTGTCCTGGCCGTCGTGACCCTGGGCAAGTCGTTCGAGGATTCCATCGTCAGCGAGTTCGATTCCATCGACCAGAAGACCATCTACGTCTACTCGAGCGTAGCACCGCTCGGCCAGGGGCCGCCGGATTGCCAGCAATTCTGCAACATCTTTACCGACGTTGACCGCGAACGCCTGGCCGCCATCCCTGGCGTCGAACGCGTCACGGTCTTCGTCGATATCCCGGCCACGAGCCTGACGTGGCAAGGCCACGACCTCACGTACGAACGCCTCAGCGCCACCGTCCCCGAAGCAGACGAGCTGCGCAAGCCGGTAGATTATGCCACCGGGGGTCCGTTCGTCCTGGGCCAGACGCAGCTGGTCCTCGGCTGGGACATCGCGGAACTCCTGGCCGGCGCAGGCGGCGCAGCCATCGCACCCGGCGACACCGTCACAATCCGCTTCCCCGATGGACGAGACCTGAACGCCACCGTGGCGGGCGTCCTTGCGGAAGACTCCACGTTCTTCGGTGACCGAAACACTCGCGTCTTCGTCCCCGTCGACCCGTTCTACGCGACGACGCGGCCCAGCCCAAACACCGGTGAAGAAAGCCGCGTGTACAACGGCTTCACCATCATCGCGGCATCCGTTCGCGATGTCGGCAACGTGCGCGACCGCGCTGAAACGTACGTCAAGGACGCCTCCGATGCTCGGTTGCTTAAGGTCGAGGATCAGCAGCTTGCGGTGGACACGGCGAGCGACATCCAGGGGCAGATCAGTAGCGCCTTCTCGCAGGTCACCATCTTCATCGGGGCCATCGGCGGCATCAGCCTTGTCGTGGGCTCCATCGGCATCGCGAACATCATGCTCGTCTCCGTCACGGAGCGCACGCGGGAGATTGGCGTCATGAAGGCGATCGGCGCCCGCGACCGGGAGATTCTCCTGCTGTTCCTGCTCGAATCCATCATCATCGGCTTCGTCGGGGCCCTGCTTGGCATCGCCCTTGGGATTGCCGGGGGCATCGGCATCGTGAAGGGGGTGTTCGCCTCCGAAGGGGTGCAGGTCGTCCTGCCCTATTCGTGGATTGGCATCTCGGTTGCCATTGGTATCGGCGTGGGCATCGTTGCGGGATTCCTTCCGGCGCGCCGTGCCACCAAGATTCAACCCATCCAGGCGTTGGCGTATGAGTGACGTCGGGCTGCCGAGGGCCGTCGGGCTTCGCAGCCTCATAAGGCGGCGCCATCACGATTTTCGCAGGGCGGGCCCATGGCATCACCGACAGGACTATCCGTTTCCTCTGTTACATGACCAATGCGGATTTCGTAGGAGACCTGCATGACCATCACCGGAAAGGAGACTCGCCCCATCCTGCGCACTGCCATGCCTGGCCCCCGCACCCGAGGCATCGTGGCCAGGGACCACGCCGTCTTGGCCACCACCACGAAGACTGCTCCCGTGAGCGCCGTCGCCGGACGTGGCGTCGTCATCGAGGACGCCGACGGAAACGTCCTGCTCGACTTTGCGGCAGGCATAGGTGTGCTCAACACCGGCCACTCGCACCCCCGCATCGTCGCCGCAATCCAAGCCCAGGCGGCGCGGCTCATCCACTTCGCGGGGACCGACTTCTACTACGAGCAGCAAGTGGCACTCGCGGAACGTCTCGGGAAAATCGTGCCAATCAAAGGGCCGACGAAGACCTTCTACACACAGTCAGGGACGGAAGCCAACGAAGCGGCCATCAAGGTCGCCAAGGCCGCCAACGGCCGACAGATGTTCCTCGCGTTCCTCGGCGCGTTCCACGGCAGGACGCAGGGTGCCCTCGCCTTGACCGCCTCCAAACGCAAGCATAAGGAGGGTTTTTTCCCCGGCATGCCAGGCGTCGTGCATACGCCGTTCCCGAATCCCTACCGCAACATGTGGGGCATCGATGGATACGATGAACCCCAGGAACTCGCTAACCGCGCCATCGAGCACATCGAACTCTTGTTCGACATGGTTCTCCCGCCGAGTGATACGGCGGCTTGCTTCTGGGAGCCCGTGCAGGGAGAAGGTGGCTACGTCGTGCCGCCGAAGATGTTCCCCAAGATGCTCGCCAAGGTGTGCAAGGACAACGGCATCCTCCTCGTGGCCGACGAAGTCCAGACCGGATTTGGTCGCACAGGGAAATGGTTCGCCTCCGAGCACTTCGGCGTCCAACCCGACATCACTACGCTCGCTAAGGCCATGGGCTCCGGCTACCCCATCGGCGCTTGCGTCATGCGCAAGTCCCTCGACTTCAAGGAGCAGGGCAAGCACTCCAATACGTACGGCGGCAACGTCCTCGGGTGCACGGCGAGCCTGGCCACGCTCGACGTCCTGGAAGAAGAGCATCTCGTCGAGAACTCGGCCAAGATGGGCAAGCATTTGGCCAAATGGCTGGACGAGTTCGCCGCGCAGCACAAGTCCATCGGGGACCACCGCGGCCTCGGCCTCATGCGCGCCTTGGAGTTCGTGGACAAGGACGGCGAACCGGACGACAAGATGCGCAACCAGGTCGAGATTGGTTGCTGGAAGCGCGGGCTCGTCACGCTCGCATGCGGCAAGTCAAGCCTGAGATTCATCCCCGCGCTCGTCGTCAACGAGTCTCAAATCGATGGTGCGATGGAGATCCTGGGCGAGGCGTTGAAAGGCCACGCGACGACCTCGAAAGTGACGAAGAAGCGAGCTGGTAACTGAGCAACGGACCGGGGACTAGGTCGGAAAGTGGGGCGGGATGCAGCCGCAACGTGCCGGTACAATCTTCGACGGGTCCCGGTCACGCAAGCAATCTGTCGTCCACGGGCGCGCCGCGTTCGTATCAGTCTTCGACGGGACCCGACTTCCGCCGGCGACGTCGATGGCCGCGCGAACTCCAACCGCCTTGACGGTGCTGGCGTCGCCGCGCGCCGTATTCACACCGGCCGAAGAAAGGGAGGCCTGGGATTTCACAGAAACCAGGGATACGATATGGTCCTCGTGGCAGGGTCGAGGTCAAGATTCTGTGGAAATCCGTGCAATCCCAGGCCTCCCACACCACGGCCGCGGTGTCAACGTGGAACCCGTGGACGACGCCGTCGGCGGACTGCGGTAAGCCATGTGTGCCAGATTCGAGAACGCTGGAATTGCGGCGTTGGCGGACGCGACACTCACGGCTTGAAGCTCTGGACGGCCGTCACAGCTGCCCGCCACTTCTCCAACTTGCCCGCCGCATCTGCCTTGCTCATGGCGGGTTTGAAGCGCGTCTCTTTCTCCGGCGGCGAACGCAGGTCCGCCATCTTCCACGACCCGACGGCGAGGCCCGCAAGCAACCCCGCACCCATGGCCGTCGTCTCAATGTTGCCGGGGCGGACGACGGGGCGTTGCAGGATGTCCGCCTGGAATTGCAACAGCGGCGCGGACTTCGAGGCGCCGCCGTCCACTCGGAGCTCAGGCATGGTCTGTCCGGAGTCCGATTCGATTGCCTGGACGACGTCGGCCGTCTGAAACGCGATGGATTCCAGGGTCGCACGCGCGACGTGGCGCTTGTCTGCGCCCCGCGTCAAGCCCAGAATCGCGCCGCGCGCGTCAGCGTCCCAATGCGGCGCTCCGAGGCCAGCGAAGGCCGGCACCATGATGACGCCGCCAGAGTCGGGCGTTTGCATCGCGAGCTCATCGACCTCGGGAGCCGAGGCGACGATGCCCAATTGGTCGCGCAGCCATTGGATTGCGGCCCCCGCCGTGAAGACTGAACCCTCCAAGGCGAAGCGTGGAGTGGAGTCAATGCTGGCAGCGCGCGTCGTGAGCAGGCCGTGCGTACTGGCCACAGCCTCGCTCCCCGTGTGTTGCAACAGGAAGCAACCCGTGCCGTACGTGTTTTTGGCTTGGCCGGCCGAGAAACAGCGCGCCCCGAAGAGCGCGGCCTGCTGGTCGCCGACGAGGGCGGCGACGGGAATTTCGGCGCCAAAGGCGCTCTCCTTGGTCGTCGCGATTACGTGGCTCGATGGCTTTACCTCAGGCAGGACGGATGCCGGAATGCCGAAGAGCTCGAGGAGTTCTGCGTCCCACGCACTGCGATGAATGTCCCACAACAGCGTTCGGCTGGCGTTCGTCGGGTCCGTCGCCTGCACGCCAGTGAGACTCCAGCACAACCACGTGTCGATCGTCCCGAAGGCAAGGCCGCCCGTCGCGGCGCGTCGTTCCAGGCGGGCAGTGCGCAACAGCCACTCCAACTTCGTGGCCGAGAAATAGGGGTCAAGCACGAGGCCGGTCCTGCGTTGTACGGTCTCCTGCCAATCCGCCCGCAGCCCTTCGCATCGCGTCGCCGTACGGCGATCTTGCCAAACGATGGCGGGGGCCACCGGTTCGCCCGTGCGCCGTCCCCACAGCACCGTCGTCTCGCGTTGGTTTGCTATCCCGATGCCGGCGATGTCTCTCGGCGCCGCCCGCACGGATTTCATCGCCTGCCGCATCGTCGCGATGGCCGTGTCCCGGATGACGGCGGCGTCCTGCTCCACCCAACCAGGTTTCGGAAACGTGCAGGGCACCTCGCGGTAAGCGCGGGCCTTGACTTCTTGCCCCGTATCGAGGACCAGCACCGTGATGCCAGTCGTGCCGGCATCGACGGCCAGCAGGTAGCGTTCGGGCATCGCCCGTGGCAATGGCGTTAGCCATCAAGGCTTTGTCGCCGCTCCCGCTCGCCCCGCCGTGCCCCTCTTTGCCGGCCGAATCCTCCTGAAGGAGGAAGTCGTCGAGGGTTGGGTGGAGGTCGAAGCGGGCCGCATCGTCGGCTCAGGCGAAGGCAAGCCAGAATCCAAGCCGACGGCCAAGGGTTGGATTGTCCCAGCACCCGTGAACAGCCATACGCACGTGGCCGACGCGTTCCTGCGCTCCTTCCCCGGCAAACCTGGCACCGTCGCTGAATTGGTGGGGCCCGGTGGCTGGAAGCAACGACATTTGGCCCACGCCGATACCGGCGAAGTCCAACGAGGAATCCAGCGCTACGTCACCGAGATGGCGGCCGTCGGGACGGCGCGCTTCATGGATTTCCGGGAAGGCGGAATCGAAGGCGTGCGCCTACTCGCAGCCCTAACCGGGGCCGAAGCCGGGGCCACGAACGGTTTGGCGGTCGAGCCAATTATCTACGGTCGGCCGAAGAAGCCCGATTTCGCTGCGGACGAGGCTCAATCCCTGCTCGCCAAAGTCCACGGCATCGGGCTCTCCGCGCTGCGAGATTTTCCGGATGCGGGCGACGCCGAGTCTTGGGCCGACGCCGCTCGCAAGGCGCGCAAACCCCTGGCCCTGCATGTGAGCGAGGCGAAGCGTGAACCCATGGAGGACATTCTGGCCTTGGGTCCCGCGTTCCTCGTCCACTGCACGCAGGCGACGCGTGGCGACCTCGAGGCTATCGCGGACGAAGACGTACCGGTCGTCGTGTGCGCCCGCAGCAATGCCCACTATGGGCTGAAGACGCCCGTCGACCGGATGCTGGCAGCTGGCGTGACGCTCGCCGTGGGGACCGACAACGGGATGCTCCACGACGGCAACCTGTTTGCCGAACTAGCCCAGATTGCGGCCTGGTATCCCAAAATCCCCGTCGCGGACCTTCTGCGCATGGCGACTTGGAACGGGCGCCGCCTCGCCGGCCTCCCGATGGCGCTCCCCGTAAAGGTCGGGGCGGCCGCGGACCTTATCGTCCTCCCCGACGTACCATGGGCCATGGCGCGCAGCGGAAAGCCCGGATTCGAACCCAAGCCGATCCTCGGATCCGGCGCCGATCCCGTCGAACCGAAGGCGAACGCGTGATGCGGAGCAAGCAGCGCCCAGACAAGCAACCCTCGAGGCGCACGCGGCCCGGTGGAATGAAAGGACCGTGGGCGGCTGCCACGGCGCCCCTGCGTGACGCGAACTGCGTCGGCGCGGGTTCGATTCGGCTCGTCGCGGCTGAGCCGTTCTGGGACGAAGCGGACCTGCCGTTCGCGGTGCACGGCGGCGGGGCGGCCTTGCGCGTCGTGCCGAAACCAGGGTTCCGCCGGGAGTCCCTGGCCTCGACGCTGGACGAGGCATTGCTCGTCGTGCCCTGCCCGGACGCGCCTGGTTGGCTGGCACCCAGTGACCTCGTGGCGGATTGGATGGCGCGCTTCCTGCGCAATGAAGAACTCGATGACCTCCTCCTCGCGCATCCACTGTACGAGCACTTGACGCATAACGACCCGGAAGGCCGCAGCCGAGGCGGACGAGCCGTCCTTGCCCACTGGAGCATCGGGGTCCCCACGGTCGTGGTGCTTGCCCCCCCGGAATTCTTGCCGGATGACCCTGACGCGCCCGCCGTCAATCGCATCCGCGCAGACTACGCCGACGCCGTGGGGGACCTGCTGGAACAATTGGCCACCACGTTCCCCCTCCTGGAAGCCGAAGTTGCGGTTCGTCTCGTGGCGCCTGGATCGGCGTCGGCGTCCGGCGGTGGCTCCACGCAGTTGCGTCACCGTTGACCCACCTGCATCAGCACCATTCAGCAGCATTCAGCGGAAGTCAAGGTAGGTTTGCAGGTTCATCCGGGCGCCGAACGACTTATGGAAGGACCGGAAGTCTTGGGCTAGGCTCGTGATGGGGTCGTCGAGGCCGGCCTTGTACCAGGGTGCCAAGGCCGCCACTTGGTCGGTATCTGGGTGAAAGTACACATACACTCGTTCCCGGTCCCGTGAGGCGAGCCTGCGCACCCAAGGCGCGATCCCGGCAAGGGTGTCGCCCGGGCAGACAAGGATTGCGAGCACCCAGGATCTTGGTCGCGAGACGGGCGGCGCGTGTCCCGATGTGAGGGCATACAATGTCCGCTTCACGATTCGCACCTCGTCCGCCACGATGCGCGTGCACGGCGCGCTCGTAGCAAGCAGGTAGCCGGCCGTTTCGAACCGGTGCGGATGGATGACGTCCCGTGGGTTGCCTGGGAACGCTTCCGTCATCGGGTCGCCTCACGCAGTCGCGGCGGCTGCAGCATCGAGGCGACGGAGCAGGTCGGGGATTTGTGTGGCGTTCTCGAGCGCGATCAGGTTTCGGATGACTAGGATGCCGAACGCGGTCAACTCATAGGTGTGGACGGGAGGGTCGCGGCGAGCGTTCAGGCGCGCCTGGATTAGCCCTTCAGACTCCAGGCGGGCCATGGCCTGGGTGAGGTTGTTTTTCCTGCGGCCGCGCAGGAGGGGCTCCAGCTCGCTGAAGCGCACCGGCCGGCCGATGAGGGTAAGCAGCACGTTGCGGTCGAGGTCGCTGGCCTTGCCGAGGATTCGGTGCGCAAGGGTCAGGTCCCAATGCGGCGGCAGGTCTGCGGCAGGTCTTGCCATGTTGGACAGTGGTAGTTGTCCAATGTAGAAAAGCTCTTGGGAGGGAGACGACTGACTGCTCCGGTTTTCGGGTTCGTCTTGGTCGCGTCCGCCACTGGCTGTTCGCGGCGCCCCTGGCGCCGTGAGGGCGGGCAGGTTTGACACCCCACCGCTTTAAGCCGTGCAAACTTGGCCCGCGTCGTGGCTGACAAGACCGATGCCGTCATGGACCTCGCGAAGCGGCGCGGATTCCTCTGGCCGGCCTACGACATCTACGGCGGCGCCGCCGGCTTCTACGATTACGGGCCGTTGGGTGCCGTCATGAAGCAGCGCTTCGAGGCCCTGTGGCGCACTATCTTCGTGCACCGCGAACACACGCCCATGGCGGAGATATTCTGCCCACGCGTCACGCCCGAAGCGGTCCTCGTCGCATCCGGCCACGTCGGGGAATTCACGGATCTCCTGGTCTCGTGCCTGTCCTGCAAGGCCCCGCTACGTGCGGACCATCTCGTGGCCGCCGCTGGATTCACTGGGAACGCCGGTGCCCTGAAAGCGCCCGACATCGACACGGAACTCGCCGCACGCAAGCCCAAGTGCCCGAATTGCGCAAAGGCCGCCGGGTTCACGCCCACCGTCCGCCAGAACCTCATGAACGAGACCGAGATTGGCCCAGGTTCCGGCCGCGTCGGCTACCTTAGGCCCGAGACCGCGCAGGGCATCTTCGTTGATTTCCCGTTCCTGTTCCGCCACTTCCGCGATCGGCTGCCCTTCGGAGTCGTGCAGTTGGGGGGATCGAATCGCAACGAAATCAGTCCCCGGCAAGGCATGCTGCGCCTGCGCGAGTTCAACATGATGGAGGCCGAGGTCTTCTACGACCCCGCCGCGAAGACGCACCCTAAGTTCTCGGAGGTTGCGCAGCGCAAGGCGATGTTTGTCTCCAATTCCGACGAGAAGCCGCGCGAGTCGACGTTCGGTGAGGCCGTCAAGACCAAGATGGTTGCGAACGAAGCCCTCGCGTATTGGCTCGCCCGCACCCAGGAATTCCTCGTCGCCGCCGGCTTGGACCCGACGCGCATGCACTTCCGTCAACACCTCAAGGACGAGATGGCGCATTACGCCCTCGATTGCTGGGACGCCGAATTCCAATCGGAACGCTACGGTTGGGTGGAGTGCGTGGGAATCGCGGACCGCGGCAACTACGACTTGACGCAGCATGCGAAACACTCGGGGTCCGAGGCGATCGATCCGTGGACCGGCACGCCAACGCGGAAGCTGAACCCGGACTTCTTGCGTTATGTCGCACCGCAAGTGCCGGCACTCACGTTCAAGGCGAAGGCATTCGTCCCGTCGAAGAAGTTCTTCCCGACGTTGAAGCAAGAGGGAAAGCGTTCGGCTTGGCTCCTGGACGAGGCCGGCCCCTACGCCAAGGAAGCCCAAGCGCGTGGGCTGGCAACGAAGGATTGGGCCTCGCGTAACGATAGGTACCTGTTGACCGAGAAGGAACTCTCCCGCCAGCCGGCTACGGCACCGATGACAATCCAGCACAAGGGTCGCGACGTGACCATCCCCGCCGATTGCTACGAAGTCGTCGAGCTCGAAGTCACCGTACAGGGGACGCGCGCAATCCCGTGCGTCATCGAACCTTCCTTCGGCGTCGACCGTATCATGTACGCGTGCTGGGAGCATGCCTACGAGTCCGGCGAAAAGAACGGCGAGCCATACACTCGCCTCCGACTCAGCCCGCACGTCGCACCCATCCAAGTCGCAATCCTGCCGCTCACGTCGAAGGATGGCCTGCCCGGGAAGGCAGCGGAGATTGAATGGACTCTGCGTGGCGCCGGAATCTTGACCGACGTCGACGAGTCCGGGTCCATCGGCCGCCGCTACGCTCGCCAGGACGAGGTCGGGACGCCGTTTTGCATCACGGTTGACAACGAGACGGCGAAGGATGGCGCCGTCACTGTGCGCGACCGGGACACGACGCAGCAGATGCGCGTCCAGGTCGAAGCGTTGGTCGAGACCTTGAGCAAGAGGTTGGCATGAAGGATCCGATCACGTTGGCGTTGCTTGTCGCCTCCGCAGCCCTGGCTTGCACGTTCGCAGGTTGCCTGTTTGGTCAACACGCGCCCTATTGCTACATGGGCGTCCGTCCCGGTTGGAATCCACTGCCTCGGGTCGCCGCTGCCAGGCCACCGAGGCTCCTCGCGCTAAGGCAATCCGTCTGGATGGGGCGTTGCTGTCCCGGGCTCAAAGCGGATGAATGAATCATAGTCCTTGGAGCCGCCCAGAACGTGAACCGTCGGCGCGTCTTCAAAGGTGAACGAGCAAGATTCTAGCGAAATCCAAACGCCATCGAACGGCGCCGGTTCCTCCAGCGCTTCCAATTCCATGTAGAAATCAATGGCGAAGATTCCTTCGCTGAGCACGGCCTGCCCGTCTCCTTGCTGTCGGCCGCTAGCCCATCCGGCGTCAATCATGCCGAGGTACCGGCCATACAGACTTGGGGCATCGACGCAAGGGCACCATTGCCGAGTGGCGAGGGTGCATGGCCGCCCCAGCTTTGCCCGGTGGAAACGTTGCTGCAGCGGCAGGAAATGCGCGGGTTGCGCTGTGAGAAGTCCCTTCAACTCAGTGGCAGCCAGCGCCAAGCTGCGCTTCCATGCTCCCATCTGATGATGCTTCGTCCGGGCGAGTCGCAGGCTGCCGAATTGCTACAGGCGTTTCCAGGTTGCTTTGGCTTGTCTCCAGCTTTTTGAGGATGGCCGCGAATTCTGAGTGCGGGCGTGCCACTCGGCAGTCAGGCCGAACCTCCAAGTCCACAAAGCCATGGCTGGCCATGAATTCAAGAGTCCGCATTGTGAACGCATGCGTCGCGGTGGATTGGGTGGCTAGACGGTTAATCGTCCACTGGGAGCCTGAAGATGGTTTGTGCAGCAGGTGCATGATTTTCCGGCTCCTGGCGTCTCGCAGCAACGGCATCAGGAGAGTGCTGCGGTCCCGACGAATGTCCTCGGCAAGATAATTCCGCGCGATGCGTCCATCCTTGTGCTGCTGGACGACCTTCTTCTTTCGCAGTTGCTTGACCGCATACGTGGCGGAGGCATGCTTGATTCCAAGGCATCGGCCAAGATAACGGATGGATGTGCCGGGACGGTTGTCCAAGATCTCCACAATTCGCCGCTGTGTTTCGCCCAGGGCCGGAAGGTGTAGTGGGTTTTCTGCCATGCCGGTCCATTGCCGTGTAATTTCTGCCTCCTGGAGCCAGCGGGTTTCCCTCCTAAGGAGAGGGCCGGTTCCGGGATTCCGGAAATGGCCCCCGAACCTGGACCTGCCCGCGACCGGGGATAGTCGTCTGGCCCGTAGGGTTGGACGGCACCTCCGCATTTGGTCATTGGCCAGGTTGGGCCTCTGGAACGGCATTCTTGGGGTAAATCCTCGCACATTCTGCGGGACTCGCCCGCGTCCTCGAGACGAAGCCTCAGGTCGGTTCTTCGAGGAGCCTGGTCGGCCATCTCGCCTGCGTGAGGAACCCATCGAATGCCGCGGACCACCACAGTGGCGGATCCATGAACGTCACGGAGGACTCGGAAGCGGTGCCGTTGAAGGGACCGACGGTGGCAAGCAGTTGGCTGGGGTCGCCCGGGTCGAGAAGGATCCGCAGCTCATACCAGAGTTTCCCAGAAGGCGAGAAACTTGCCAGGTCGCTTTCGAGGCCTCGCATGTCGAGCACCCGCGCATCGCTCCACTGTCTAGTGCCCGGCAGGTAGCTGCACGGACCTACTTCCTGCGTCCAATGCTGGGAGCCGCTCCACTCGATGACCACCTGGGTCCACGAGCCATTCAAGACGCAAAGCGTCCATCGGTCGACCGGCGTCGAGCCCAGCGCGACCCCGAGGATCGTGTGGTTGGGTCGGGTTCCTGGTTCGTACTTGATGGTCGCCACATTGCAGTGGCTGTCGGGGCACGCCTCCGGGATGTCGGCTTCCAGTGCGTCGAGGATGTCGCCCAAGCGCGCAATGCCGGGCTGGAATCCCCGCCCTGGGGCATTGGCACCGAGCACCTCATTGACCGGCCTTAGGCGCGGGTTGATGCCTTCGAGTGCGAGCTCCCCCGGAATCAGGGCCAGGGCTGGCCCGGCGCCCAGTGTGCAGTCAACGCGCTTGGCAGTCAGCGCATAGCTCCCATCCGGACGCTTGCTTTCTACGGCTGCCGGAAATGGACACGCAGCATCCAGTTCAACAGCGTACGAGCGGTCAACGTGGTCGGCGTGCCCGAAGTCCAGGTGCGCTGACTTCCCGCTCCACGCAACCTTGGCTACCAATGGTTCGGCGGGTACCCCGGGCAGCAAGCGCACCGATGGCGACTGCCATGTCGAGCCCTGGACCGCGGTGCCGGAATACAGCAGGGCCCCGAACGCATCGACCGAGCCGCGTCGGAAGGAATCAACCCACACCACACTGGTGCTCTCCGCAATCGTGCCCGTCTCATTGAAGGTCCTCCTTCCCTTGACAATTGCACCATGCGATGACAGTAATCCGGAAACGGCGGTGGCAAGTTGCTCGCCGAGGAAGTGCCATTCTCCGGAACGCTCCAATTCGTACCGCATCACGTAGGCCTCGCAGAATCGCTTCCCCCCGTGGTCAAGCGTGCAATACGGGCCGTCGATGGATACCCGGATGTTCTCGCCCAGCGCGGGAAGCAGCGACTCGCCATCGTGTTGGGCGTTGCTAACGTGCCCGCCCCAGGGCGCCACGGGTAACCCCCACATTTCGTAGGTAGCCTGCGTTCCGGCTGTGAGTTCAGGGACTTCGAACGAGCCCGGGCTGGACATGCAGCCGGCCAGCGAGACACTGGCGAGAAAGAAGGGAAGAAGAGCCCGGAACCACATGCTAGGGCCGACGCGTGTCATGACTTAAACCTGGTTGCCCACCTAGGATGAAGCGGTCTGCTTGGTGCACTCATAGGACGCGTAGAAGCCTGCAACATCTCGGCTCGAGATCTTGCTCACCACACTGGCATGCGCGTCGACGCTCGCGCTGGATCCGACATGCACCGTCATGGGGGTCCAGGACTCCTCAAAGTACGTATAGGAGTCGGCCACGCCGTCCACGTAACTCTTGCCTTCTTCGTAGTACTGCGATTCGGCGGAGGCATACCGGCCACTAAAGTCTCCATAGAGCTCGCCGCTCATCGACCAGTCCACGAAGCCCTCACTGTCCCACTGGACCCCGCTCCACGCGGTGACCTGGAAGTAGATCTTGTACCACGAGTGCTCCCCCCCTTCATAGGTGAGAGTGTACTTGTCCCTGGTGCACTCGTCGTATCCGCTGGCGTGCGCGTTGACGTTGGCGTTGTCAGCCGTCGGATCTCCGGTAATCGGTCCGATGATGGGAAGATGATCGAACGTGCAGTTAACTTCCTTGGCGCCCCCACCGAGGCCCAACCCGAGCTCTAACCGGCCCTGGGCCTTAAAGATGTCCTCGCAGGACTCAAGGGAGGCTTCGGCAGGCGTTGCGATGCAAGCGCCTTCTACGTACTTGACCTCGACCAGATCGCAGGACTCAAGGGAGGCTTCGGCAGGCGTTGCGATGGCCAAAACGGCAAGGACCGCTGCGCAGATTGCTTGTGCTTTCATGTTGGTGTCTCCGGAATCGACCACCGACTCCAAAACCGACACACAAACACATACACATCAGCATTTCCCGACCGGCTTATATTTCGAGGCGAAGCGATGCCTGGGTTTTGCGTTGATACGCATGTGGGGCTCACGTGCATGCAGGCGAGAGGCCCGCCAGCTGGACGGCTACGGCGCTGTTACGCGCCCAGGGTGGCGCTCGTGCATAGGGGGAGGCGGCGTCAAACCGACGCGACCCTCATCAGGGGCCTCACGGATATAGCACACGGGAATCTCGACGCTTGCTCGGGGAGCGTTGCAGTGAGGAACGTCGTCAGCCAAGATTGCCGCAGCAGCGGCGGCAGCAGCAGCAGCAGCAGGGCAAAACGATTCCAACGTGGCTGGCGCGAGACCTACGGCGCAGAGGCCGTCAAGCGTCGCCAGCATCTGCAACTCCGCGACATTCGCATCGCACAGCACCGATTGGCAGGCCTCTGAATCGAGGACAAGCACGATGGGACAATCAAGGCCGCTCCGGATGAGGTCCGGACACGGGTATGCCGTCTCAATGATACCTGCTGCGCCGAATCCTGCTGGCGTCGACTCCGGCGTAGCGGCGCCGGCAACCGCCATGGCCAGCACGAGCAGGGCAATGGCCAAGGGATTCATGCTCATCACAGTTGCCTCCACGTACTCAGACTTCCCCGTTCGTCGACGAACCAATGATGCAATCGAGCCAGTCGCTCCAGGCGTAACAACTCAGCCGTCTGAGGTTGGGGTCGGGGGTGGACCGAGGCCCGCCCCCTGGAGGAAGTCTTGTCCCTGGAGCCGGAGGCTCTGCAGGACACTGGTCAAGAGGGCCCGGACCTGGGCTCCCTTGACGGACCGGCTGCCGCCACTGATTTTCCGCGCGATGACGCTGGGTCTAACCTGGATTTTCGCGTGACACCCCCCGTTACGGCCTACAGGAGGCGAAGGGCGAGTCGCCGGTTGCCTAGCCCGGGGATGGGAGGGGTCGCTTTGAGAAGGGGGGAGGACAGGAGGGTGGGGGCTTGGGCGAAGCGGCGCACCTGGAGGGTGATGGTGTCGTCTGTGAGGATGACCTTGCCCGGGCGGTCGAGGAAGGTGCGCCAGATGGTGGCGGCCGTGGCGGCCTCGAAGCCTTTGAGGTGGCCCGCAAGCCAGTGGTAGGCGTTGCTGGCAATCACGCGGAGCGTCACGTCGAGGTCGACTTTGAGTCGGACGTCGCTGGTGAGGGCGTCGACGTGGAAGAAGCCGACTTGTTCGCCGATGGAGTTCTCGATGGGGGTGCGTTGGGTGTAGCGCTCGAAGAGTTTGGCGGGTCCACGCCGGGTGTCGTTGGTCAAGAGCAGGGTGGGTTCGTCGTGACCGAGGTCATGCAGGGCAATCTGGCGGATGGGGATCGGGTAGTCCTGGACGGTGACTTTTTCGTCGACGATGCGGGGTGTGCGCCACTTGCGTTGTGGTGCGTCGAGCTCGATGCGTGTCCACGCATCGTCGGGCAGGGAGTTGAGGCGTTTGACTTCCTTGGGTCTTCGTTCGCGGAGTGTGATGAAGGTGATGCCGAGTTGGTCGAGTTTGGCGAGGCTTTCGTGGGTGGTGCCCTGCGTGTCGAAGACGACCTCCTTCGGGTAGGTGCCGGTGACTTTGTACCAGTACTCGACGAACGCCAGGATCTCGGCGTTCTTTTCGCGTTTGAGGAGGTTGGCGTTGGCGTAGACGAGGGTGCGCGTGGTGGCTTCTTGGGCGAAGGCAACGAGGATGCTCGGGACGCTTTGGCTGCGCCGCGGCACGTAGTTGGTTTCCAGATGGGCGGAGGATTCGCCGTAGTGCCGGATGGCGTGGAAATCGAAGTTGAAGCTGGCGGAGGGGAAGTGTTGGGTTTGCGCGAATCGTTGGGCCCAGGTTTCCTGTAAGGTGCGGATGGATTGGTCGGGGACGCGGTGGGAGTAGGTGCTCAGCGCGGTAGTTTTCGGCAAGACGTGGAGGCCGGCCAGCAACCCAAATCCTTCGTCGTCGCTGATGGCTGCAACGTGGTTCTTGCGTGGGCGGTTGAGGAGTTTGAGGGCCAGTAGACTGCGCATGCTGGCGGTGGCGGTAATCTGGTTGGTTCCGGGGAAGTTGGCAGCTGCGATTGCATCATCGAGCCGCATCTCGTGCAGAAGGGGCGCAAAGAGAAAGACGAGGGGCGCGCGGCAATCGATGACGCGGTTTGTCAAGTCGACTTGGTCGGCGTCGGCCATGGTTGACGCAAGGGTGGGGGCGCGGTCCTTGGCGCTGCGTTTCGGGAGGCGCTGGATGCCGGCGTCGCGCAGAATGCGCCAGGCGGTCATGGGTGAGATGCTGATGCCATTGTCGGCGACGTAGGCGGGGATCTCTTCCATGCTCAAGCCTTGCCGGCGTGCTTCGAGAACGGCTTCGCGGGTGGCTTCGGGGCGGCTTCGTGGGGGGGAGCCTGGGATGCCGGTGGCCATGAAGGGGTCCAGGTCGCCGTTTCGGAAGCGGGAGTGCAGGACACGCAGGCTCTCGGGCTTGTAGCCGAAGCGTTTCGCGGCGGTTTCGAGTTCCTCGTTGTCGACGACCAGGGCACGCAACGCTTCGTAGCGCCGCTGCAAGAGGTGAGTCGGGTGCTCGAAGTAGGCTCGCGTTCCCTTCACGTAGGGCCGTAATGGAATGATGGTAGTAATGGCTTGCGGTTTGATCGTGGCGGAGGGTCCACGCCAAGCTTTGGCCCTCCGAGAGAGGCGCGGCCGCGCCCGTGAATGGGGCTCGGTTGGCGCTACGTGCCGGACGGCGTTTTCACTACCATCCGTTACGGAAACCCGGGTGGCTGGCCTACCAGCTCAGGAGAAGTCGCCCATCTGAGCAGGGAGAAACCGTAACGGCCCCCGAGACGCGAAAATCCAGGCTAAGCGTTGCGCCGGCGCAGCATGACGACGGCTACCATGAGGGCCAACACGACGACGAACATCGGGCCGGGAGATTCCTTGCCCCCGTCCGTCTGCGTTGCGGTGTTGGGTGCCGGTACGTTGACGTAACCTGGCTCAAGTTCCTGGGTCACGTTTCCAGGCGGGGCGACGTCGAACCCAGCGAACAGGCCGTTGCCGGTTACTTGGCGGAGCATGGTGGCGTAGTCGTCGCGGTAGCCCGACGAGGCCTTGGTCCCTTTTTCGATGCAGTCGCCGGTGCAGCCGTCGGCGAAGGAAATGTAGAGGCGACCCTGCGCGTCGATGTCCATGTCGTTGAAATCCAGGAGGTTGCGGCACCACCGGGCGGGGTCCTGGTCGCCGGGGACCTGGCCCTGCCAGATGCCGCCGATCTGGACGGGGTCCGCGGTGAGGCGTTGGACGCGCCACGTGAGGCCGGCATCGTAACTCATGGCGACGTAGTAGTGCCAGATGAGGAGCTCTTGCTTCTCCGTGCACTGGTGAGGATCAGGGAGGGACTTGCCGTCGGCAGGCTCCTCGACGCCGAGGAAGGAGAAGGCGACGCGATCGTCGTCGCCCGCGACGACCTTGGCAAACGTCGCGGCGACGATTGGCGGGTCATGCAGGCGGCCGACATCGAGCCATGTCGTGGCGTTTTGGCCCATGCCGGCGCCGATGTCTTCCCAGGTCAAGCCGTTGTCCTTCGACAAAGCCACGAATGCGCCGTTGTCGGCGGCCTGGCCGTACCACAGCCAACCCGCGTCGTGGCCAAAGTCAAGTCCAGGATTGTCGAAAGGCTGATTCGGCGTTGACCCGGCAACGGTGCGACTCATCCAGGTTGCCCCGTTGTTATCGGAGTAGGCAAAACCGGCAAACTCAGGAGCAGTGCCGCCGCCTTCGCCGGACAGTACGGAGCAGTCCGCATCCGGCACGGCCGCGAAACCCGTCGGTCCGACCTTGACGTGTCCGTGCAGCGAGCCGCAGCCGCCAACCCAAGGTACAGGAGGGCCCCAAGTGACGCCGCCGTCGAGGCTGGTAAGGCACGCCGTCGGACTCGCGGCGGCGAAGAGCGGGAGTGGGGTGTCGATGGCCTCGCCATGCGCGCAATAGTAGACGGCCCGCTCGTAGAGGGCGCCAGGGGGCCGCGCGGAAGTCCATGGGCCGGAGCCTATCGTCTGATGGTCGACGCCGTAGATTCCGCACATGTTACCGGTCTGGTCCCACGTCTCGCCGTCGTCGTCCGTGTAATACATGAGACTGCAGGCAGTGAGCAGCCCCCCGGCCCAGGTGCGCCCCGTGATTGGGTCAGAGTGCAGCATGGGGTCTAAGTTTGGGATTCCCCCGCCGACGAGGCCGCCGGCGAGATCGGGCGTCACGAGCTCCCAGGTTGTGCTGCCATTCTCGGTGTACGTGATGCGAAAGACGTGCTCGTTTGCCATGTACATGACGGCCCCGGAGTCCCACGGAATCCCGATGGTGGGTTCGCCAGCTTGGTTGGCGCCAGTGAGTCCGCTGGGAGCGGGATCCTCTTGCCATACTGGCGCGCCGCTTTGGCCGAACGTCGGCGACGAACCTGCCGAAGCCAGCATGGACACGGATAGCAAGAGGGCGACCATGGTAAACAACCCCTTGGAGAACAGGGAAAACGACCGCTGCATGATGCGCGACGAACGGGTCGCCTACTTGGACTTATTGACAACGGCCCGTGCTTGGCTAGCCCCTGCGGCGCTTTGCTGTACCCTTTGGAACAAAAGGACCGCTGCCGCTGAACTCACGTTGAGGCTCAAGTCGCCGCCCGGAGTCGGGATGCAGACGCGTTCGTCCAGGGCTTCGAGCGTCTGCTTCGACAATCCAGCATGCTCGGAGCCGAGAACGAGGCAGATGGCGCCGGTGAGCTTGAGTTTCCATGGCGCCTTGCCGCCGTTTGCGTCGGCGCCGACGAGCCAGACTCCTTCACGTCGCAGCGACGCGAGTGCGGTCCCGAGGCTTGCGACCTGCGCGATTGGGAGCATCGAGAAAGCTCCGGCCGAGGCCTTCATGGCGCCCGCTCCGATGGAGGATGTGCCGCGTTCTGGGACAATCATCCCGTCGCAACCGGCGAGGAGGGCACTGCGTGCAATGGCTCCGAGGTTTTGCGGGTCTTCGACTCCGTCGACGGCGATGAGAAACGGCTCGCGCCCATCACGGCGTGGGCCGGCCGCTAGGTCCTTGACGCTGAAATTGGCAAGCGGTGCCACGATGGCCCCGACGCCTTGCACGGCGAATCCGGTGAGGCGGACGAGGTCGGCTTCCGTGACGTATTGGATGCCCATGCCGCGGCGCGAGGCTTCGTCTTTGATGGGGCGCAGCCGCGGGTCTTGATCGGATTCCTTGCTGATGAGGATGGAGTGAACTTCGCGCCCGCTCTTCAATGCTTGATGGACGGCGTGTCGCCCGCAGATGCCTTCCCTAGCGGCCACGCTGCGACGAAACCGCGCCTAGTCATAGCGGTGCCGTTGCGGGGAGGAAGCTTCGTTGCGCCTTACCCCATGCAAACAATTTGGATTTCGAACGGCTGGCGGTTGACGTAAGTGGTCGAACTTGCAGGCGAGACCGTGTACGTGGCCGTCGTACCACCCAAGTCGCTCCGCTCCACGATGATTAGGATGGGCGAACTCCCGGCGTTCCTGCCCAGGAGTTGTCCTTCGTCGTCCACCAGCGACATGCGAAGTTGGTTGGCGCCTCCTAACGACTCGGTTTCCCAGGTCAGAGTCAGCGTGCAGGTATCAGTTCCCCTGGGAATAACAAAGCTCCCCGATTCGGCGCCTTCCGAGTACATGCCGACGGTGTAAGCTCCCTCCAGAGTGCCCGACTTCGTTTCGTTGAGAAGTTCCTTCTTCCCCGCCGGCCCGAACACGCCGTTCCCGTCCGTCTCGACGACTCCGGTCGTGACCATGAGCAAGAAGATGGCGACGATGATGGCGACGACGACCGCGATGGCGATGAATGGCCGGGCATTGCTACGGGGTTCTTCGCCGGCGGCCCACGACACCGGGACCTCGTGCATGGTTCCCGGCGGCTCCTTCGCATCATTCCTTGGGCGCGCCTCGGCGATTGCCCGGTTCGTCTCGTTCTGACTGCGCGCTCCGCCCGAGACGAGCAGGATGATGGCGATGATGGTCACGATGAGGCCCACCGCGGCAGCCGCGGCGCCACCGTACATAATGCCCTGGTTCTCGTCAGATTCCTGCGAGTCGCGGAAGAGGCCTTGGTCCTCGTTCTGCTCCTCGTTGTTTGCGGCATACGCGACTGCAGCGATTCCGACGAGCAAGAGAACAAGTCCAATCGCAAGGGACACGCCGCCGAATCCCTTGAGCACGCCACCGGCCATGTTCCGCCATTGCCGCCGCTCAGCTATAAGCTCGCTCGGCGACGGATTGGTTTCACGAAGCCACTAAGCTCGTTGCGAGGAGCCCGACGCCGGACCGCTGGCTTCAGGTGCCCTTCCTTCGTGGATGATGCGTGGGCACCGAGCGGCTGTGGTTGACGGAGCTACGGCGCTCGACTGCGCTGGCAAAGGTGATTGCCGTCCGCGGGCGCGCCTTCGCCGTTGACCGCTCGCTGTTCGCGCCGACGAGTCGAACATATCGGCACAGTCAGCCGCAGGACCAGGGCACGGTGTGGGTCGGCGGCGAGAAGCGCCGTATGATGCGCAGCTTCGAGCGCGACGGCATGCTCTGGCACGAACTGCGAGGCACTCGGCCGGACGTCGGGGAGACCGCGCAATGCCAACTCGACCGCGAGCGGCGCGATGCGGCAAGTCGCGGCCACACGGCAATGCACCTCGCCTTGGCGGCGCTCGCTCAGGCGAAGGCTCCGCCGCTGGTCGCCGACCCGGAAGTCAAGGGCGGCGGCCAGTTCCGCTTTGAACTGCAACGCGCCGTCACTCCCGACATACTTGCCGCGGTGCGCAAGCGCGTCCTGCAGTGGGCGGCGCAGGACTTCCCTGTGACCAGGGAACATTGGCCCCGTGGTTCCGCAGCGAAGGTCCTCACGCCGCAGAACTTCGATCCACCCGACGCGTTCCCCGGGCCTGAGGTCCTCGAAGCCGTGCGCATCGACGGCGTGTGCGCCTATCCCTGCGATGGAACGCACCTGGAACGCACGGGCAAATTGAAGGGGCTGGTCTTCTCGCACGCCCAGACGCGGCGGGATGGCCGGTTCATCCTGGTTGGGAATTCGATTGGTTGACCGCCTTCGAAGCCCCTTTCACTTGGCTTACCGCAGTCCGCCGGCGGCGTCGTCTACGGTTTGCGGTTGAAGCAGGTTGCGGCGGCTTTACGAGATCGTCGGCCGTAGTGTGGGCGGCCTGGGATTTCACAGAGCCTCACAGATTCGCTGCCTCGTTCGGCCTCTCCAGCCGAAAACGACCTCCAATCCGCCGATGACGCCTATTTCGCCGATGGCGGGACGACCGTGTTCGGCGTCAGCGGCGAAATCGGCGGACCGGGCTACGCGGCACGGCGCGAGGTCACGTTCTGTGGATATCTGTGCAATCCCAGGCCTCCAAACGCCCGGCGACGAGGAGAGGCCACGGTCACGCCGGCGTGAACGGCCGCTCAGTTTCGTCGAAGAGGGGGCCACCCATGTACGCCACTCCGCCAAAAACGACCGGGAGCCCCAAGGCGGACCAATTAGTGGCGGTGAACCCTGTGTCGATGGTGAGCGTGGGGGAGGCCGGTTGGCCGCTGCGGCTGAACCTGTCGTCCCCGAGTGGGTTGGCGACTTCGTCCGCAGAGATTGTGTCGCCGTAGCTGAGGACGAGCCCAAGCCCGTCGTCGGGTTGCAGGACCTCGGCCATGTTGTTGAGGTCAACGCGCACGGTCTGCGTCGCGTCCGTAGGAAAGTCCGTTCCTTGTAGGTTGCCCGCATGGAATCGCAGGTCCACGGAACCGAACGTCAGTAAGCGCGAATCAGCACAAGCCTCTCCAGGCCGCAGCCGATAGAGGTGGACTGAAAAGAGGCCACTCGGCTGGTCGCTTCGCATCTCCAGCACCACGTACGGATTGCCGGCAGCCAACGTCACGTCCCCAGGCATTTGCGGGGTCTTGAAGACAAGTGCCCGCACCGGTTGTTCAATGCCGCCAGCAGTGGAGAGTGGGGCCTCGCACAGGTACTCCCGGGGGGCTCCCGTGGTGGCGCGCGGAAGTGGCGGCGCTGGGACAAACGAGCGGGACTCGTTCCCCGCGTGCGGTAGGCCCCACATGAATTTCTGTTGCAACACGAGTGCATTGTGTTCCGACTCCGCCGGCGGCCAAGTCGTCGAATTGTGCCAACCGCCCGTGTTGTCTTCATACTGGACGAGTCCGACGCCGGCGTCGGCGGGCGTGCCGAGTCCCTTCAACCAGAAGTCGAGCCACTGCATCATGACGCCCTGCCAATCCTCGACGCGGGGGTACTCGTGGTCCCATTGGCCAAGCAGCATCCGCTTCGGCGCCAGCCGAAGCGCCTCCCATGCAATGTCTTCCTGGAAGGGATGTGCCGTCTCCTGCAAGCCATGCGAAATGAAGACGGCGGCCGTGATGTTGGGGAAGCCGTAGATGATTTGCCTCTCGCGCCAGAACGCGCCGTTTCGGTCGTCCGTGAAGTGGCCCCTCTGCGCACCCAGCAGGACCGTCGCAAGTTCCGGGCAGAGTCGTTCCATCGTGGTCGCCACGGCGTTAGGCAGGCCTTCTGTGGTCTGGGCATTCGCTTGCGCGAACGTAACAATCGCCCGTCGGCCCGCCTCGTAGGCCCCGCCCATCGTGTACGAGGCACCTTGCGGCGTATGCAACTCAGTATAGGGGTCAGTGACGGGACCATTTGTCATAATGGCGACGAGGTGGGGTGGCTGCTGGATGGCGGCCATGAATGGCGTCGTACCGGGATACGAAGTTCCAGCCATGGCCACGCGGCCATTGGACCAGGGTTGCGCCGCCGCCCATTCGACGAGGAATGCTTGGTCCGCTTGCTCCGTCGCCCCCTTGTTCTCGAAGCAGCCGTCCGAAACGCCCGTGCCGCGCACACTCATCGCAAGGACAGCGTAGCCGGCCTCGACCCAGCGCGCCAACAAGCCGAAGCCGCCCTCCTGCGCGCCGGGCGGATTGGTGTTCAGGCCGACGTAGGGCGTCGAGGTGATAATCGTCGGAGCGCCGAGTCCATCGGGCAGCGTAGGTGTGAACAGCCACCCGCGCAGCATGACGCCATCGTGGCTCGCGACCTCGACTGATGTGGGGCCGTCGTATGCAAAAGGCCCAGCCAATCCAGCGGGCCACTCGTTGCCGCATGGATACGGGTGGACGCATGCCGGATAGTCAGGGGCCACATCGTCATCACGGGACCCGTTGCTGGATAGGCACCCCGCCGTGATGCTGAGCAGCAGGACGGAGGCCAGGAAGACCTTCATGCCAGCGAGGTGGTGCGCGGCCAGATGAGGATTTGGGTGGTTGTTGGGGTGGTCTGCCCCGTAGAATCAAGGGTAGTACTGGTCAGCGGCGCTAGGGTTCGTCAGCTGGCAAATGCGTTCGACTCTAATCGGGACGCCCGACGGCCGCAAGAATCGCGCCGACGGTGGCCGTGATGATGCCGCCTATGAACACGATGCGGCCCGCCTCGTGGCGTTGGATGTTCTCGTCGGTGCGTTCGGCGTCGCTGAAGAACCATCCGTCTTGGTTTCGCCCTTCGTCCTCGACGGAGAAGTACATGAGGCCGAGGCCAATCATGCCAGCGAGGAAACCGATTGCCAAGAACACGATGCCGAGCACATTGACTGCCATGATGTCGGCAACGGGCTGGTCCTCTTGATTGCTTCGCCGTCGGCCGGTGGCGTCACGAATCGACGAGTGCCGTACCCCCGGCCAACCGGGAGCGAAAAGCCCTTGAGGAAGGCCGTGGAATCGCAGCCATGGCCCCCGGTCCCGAGAAGGTCGACGTGAAGCGAGCCGACAACGACAAGGCAGCCGCCGACAAGATGGCGCTGCTGAAGGAATTGGCAAAGATGTCCAAGCCGTTAGGCGTCGAGAAGAAGGACGATGGGAAGGTCGGCAAGAAGCGCTGACGGCCGCGACGCGATGAACCACTACGGAACCACGAATTTCACGAATTGGCACGAAACGGTCCGTTTCGTGGGCCTTCGTGAAATTCGTGGTTAGTATGGTTAGTACGTGCGCGCGAACCGCAGCGTGTCCTTTGCCTGCTTGCCGCAGACGCCGCATGGTGCCGCCGGGAACTGTTCATCGACGGGGACTCCAAGCGTCTTGATATCGAGGCCCTTCTCCACCTGCGCGGCGCACGTGTCGGAGCAGATGGCCATGGCGAGGATGAATCCCGTGCCCGACTTCTGGCCTTCCTGGTCCAAGGTCTTTGCCTCGTCCAGGGTCTTCGGGTGCTTGATGCGGGTCTTGACGAAGGCGAGTTGTCGCTCCAGCAGAGCCGTGTGGATTGACGCCAAAGTGTCCGTGACGCCCTGCTCCAAGTCCACTAGGGCGATGGGCTTCTTGCCTTCCTTGCCCATGTCGCGCCGGGCAGCGAAGACGGACTTCTTCTCGACATCCTTCGGTCCAATCTCTAGGCGAAGCGGGACGCCTCGGACTTCCCAGTGGTAGTACTTCTCGCCTGACGTCTTGGCGCGCGTATCGAATTCGACGCGGAAGCCCGCCTTCTTCAGCCGCTCAGCGACCTCCTTGCACTGCGCGAGGACCGGCTCGCTTCCGTCCTTGAAGAGCACGGGCACGATGACGACTTGGATGGGAGCAATCTGGGGCGGCATGATGAGTCCGTTGTCATCGCCGTGGCAACCGACGACGGCTCCGACGAGGCGTTCGGACATTCCATACGTCGTCTGGTGGCAGAGCTTGTGGCCTTCCGTCTCCGATTCAAACTTCATGTCGTACGCCTGCGCGAAGTTCGTGCCGTAGTAGTGCACAGTCGCGCATTGCAGCGTGCGTCCGCTAGGCATAATGACGTCGGCCCCCGTGGAGTCGACGGCGCCGGGGAACTTGTCCCAATCTGGCCGCTTCGAGTAGAGTGCCGGCAGGGCGATCTTGGCGTACACATTGCGCACGATGTCGAGGTCGAGGGCGACGTGTTCGCGGGCGGACTTCTCGTCGGCGAAGACGGAGTGGTCCTCGAAGAAATGAATCTCCCGCACTCGCATGAAGGCGCGCGTCTGCTTCGTCTCGTAACGGAATACGTTGCAGATCTGGTACGTCATGAGCGGGAGGTCACTGTGCGACCGAATCCACAACGGGAAGATCTCGTACATCGCGCACTCCGACGTGGGGCGGACGACCCAGCGCTCGTTGTCGGGCAACTTATTATCGCCGGCGTGCGTGACCCAGAACACCTCGGCACCGAAACCTTTGATCTGGTCCGACTCCTTCATGAACAACTTCTCCGGAATCATGAGCGGAAAGGAGACTTCGTCATGGTGCGTCCGCTCCATCTCGTCGCGCGTGAACTGGTCGATGCGCGACATGATCTTCTGGCCGTACGGGCGCCAAATGTTCATGCCCTTGATGGGGTACCGCTTGTCCGTCAGTTCGGCGACCTCGACGATTTCATTGTACCACTCCATGAAGTCCTTGGACTTGGCAACGGCTGTGGCGGGCATGGCAGGCGCGCCGAGGGCCAACCCCGATAAAAAGGCGGGTCGCGCAGCCTCGACCGGCACGGTGGCGACCCCGCACGCTTTTCATCAAGCGCCATGTAGCCGCGGGCATGCAGTCTGAATCCGTCCACGACCCCGCGACCGGCCAAGTGTTGGCGCAAGTGCCGCGCGGCACTCGCGACGACGTCGACAAAGCCGTCGAGGCCTCGCGCGCGGCGTTCGAATCGAAGGAATGGCGCATGATGGATCCAGCACAGCGCGGCCGAATCCTGCAAAAAATGGCGGCGCTCACGTATCAACACGCGCAGGACCTAGCCCTCACGGAGTCACGCAACAACGGCAAGACCATCAAAGAGGCCACAGGGGACGTCCGCTTCGCCGCGTGGACGCTAGAGTACTTCGCGGGTTGGAGCGACAAGTTCGAGGGCTCTACGATTCCCGTTCCCGGTGACCGCCTCGGCTACACGCTGCGCCAACCCCTTGGCGTCACGGGGCACATTGTGCCGTGGAACTTCCCCCTGCAACTTGCCGTGCGTTCGATCGCGCCAGCGCTGGCCGCGGGCTGCACGGTCATCGCGAAACCTGCAAGCCTAACGCCGCTCAGTCTCCTGCAGTGGGCGAAACTGGCCGAAGAAGCCGGACTCCCCAAGGGCGTCCTGCAAGTCCTCACCGGCCCAGGTGGCGAGGTCGGCGGCCGCCTCGCTTCACACCCGGGCATCGATGGAATCAGCCTCACGGGTTCGGTTGCAACCGGCGTCCAGGTCATGAAGGCGGCTGCGGAGAACATCACGCCCGTCACGTTGGAGCTCGGAGGCAAGGGCGCCCACGTCGTCCTCCCCGACGCCGACCTCAAGAAAGCGGCGAAGGGCATCTGCTTCGGGATTTTCATGAACGCCGGCCAGATGTGTTGGGCCGGTTCCCGCCTCATCGTGCACGAATCCATCCACGACAAACTCGTCGAAGCCGTCGCCGCGGAGGCGAAGGGGTGGAAAGTCGGACCCGGAACCCAAGAAGGTGTTCGCGTCGGAAGTATGGTGAGCCAAGGACAACGAAAGACGGTGCTCGGTTACGTCGAGAAGGGCGTCGAACAGGGAGCCAAGGTCGCTCTCGGTGGGAAGGCCCCCGCCGACCCAGCCCTCGCAGCTGGCGCTTTCGTGGAACCCACCATCCTGACCGGCGTCGAGTCCAGCCACGTCGTGTGGCGGGAGGAAATTTTTGGCCCAGTCTTGAGCGTCATGCCCTTTGCGACGCCGGACGACGCGGTGAAACTCGCCAACGACTGCGACTATGGCCTGCTAAACGGCGTTTGGACGCAGAACCTCGGCGCGGCCCACCGCATTGCTCGCGACCTGGAGTGCGGCATGGTCTCCATCAACGAGTTCCCCGTCACGTTCCCGCAGACGCCCTTCACTGGCTGGAAGAAATCCGGCATCGGCGCCGAGCAAGGGAAAGACGCAATGGGCTTCTACACCCGCGTCAAGAACGTCAACGTAAACCTCGGCTAGGCTCGAGTCCGGGTGGTCCAGATTGGTCACCGACAGGCCAAGGCCCGTCCACAACCTTCATACCAGGCGTCATACTATGGTCATACCATGAAGACGAAGGTCGCCGTCAGCCTGGATTCCTCCCTTGTGAAGGCCTTGGATGCCCGCGTCAAGAAGCACGAGTTCGCGAGCCGGAGCGCCGCCATCGAGGCCGCGCTACGGAATCAGGCGACCCGGCAGGCGAAGGCGAAGCGGGACGCCGAATACCTTGCAATGCTGGCCCAGCTCGACCCGGTCGAGGAAGTGGCCTTCGCCGAGGAGCGCTTCAAGGGTGAAGTGTTCGGATGATCGAACGAGGAAGCATTCACTGGGCGGACCTGGAGCCGACCCTCGGTCACGAGCAGGCGGGCCGCCGACCGGTGCTCGTCGCGAGCAACGGGCACTTCAACTCCCGCTCAGGAACGGTCATCTCGTTCCCCATGACGACGGCACCGCAGCGCCTGGGTTTTCCCCTATCAGCGCTCGTTCCGCCAGGGGTCGTGGCCAAGCCGTCGTGGGTGAAGCTGGGGCAGGTCCGCACCATTGCAGTACAACGCCTCGGCAGCAAGGTTGGCCAGGCATCAGACGAGTTCGTCGACCACTGCCTGGCTGGGCTCATGCGCCATTGCGAGCCGTGAAATGGGCGTCGTTTGGCGATGTTGGCAAACCGTGCGCACATCCTAGGCAGGCTCTTACACCCGACCCGAGAATGCGCGCGCCATGCCTGCCACGCTCAAAGCCGAACTGGTCCACGTCCGCCACGAGGGCGGAGGCGTCGCGGTCGTCACCTTTGCGCAAGCCGAGACAATGAACTCCCTGGACCCGAAGACGATGTGGCACATCCGGCATACGATCATCGGCCTTCTCGAGGACGCACGCGTGCGCGCCATCGTGCTCACGGGCGCAGGCAAGGCGTTCTGCGCCGGCGCGAACGTCAAGGAGATGCAGCAGGCCGCCGCGCAAGGCCACGCGACGCAATGGGTGCTCGATACGACGGCGGAACTCCACCCATTGCTGCTCGAACTTCATGCCAGCGCCAAACCCGTCGTCGCAGCCGTCAATGGCGCCGCTGCGGGAGGCGGTCTGGGACTTGCACTCGTCGCCGACGCTCGCATCGGTAGCCCGGACGCGCGCTTTGCCGCCGGGTATTTCGGCATCGGCCTCAGCCCGGACGGCGGGTCAACGTGGCTTCTGCCGCGACTCATCGGCGAGCAACGCACGCGGCGCTTTTTCTTCGGCAACGAAGTCATCGCCGCCGACGATGCCCACCGCATCGGCCTGCTTGATGAAATCGTACCAGCCGGGCAGCTCGTCGCGCGGGCTGTCGAGGTGGCGCGCAAGTGGGGGAGCTGGGCCGCCATGAGCAGGGAATCGACGAAGCGCCTGCTCGAGACCACACTGGCCAACGACTTTGCTGCCCAATTGGACGCTGAACGCGGCCTCATCGCAGCGGCGGCGGGCACCAAGGATTTCGCGGAAGGCACGACGGCCTTCGTGCAGAAGCGGACGCCGAAGTTCGGCTAACGCCTCTTCGTCCTTTCCGCAGATTTCGACGATTACGCAGAACGACCCCCACGCCCTACCGAGGATTCCGAGAATTACGGGGAACTGACTGTGACCCAGTCTCCCCGAAATCTCCGTAACCCCCGGTCGGATGGTCGCTAGACTGGCGAGGTCGCTCGTGTTCAGAACCGCTGTCACATGACTTACCGCAGTCCGCCGACGGCAGGGGCGTCGTTCACGGGTTCCCGGTTGACGCCGCGGCCGTAGTGTGGGAGGCTTGGGATTGCACGGATTTTCACAGAATCTCGACCTCGGCCCTGCCACGAGGACCATTTCTTATCCCTGGTTTGTGTGGACTCCCCTGCCTCCCTTTCTTCACGCGGAGCGCGCGGAAAACGCCGAGGCCCACGGCGTTCCGCGTGGTTCCGCGGCCTACGCGTGTGGGCGGCGCGCATCGCCGCGAGCATTGACTTGACGTTTCTGGTTCATCGCCTCGCCCACGTCGCCGGCGGAAGTCGGGGCCCGTCGAAGACTGATTCGAACGTGGCGCGCCATTGGCTCGCCGCATTGCTGGCATGGTCGGGACCGGTCGCAGATTGCACCGGCACGAGGCGACTGCAACGTTCTGCGTAATCTGCGCAATCTGCGGAAAAGGTGAGTACGCAGGATGCTACCCCCGAACCGCGTTAGAATCCGAACCGCAGTCCGCCGCCGGGGTGGGCGTCGTCTGTGGTTGGGGTTTGCTAGTTTTATTGGCTTGCGGCGCACGCGAGGCACCGCATCCCTTCAAGTCCCCCCTCCCGTATCGGCCCGCGATGCTGTCCCACGCGGTCCTGGGCCCCCGCGACGGCCCCACCGTCGTCCTGCTGCATGGCTTCCCCCTGGACCGCCTCATGTGGAGGATGCAACTCGGGCCATTGACGGGTGCCGGCTACCGCGTCGTGGCCATCGACCTGCCGGGGTTCGGCCATGGCGGCGCGCCACTCGCCGGCGATGAACCGGAGGAATCCATCGACGCCATGGCGCTGCGCGTGCAGACGCTGCTTGGCCATCTCCGAATCGCCAAGTGCATCGTCGTCGGCTTCAGCATGGGCGGCTACGTGGCCCTCGCCCTTGCAGCGTCCTCGCCAGATAAACTGCAGGGCCTCGTCTTGTGCGACACGCGGTCGGAGCCTGACTCGGAGGAGGCCCGCGCCAAGCGCGATGCGACCATTGCAGACGTTCGCGTCTACGGCGTCCGCGTCGTGGCACAGGCGATGCTGCCCAACCTGCTCACGGCGCAAACGCGGACGCAGCGGGCACTACTTGCCGACGAAGTGCGCACCATGATGATGCGGCAACCGAAGAAATCCGTGCTAGCCGCGTTAGCCGCACTGCGCGACCGCAAGGACCGCCGACCCGGATTACCCCACATCGCATGCCCTACGCTCGTCGTGGTGGGGGAGGAGGATAAGGTAACTCCGCGGGAAGCAGCACAGGTGATGGCCGACGGCATCACCGGGGCAAAGATTGAGGTCATCGCGAAGGCGGCCCACCTGGTCCCGATGGAGCGCGCCGATGAGTTCAACGCCGCCTTGCTCGGATGGTTGCAGGCTCACTTCCCAGTCAAGTCCTGACCAGACGCTCTGCGTTGCCGTGCAGGATGGCACGGTTGACGTCGTCGCCCAAGCCGAGCGCGAGGAACGCCTCGACGTTGGCGGCCATGCCCGGAACACCTGGTCCTGGCCAATCGCTTCCCCACAACGTACGCTTGGCCAGTTTGCCGAGGTCGCCGAAGTAATCCGCGAGCCGCTTTGGTGGACAACTCGAGACGTCAAGCCACGTGTTGGGAAACCTCGACAGGAGCCGCAGCGCCGCGTCCGTGTGGTCGGGGCGTCCACCGTGCGCGATGATGATGGGCAACTTTGGGTGCTCCTGCGCGACGGCGGCGATGGGCGTCGGGTCGGCGAAGGAGTTATCGGCACCCGGGAAACGGCTCGTGCCCGTGTGGAAGATGACGGGCATCGCGACATCTTCGCACGCGCCGTACAGCCCATCGAGTCTCACATCGTCGGGGGCGAGGTGTTGGTGGACGGTATGGATCTTGACGGCCTTGATGCCGAGTCTGTGCAATTTCTGGGCGGCCGTTGCGCCGTCCCCGTCGTGGCGAGGGTCGAAGCCTCCCACAGCCATCAAACGGTTCGGATCCGCGCGAACGTAGCGGGCTACCCAGTCGTTGACTTCCCAACCGTAACCCATGACGGCCTTGGCGCAGTAGTTGATGAGCCACGATTTCTGGATTCCTTCTTTATCCATGTGGGCTAGGAAGGCGTGGGCGTCCGACACGAAGCGCTCCATCTGTGGGAAACTTGGATTCGAGCGGATGACGGCTTGCGCGCCGGGCGTCATGAGGTCGAAGCGGTTGACGTGGACGTGAGCGTCGATGACTGGGATGCCGGCGTGGCGCCACGAGGTCATGCTTGCTCGTTCGGGCACCTGCGGCATCCTACTTTTTCTCCAGGAACGCTCGAATGGCGGCCTTCACTTCGTCGCGCGCATGCAGGCGGACGAAGTGGTCTATCTCCCGCGTCAATCCTTCCGCATAGGTCTCGGTCATCGCGGCGTGCAGCGCCTGCTTGGCTGCGTCGAGGGCGACGGGGTCGTGGCGGGCCATCAAGCCGGCGCTGCGAACGGATTCCGCTAGGACAACTTCTGCCGGGACCACGAGGTCGACGAGGCCGATTGCATTTGCGTCCTGCGCAGAGATGGCGTCGCCTGTCAAGACCAACCGGCTGGCTTGCCCGCGTCCGACCATGTGGACGAGCCGTTGCGTGCCTCCGCCCCCGGGGATGAGGGCGAGGTTGATCTCGGGTTGGCCGAGCTTCGCCTTGTCGCTGCATACGCGCAGGTCGCATGCCGTGGCAAGTTCGAGTCCGGCGCCGAGAGCGTGCCCGTTAATCGCGGCCACGACGGGTTTGCGCAGTTGTTCAATGACGGAATAGATGTGAGGAGGCTCAAGAAAATGCAGCTGTTCGTCGGAGCTCCTGGCAAGCAGTTCGCGCAAGTCGGCGCCGGCTGCGAAGGAGGAGCCTGCACCGGTCAGGACAATGGCGCCGACGGACGTATCGCTTTCCGCCGTGCGGAGCGCCTTGATGAGTTCCGTCCGAATTGCGGCGTCGAGAGCGTTGCGGTGGTCGGGCCGGTTGAGGGTAAGGATGCGGACACGCCCTTCGTCGCGGCTCAAGACGATGGGCGCACTGGTCGACGGCGTCGAGGGCGTAGGCTTGGACGGGGTAGGCGTGGCGGGCGTAGGCGTAGTGCGTGCCGGCGTCGAGCGCCCAGGTCCCGCGGACGTCGGTGGGTTCATGGCAGTTGGCGCTCCTTGGGTTGGCCGCTCGACCAATCGTAGAATCCCTTTCCGGATTTCTTGCCGACTGCTCCGGAGGCAACGAGCCTCCGGAGAAGGTGCGGGGACTTGTAGTGCTCGCCGCCGAACTTGCTGTAGAGGTAGTCGCCCACGTTGAGTCGCACGTCGAGGCCGATGAGGTCGGAGAGTTCCAGCGGCCCCATCGGGTGCCCGTAGCCAAGTTTCATCGCCGTGTCGATATCCTTCGCGGAGGCGACGTTCTCGTCCAGCATGCGCATCGCCTCGTTGCCAAGCACAATGCCGAGGCGACTGGTGGCGAAACCCGGGGAATCGCGCACGAGGATGGTTGTCTTGCCCAGCTTGGCCCCGAAATCATGGGAGGCCTTGAGCACAGCAGAGTCCGTCGCGTCGTGGCGGACAATCTCCAGGAGCTGCATCAACGGGACGGGATTGAAGAAGTGCAAACCGACGACTTGTCCCGGCCGCTTCGTGGCGGAGGCAATCTCCTTGACGCTCAAGCTCGACGTGTTCGTGGCCAGGATGACATGCTTGGGCGCATTGTGGTCCAGCTCCGAGAAGATTTTCCGCTTAAGTTCCATGATTTCCGGGATGGCCTCGATGACGAGGTCAGCCGTCCGCGCCGCGGTCGGCAGGTCGGGTTCAGCCTTGAGCAGGCGCAACCAGTCCTCCTTCTGCTCCGGCGTCGTCTTGCCCTTCGCGATGCCCTTGTCCCAGAATTCCGTGATGCGTCCGACGGCCCGCTTGAGCGCGGCTGGGTCGGCGTCGACGAGGTGCGTCTCGAACCCGGCTTGGCAGCATACCTGCGCGATGCCGGCCCCCATTGTCCCTGCCCCGATGACGGCAACGCGTCGGATGTCCACGGCGACCCAACATGGCCATGGTTCAAAGGGCGTTTGGCGCCACCCGACCCGGACGCCCGTTCGACCCCGGGCAGCGGATTTCGCGGAACGGGATGTGACCGAGTGTCCCCGAAATCTCCGTAATCCCCGGTCGGTCGGTTGGTTGACGCGGGGGCGTTGACGGTTGGGCCGGTGCGCGCTGGCTCCATCATCCTCGCTCCTCTGCGACTACTGCTTCCGGAAGTCCGGTTTCCGCCGCTCGAAGAAGGCGTCGCGCCCCTCCGCGTGCTCCTTCGTGAGGAACGTAGCGGCCTGCAGGCGGGCTTCGCGGTCGAGCGCTTCGGCAAGAGGGGCGTCGAGGTTGCGTTGGAACGCCTGCTTCGCAAGGCCCAGCGTCGCGGCGGGTCCGTCGGCGAGGGCGGCGGCGAGGTTGCGGACTGTCCCTTCCAGTTGCGTCTTTGGAACGGCCTTGAAGGCGAGTCCCCACGCGACGGCTTCGGCGGCGGTGAAGGGCGCGGCCGTCCAGGCCAGGTATTTCGCGCGCTGTAATCCCACGACTCGGGGCAGCAACCACGTTCCGCCCGTGTCCGGAATGAGCCCGACGTGACGGAAACTCAGGCTGAACGTGGCGTCGTCGGCGACGACGGCGAGGTCGCATTGGAAGGCGAGGATTGCTCCGGCGCCGTACGCGTTGCCTTGGACTTGGGCGACGATTGGTTTCGGCAATTCGTGAATCAGGGTGACGAGCCGGTTCAAGCCGCGGCGCAGTCGGTCGAGTGTCGCCATGGCATCGCCGGCGAATTGCTTCATGACCTGGATGTCGCCGCCGGCGCTGAACATGTCGCCCTCCGCTGCGAGGACGACGACGCGGATTGCCTCATGGTCGCGGGCGCGTTCGATAGCCTGTTGGAGAAGGCCGAGCGTCTCGAGGTCGAGGGCGTTCTTCTTTTCCGGGCGCGCCAGAGTCACAATGAGGATGCCGTTGGCGGCGTCGAAGGCGGTGCGCACCGGGTCGGCCACGGGGTCGCAGTCGGGCGGAGGTTGATGGGTGTGCCGGTCGCCGGTCCAGGTTGGATGGAAGGCCGTAGTGTGGGAGGCCTGGGATTGCACAGAAATTCACAGATTGTGTACTCGCGCGCAACGCACTACACCTCACGCGGAGAACGCGAAAGTCGCGGAAACGATTCCGCGGGATTCCGCGACCTCCGCGTGAAAGGGCGCACCCACTGAGGACCTAAATCTGTGTGAATGTGTGAAATCCCAGGCCTCCAGTTCTACGGCACACCGGCCCAATTTGCCACCGGGCGGCCCAACGGCCTCATATCGACCCCCCAAGTGCCGCGAGCATGACAGGATGCAAGGCGTGCACCGGAGGCCAAGCCATTTTGGTCCGCTTCGGCGCCGCCCTCGTCACCTGCTGCTCGAATTGTCACGCTCTGCAAGTCAGTCCCATCGTGGACCCGCGCGTGCCGAGTTTCGACGAACACCTCAAGGCGCTGCAGGAAGAGATCCGCGTCGAGGAACTCGAAGGCGACGGAGCCAAGCAGTTGCGCGCCATCGTCGAGGATGCCCACCGCGGACCCCTCGGTGCCAGGTTACGCGTTCAACTCGTCGGCGGCAAGGACCGCTGGATCGTGAAGGGCAGTCGGCTGGAGGCGTTTCCGACTGACGCCAAGCTGGACTCGAAGGATGCCGTCAACGTCGACGTCACGCGGAAGGCCGGCTCCGTGTTGGAGCTAGAAGCCGACCGAGCTGAGTGGGCTGGGCTGCGCAAGGGGTACGAGATTATTCTGCGACCCGCGACGAGCGCGACGCTGTACCGGAACCTGCTCAAAGCTTTCCTCGTCGTGAAGCGGAGATTTCGCTCGATGGGCGAGCTTACGTCGCCGCTCGACTTGCCAAAGTTAATCGACAAATCGATTCCGGGTTGGAAGGACGAAGGCCTGCTTCCTGCTCAAGCCCGCGCGGTGCGTCTGGCGCTGAACCTCCCCGAGCGGGGCGTGTTCCTAGTCCAAGGCCCGCCCGGGACGGGGAAGACCACCGTCATCGCCAGATTCCTGAAAGAAGCCGTCACGCGCGGTCGCACTGTCCTCGTCACCAGCCACACCCACGTCGCCATCGACAACGCGCTTCGCAAGGCGCTGCGCGGCGACAAGTCGCTCGAAGCCAAGATGGTGCGCCTCGGCGAATCCAGCAAAGTCGCCGCCGACCTCGCCCACATCAATCGACGCGTCGGTGAATTCCGCCCTTCGCCGCTTGAGGATGGGGAGGACCCAGCAGCACGCGAAAAGCAACTTCCCCTCTTCGAGAACCTCCAGCGCCGTCACCCCATCGTTGGAATGACTCTCGACGCCCTCGCAAGCGCGCTCGTAGTGTGTGACCAGCTCAACGAGGAAGTGCCACCGTTCGATTACGTGCTGGTCGACGAGGCCGGCATGAACGCGTTCCCCAAGATTGCCATCGCCCACGCCGTCGCCCGCCGCCTCGTCCTAGTCGGCGACCCCCTCCAACTTCCGCCCATCGTACGCGCCTGGTCGTTTCGCAACGATGAGAACTACAAGCGCAGCCACTTCGAACTCATGCAGATGCTGCGGCCCGACCTCTCGGTCCTCTTGGACGCACAGTTCCGCTGCCACCCCGCCATCTACGAGTGGTCGCAGGACGCCATCTACGGGGGAAAAGTCTCATCGGCGCGCAGTGGGAAGCCCGCCAAACTGAAGTTGTTCGGAACGCCGCTCACGTCGCCCGTCGTGTGGATAGATACCGGACACGTCGCTGGCAATCGGTCCGAGCCGGCCGGTACGTCGCGGACCAACCAGACGCACCTCGACCTCGCCCTCAAGGTGCTGCGGGAATTCGTCAAGCAAGGGTTCGACCCCTCCGACCTCGGCTACATCGCCCCGTTCCGGGCGCAAGCCGAACTGTTCCGCGAGACGGTGGCCAGCAACGCGAGACTCGCCGCCTTCACGCGGACGACGGCGGCCACCGTTGATGCGTTCCAAGGCAACGAACGCAAGGCCATCCTCTTCGACCTCACGACGCTTCATCCAGCCAAACCGCACGAGGACCACCGGCGCTTGAACGTCAGCGTGACGCGGGCCGAGGAGTTGCTCATCATCCTGGGACCGCGCAAGTTCGTCGTCCATGCGAAGGACAACCCGTTCTACTGGAGCCTGCAGAACTGGAAGGCAGCGCAGATCGTGCTCCCGACGCCAGGATTGTAGCTTCGAGCAACGCCTCTGCTGGCTACGCTGTCGTGTAATGCGAAACGGATTGAACGACTTTTCTGGCGGCGTCAAAGGCGAAGGTCTCAGCTGCGACCTCGCCGGTCATCCGGCGATAAACGAGCAGGACCGTGGACACGCCGACGGCGACGTGCATCGGCGTGAAGGCCAACGTCGGGTTCCGCTGCAACGCGCGGCCGAAGTAGTCGCGCACTGCGGCCTTTCCGTTGAGGGGGGCACACGTCGGGTCGCCGTTGTAGCGTGCGATGAATGGTGAGCTGTGTTCGATGGCGTCGGCGTAGTGCGCCATCATGGCGTCGAGGTCGTGTGCGTTCCACGCCTTGAACCAGGACGCCGCGAACGAGCGCGCGAATGGCTCATCCATTCTAGCCCCCGGCCCCGTAAGCGTGCAGCGCCCCTTGCATGATTCTCGTCAAGTACACGTTCGTCTCTGGCACGTCCCAGAACGGCACGCGCGACTTGAGTTCGTCAATGGCCGTGATGTACAAGCCATAAATGTCGGCGTTGCGCACCTTCGTGTACGGAATCGGAGCTCCCACCTTCTCCAAGCCGCGACAGGCCTCGCGCGTGTAGATGGGGTACGCGTGGTGAAAGAAGTGCAAGTAGTGGCTGATTGTCGCAAGGTCGAGGCCCGGGACGGCGCGCAAGTTGGCGATTGGACGAGTCTCCGGGTAGCGCATGCCGTCAAGCAGATTGATGGCTTCAAGTCGTGACCCAGTCGCCCAAGTCGGGTGCGCCAAGCCGAATGCCTCGTCGATGGCGTCTAAGTCGTCGGGGCCGAACTCGTGCTCGACCGTGTAGAGCAGGCGCTGGTAGGGCTCGTGGATGGTCGCCTGCGATTTGCGGTAGAGCGCCGGCACCTGCGCGAAGAAATCCTTGAGGGCGGCCTCGTCGAAGGTGAAGAGTTGCTGCGTCATGCTTCGCCCTCCGGCCTAACCACGAATTCCACGAAGACCAGCAAGGGCTGAGTCCCCGCCCACTTCCGACCTAACCACGAATTGCACGAATTGGCACGAAGCCCAGAGGGCGTCTTCGTGAAATTCGTGTAATTCGTGGTTGGTCCAGTAGCTGGCCGCTGCGCAATTCGTGGTAGGTTAAGCGGCATGTGCAGCAACGACATCGCCGGACCTGGCGTCAACGCCATTTCAGGGCGACCCCCGAGATTCCTCCGCGGGGCGCTGGGCCGGAATTAGTGCCGCCGTCAGGGCAGCAAGGCCGAGGATTCCCAGTAGGAGCAGGCCTGCGGCGTTCATCCGGTCGGAGAGCGCTCCGCTGACCCACGGGTCCAACGCGCCGACGACCGCGAATTGCGCCCAGGCCGCCCACGCCACCAAGGGTACCCAACGCCGCTTCGCCTCGGGCAGGAGGAGGATCAAAGACCCTAGGATGATGGGAATCGCCCCGCGCCAGGCGCTCTCCGTGAGGCGCGGCGCCGGGTCGCGCGCGAGGATTACGATCGCCAGGTACGTTCCAGCCACCGCCAAAACGGCCAAAGTAAAAAGGGCAGGAGCACGCCGCAAGCCACGGGCGAAGACTTCGACGGCGGCTGCCGCGAGAAACGTAAAAACGAATAGCAGCAGGACCGCGTAGAACGCTCGCGCCATGATGTCCCTTGGGCCAAGATTCCAGACTGCGAGGACGCCGACGACGATCTCGAAGGGCACCGCGCCAACGGAGAACAGCACCGCCGGCCGGAACGCCCGCACGTGCTGCAGGAGCAACATGGCGAGACCGATGGCCCAGCCCAGGAAGATGATTGCAAACGACCAAGTGGTCCGGCGCAGCGCGTGGTTGCCAAGAGGGAACATGATGTTCACGACGGCAAGGAGGCCGATGAAGAGAAGCGCCCCAAAAAGCGCCCAGAGGTAGGTGATTCCGCTGCGGCTAGTGGGGCGCATGCGACGCACGAAGGCGGGCGCTGTCTCATCCACGGGTTCGATGCCGGGTTCCGCGTATTCTGCGCGTTCCGCGTGAAGCGGCGTCGTGGGCGTCACGCTGCCTTCGCCGCGATCCAGTCCTTCTTGAAGCACTCGGCAAGGACGGCGTCGTCTTCCTGCGTCGGCAGCACCGATGCAAGGTAGTCAGAGTACGACCCCTTCCCCTTCCAGGGTGCACCCTCCACGGTGACTTCGGCCCCCACGTAGTCGCCGATGGCGCGGTGGAACTTCGGGTCCGGGACGATGAGCTTCGGTTCGCCGGTCGCGATGCCTTTGTTGAGGATCTCCACTTCGCGCAGAATCTCTTGCCGATACAGCTCGCGGTTGTAGGCGTTGAGGAGGCGCTTCTCTGGAGGCGGGGCGGGGGATTCTTCGTCGTAGCGACCCTTGATGCCCCACACGTAGCCCCATTCGCTGGACGTCGAGCCGTCCTTGCCGAAGAGGTCGAAGGCCGTGGGAATCCAACGGTTGAAGGCTCGCTGCAGGACTGGCGTGGGGATGACGCCCTGCTTCACGATGCGGCGGAGTCCGTTTGCGCCAGTGCCGAGGTGGAAAGACTCCTCCTTCAACATCGGGCCCATGCTCGCGGCGAGTGGCTTGAAGGCGGAGTGGCTCAGCATCTTGAGTTGGTACTTACCGTCGCGGTCGACGAACTGCGTGAAGACGAAGAAATCCAGCCAGTTCTTGGTCGGTTCGTTGAAGGAGCCGAGCAGCCGCGTCTTGTCGTTCGCGTCGCGCTGCAGGAGCTTCTGCGCTTCGCGGGCGCCCTCTTTGCCGAAGTGCTCCATGAGGACGTGGCACATCTGCCAACCGTGGCGCTGTTCCTCCGCCATGATGCGCAGAGCCGACTTGCGGTCATACTCCGTCGGCGCGGAGGTGAGGAGGTGGCGCTGCTGCTCGACGGAGGCGAATTCGGTGTCGCCCTGCACTGTGATGAGGTGGAGGAGGGCGTCGCGAATGTTCTGGTGCGGGATTTGCAGCGGTCGGTCCCACTTGGGGCGGCCCTTGTAGTCACCGAACTCGATGTCCGGCTTGACGTTCTCGTAATCGTACTTCGCCTCGAACTTGTAGTCCCCAAGCCACGCGGTATCGAAGCCGACCTTCTGCTGCCACTCCTCAAACTGGCCGACCCAACCATGGAAGTCAGTCGGTACAGAGGCGGTCACTGCCATTGCATGGCCCTAGCGTTGCAGGGATTTGAGGGGTGCGGTGGGGCAAAGACTGCGGACCCACTAGGAAGGGCTTAGGCCAGTGAGGGCTCCTGGCCAAACGTGGCCTCCGGCGACGCATGGCGCACCGTCTGGCTGTTGGCGCTTGTCAGTTTCATCAATGACATCTCGGGCGAGATGCTCATGGCGGTCCTGCCCTTCCTCCTCATTGCGCAGGGAGCAACTGGGCTGGGCCTCGGGCTTGTTGGCGGAATGACGGAGGGCGTTGGCCATTTGTTCAAACTCGTCGGTGGCTATGCAGGCAACAGGGCCGGTTCGAAGAAACTCCTCATCGGTTCTGGTTACGCGGTCTCCTCGCTGTCGCGGTTCGGCGTCGCGTTGGCCACGGCTTGGCCGCTTACGCTGGCCTTCCGCAGCGTCGACAGGGTGGGCAAGGGATTGCGCACGGCTCCACGCGACGCTTTGCTGGCTGACGTCGTGGAACCGGGGCAGCGCGGCCGCGCCTTCGGGTTGAATCGCGCGGCGGACACGGCGGGAGCGGTCGTTGGCGTGGTCGCTGCGCTCGTCCTGCTCGCCGTGTTCGACTTTGCAGAAACAGACATCGTCCTCGTCGGCGCGGGCATCGCGATGATTTCCCTCGTCCCATTGATGTTCGTCCGCGAACCCCCGTCCACCGCCGCGCTGAAGGATCCATTGCATCCCGTCGAAGCCCGGAACCCGCGGTTCAATCGATTCCTCGTGGTCGCCTCGATCTTCCATCTCTCCCGAGTGACTTACCTGTTCTATTTGGTGCGCTCCACGCACGCCGGCACCGGAATCCAGGCCGCAGTCTTGTGGTACCTGTTGTTCAACGTGACCTACGCGGCTCTGGCGTATCCTGCAGGGCGCCTATCCGATCGCCGGAACAAAGGGTCATTCCTGTTCGCCGGCTACCTGCTGACCGGCCTCAGCGCCGGCGTCTTCATCGTGCATCCGACGACGTTCACGATGCTCATCGGGTTCGTCCTGCTGGGGGTATCCTTCGCGATCGTCGAGGGAACGAGTCGGGCCTACGCAGCCGACCTGGTCGGAAGCAAGGCTCGATCCAGCCGCTTGGGGGAATACCACGCCGTGACCGGTCTTGCCACCCTGGCGGGCGGGATTGTTGCTGGCCTTCTCTGGGATGGCTTGGGTGCAAGCGCCGCCTTTGCGTGGGGGGCCATCGTTCCAATCATCGCGGCCGGCGGATTGTGGTGGGCGCGTGACTCGTCGGTTCCCAAACCCATGTCGTCGCAGCGGCAACCCTGACCGCTAGGTCAACTCGGCTTGCGTTCACTGTCGACGCCCAGCGTGATGGCTCCGCACACCAAGGCGTCGTCGCCCTTCGTCCGGATCAGGTAGAGCGACGTCTCGCCGTCGCCCATGTCGTTGCCGTCCTGGTCGATGTGGGGGAAGCGCGTGCGCACTTGCGCCAAGTCGTCGCTCAACCACAGGATGCTCTCCACGATGGGAACGGTCGAGTAGATGCCCTTCGAGTTGTACTGCTCGAACGCGTGACCAAAGAAGTCCGCGACCTGGTTGGGGTCGGTGAGGGCCTGGTTTTTCGCGCCCGCCATCACCATCATGGCGGGGTACTCGAAGCACTCGGAGCAGGTCTGGCCGTCGCCGGACGTCAATGCCGTCGTGAACCTGTCGAGTAGTTGGTCGATCGGAGCGCGGTTGCCTTCGTTGTGCGCTGGCGCCCGAGAACTACGTCCACCTGACGTCGTCTTTGCCGTGGTCCGCGAGCGCACGGTGGGCCGCCGGCTTCCCGCGGGTCGGGCGCTACGACGCGCCGCGCGTGCCCTGGTGTTGGTCGAGCGCGTGCGTGCGGAGGTGGCGGAGCGGGCCATGCCGGCCGGACCCTGGCATCGTGCTTACGAGCAGCGAAGGAGGCAAGGGCGCGACCCGACTTTGGGCCGCCCATCGCAAAGGTCGACGACGCGAACCCGAGGCCTACGACGAAGCCGATTGCCGGCAACCTTCCCCTTAACTAAAATCTCCCGTTGCCCAATCATCATGCGCGCATCTCTGTTTGTGTCCATGCTTGCCCTCCTCGGTGCCGGTTGCTTCGGCGATTCAGGCGGCAGCGCCTCCGTCTCCTACAGCGGGACCGGCAACGGGACGGACAACGATTCAACCGAATGCGACGCCGAGGGCAATCTCATCGCGAGCGGGAAAGTGGACGCCGGCCAAGTCAACGTGCGCGTCACGGACGGCGACGGCGTTGAGAAGTATTCCAAGACGTTCGATGGCGGCTCCAACTTCGACTCCGCCTCCTTCGAAGGCGCGAGCGGCACCTGGCGAATCGTTGCCTTGCGCACCAGCGACTCGGTCCTGGGTTCGCCGTTCAGTGGCAACTACGAGTTCAAACTGGCTTGCTAGCACTCAGGTCTGGCACTCAAGTCGGGCCAACTTCGACGTCATTCCGCCCAGGACCCCGTCACCGGACGAGGCGGCGGATAGGGTCCCTTCCCCGGAGGCCGCAGATCCTGTGCCTGTAGGTGAGCGGCTTGCAACTCGGCAATCAGTCGCTTGTGCACCTCTTCGGCTGCCTTCCACGAGACGTGTCCGTCGGGGGCAGGTCGCTTGCTGCCGCGGGCTTCGTCGCGCAGACGCAATTCGAGTTCAACGTCGAGGAAACGGAAATCCCAGATGCGTTTGTAGTGCGCGTCATGCACGGCCAACGCCCACGCCAATTGTTCAGGCGTAGGATCCGGGACCTTCGCCCAGGGGTAATGCCACGCGTGTTCCAACGTGTAGACTGAGTGCCCCAGCGCCTGGTGCATGACGTCGTAGTCCGTCGCCGTGAAGCCGCCCTCTGAGTCCGCGGTCTTGCCACGCCTAACGATGACGACGTTGAGTGGCGGCATGCCGCGCACCCAACACCAAACGTGGATGGGCCAAGCCGTTTGAAGCACCGCGTCCACAGCGAGGCCCGGAATGGCGTCATTGGCCTCTGCGTGCGTCAAAGTCTTGCGTTTGAGGGCGCGCTTCTTGGCGAGTGGCCAAAGCGCGTCCGCTGCCACTTCGAGTGCGGCCACCGAGACGCCCATGTCGTCCTAGTTGCCCTTGAAATTCGCCACACGCTTTTCGACGTACGCGGCGATGCCTTCCTTGGCATCCTTGCTCGCGAACAGTTTCGCTTGCATTTCCCGCTCCATCGCGAGGCCATATTCGAGTGGGACTTCCGTGCCGCTTTGCACGCTGCGCTTGATCATGCCGGTTGCGAGGGCGGCCTTGTTAGGCGGGCAGAATTGCCCGGCGTAGTCGAGGACGGCTTGCCTGAAGGTGGCTGCGTTGCCGTCGAGGATTTGGTTCACGATGCCGTGTTCGAGGGCATCCTCGAAGCTGAGGTTGTTGCCGGTCACCATGAGTTCGATGGCCTTGCTCTTGCCGACCATGCGAGCCAGCCGCTGGGTTCCCCCGGTGCCGGCGAGGACGCCGAGGTTGACTTCGGGGAGGCCAGTCTTGCCCGCGTCCTTGCGGGCGATGCGGATATCCGCGGCCATAGCGATCTCAAGTCCGCCGCCGACGGCGTGGCCGTTCAGGGCCGCGAGGACGAGTTTCGGCGTCTGCTCGAGGCGGCTGAGTGTCTCGTTCGCGTGCAGGCAAAACATGTACTTGTAGCCGGGCGTGACCTTGTTCAGCATCTGGATGCTGGCGCCCGCGGAGAAGAACTTCTCGCCTTTCCCCGTGAGGACGATGACGTGGACGTTGTCGTCGAAGCGCGCCTTGAGGACGGCCTCGTCGATGTCGCGCATCATTTCATGCGTGTAGGTGTTTGGTCCCGAGGCTCCCGCCGCAAGGGGCGCGCCGGCGGCGTCCGAGGCGAGTTCGATTACAGCGATGCCATTTGGAGTGGTCGCGTAGTTGACGAGGTGGTTCGTCATCGCCGTGAATTTGAGGCCGGTCGTGGTGGTGGCGGAGGTCTGCATCGGGCTTTGCACAGGAGGCGGCCTTTTCAAGCCTTGGCGCCGGGGGGCCATGCGCGCCCGAGGCCCTAACCCTCCAGCGGCGTGCGGCGGGGCCCGCTCGTTTCCCCCGGTCCTTTATACGTGGTCCATTTGGCAAGAACGTGCGGGAATCCGGTTGGCACCACGCCGCCAGGTTGGATGAGTTGCCCGAAGCGACCTTGCAGGAGGTGCGCGTCGGCATCGCATCCGTCCTGCTCGTGCGCAGGGGGACGACCGTGCATGCGTGCGCGACGCTGTGCCCGCACAAGTTCACGCACTTGACCGACGGCCGACTCGACGGGGACCGGTTGACGTGTGCGATGCACACGGCTAGCTTCGACCTAGCCACGGGGCATCCGCTGCCTGGCCAAGAGTGGGCCGGCCGCTTGCAGACGTACCCGGTGCGCATCCGCGAGGGCACCGTAGAAGTCCAGTTGCCGGAACTTTAGCGTCTCGCGTCTTCTAGGGCGCCTCGATGGGTTCGACGATGATGTGGACGCCTTCGGCCCGCACGACGCGAACCTGGCGGCCCTTTTCGATGACACCGCTCGACGCCCGTGCCGACCAGGTCGTGCCTCGAACGAGGACCTTTCCGGCCATGCCGTGCCCCAGGACTTCGGTCGTCACGGTGCCGGTCTCGCCCGGCAGCGAATCGATGGACATCGTGATAGGAGCTGAACCAGCAGGCGCCCACTTGCGATACACGTAGAGGTTCACCGCGGTCGCACCAATGGCGGCGAGGGGCCAGAGGAACCAGCCGCCGGTCCCGAACATAAGGTCAGGGGCGATGAGGCCGACGGCGCCCATGAAGGCCAGGGTCCCGCCGGGGACTGCGATGAAGAACCCGGGGTTCAGCACCTCGATGAGCAGCAGCAGGATGCCAATCATGAGGAAAGCAATGGCCGTCCAGGCGGCCGTTTCCAGTGCCACGGCCCTACTATGTTACACGTCGTGTATAAAGAAGCCCCGTCCACATGGCTTACCGAGTCCGCCGTCGGCGGCGTGGTCGAGGTGGCCGTCGTACGCAGCCAACCCAGCCCATCCCCAGACCAAGGGCATTAGCTGAAATCACTGGCAACACCTGGACGGGTTGTGATCGCAGGCATCGACGAGGCAGGACGAGGCCCCGTCATCGGTCCATTAGTGGTCGCCGGCGTCGCGGTGGAGGATGAATCCATCCTAGCCGTGATGGAATGCAAGGACTCCAAGCAACTCACGGCTGCCAAACGTGAATCCATCCAGCGCCGACTTGCCAACCATCCCGGTGTCCGCATTGAGGTCAGAATCATCACGGCGCAGCAAATCGACGAGGAACGCAAAACGCGCAACCTTAACGAGATTGAGATTGAACGCTTCCAGGACATCGGCCGGACCTTGGGCGTCGCGACGCTCGTTGTGGATGCCGCGGACGTCGATGCCGCCAGGTTCGGACGGGCCGTGTCCGAAGGCTTGCCGCCAGGAATCAAGGTCGTGTCCGAGCACAGGGCGGATGAGAACCACCTAACCGTCGCGGCCGCGAGCATCGTCGCGAAGGTCGAACGCGACCGCCTCGTGGCACAACTCGGACGGCGCTTGGAGCGCGTGCTACCAATGCCCCTGGGCTCGGGCTACGCAAGCGATCCGCTCACCATCGCGTTCCTCAAAGCGTGGCGTGACCGCTTTGGTGGACTGCCGGAAGGAACGCGGCTGAGCTGGGCGACCGCGCGGGATTTGCTGGCCCCGCAGCCGACGCGCCTGGACGAATTCGCCGCCAAGTGACAATGGCCCGACCGGGAAGACCCAAGGACATGCCCCTAGTAGCCCAACGCCTTCGGGAAGTGTTTCGGGTTCCGCGTGACGACGGCAAGATGGCCGCGGTTCGCGGCGAAGCCCGCGATGAAGACGTCGTTCCAACCGGGGAACGCGCCGGCTTTGATCAGTTTGCGTGCAATGGCTCCAGCGGCGGTTGCATCCTCCACGGTGAAGGGCTGCAATTCAGTCGCGTGCTGCAGATCGTCGAGGTCGCGGGTCGGGTCGCGTGAACCGGCCAAGTACTCGGCGACGACGATGCTGGGCACGAGCACCAGTTCGCGGTCGCGCAGGAATTTCTCCTGGAGGGCCAGCGCTCCGGCGTGTCCACGGCCTGAGTCGACCAGGAAGCAAGTATCTGCGACGACGGCCACGTCAACGCCCGCCACGAGGTCCACTCCGTTGGCGCAAGCTGTCGAGGTCCCGTTGCAGCGACACGGCGCGCAACGCGTCGAGGTCGAAGTCGTCCCGCACGCGTAGCCGGCGCAGAAGGCGCGGGTCCTTGTCGTGCGCCGCCAAGCGAGTGACGGCATCGCTGAAGGACTCCGCCGGCTTCTTCAAGGCCTTCAGCAGAGCATAGGCGGCGTTACTGAGTTGTACGGTGTGCGGCATGATGTGTAGTGTAGTGTGTAGGTGCTATTTTGACCTTGTTGTGGGTAAGGGGCCGCGGCTAGACCGCTTCACGACCGAGTAGAGTTGGGCCGGGCAACACCGACTCGCTAACCGACGGAGTTGCGTCAGAACGTGTACACAGCATGCACGGGGCCGCCACCCGTGCCCTTCAATTCGTAGGGTTGCGTCAACACTTGCAACCGAATGCGCCATTCTGCACCGGTTTCCGGCGCGACCGACAAGGTCATCGTCGTCGTTTGGCCCCGGCCGGGACTGATGCGCTCCAGTTGGTCCCAACAGGAATGGTAGTTCGTTTCTGGCGGCCACTGCGCCGTCGGCACGGCCGCGCCCGGGGGTTGGTAAGTCCACGTCCACGAGCCGGGGCAACCGTCGAAGTGGGGAAGCAACCAACGGTCGTCGTCCCCTTCGTTGCATGCCCACGCATCGATATGCGTCCCTTGTCGCATGGAGTAAAGGGCCACGCCGTTGTCGTACGGAGCGACGCTGCGACCGGCGCCCGACGGAGGGTGGCATTCTTGGCCCGCCACCACGGTCTGGTCGCCAAGGCAACCTGCAAAGAACAACGGCAATAGCAGCCAAGCCCAGTGCATGAGGGCCGCAAGTCACGTCGGGTCTTTACGCGCGCCGCTTTCGTTCGGTTGGGGGCGCCGCACACAGCCCCGGTCAGGAATCCCTCGGAGAAACGACGCGATGCTCCGTCGCGCATCCTGGGCCGAGGTCGCGCCAATCATCCGGCAAGCGGCACCATACGACGCCCGCCTTCGCAAGTCCATCCCGTAGGAGTTTTGCATCCTTGGTCAAGTGGAACGCAAGGCGTTCAAGACCGGGATTGTGGCCAACCATCAGCACCCGACGTACCGGCGACGGCAAGTCGGCCAGGATTGCGCGCAAGGCTGCGGGGGCCGCCTCGTAGATGCCGGCGTTTTCCTGGATTCGTCCTGCGGCCACGCCCATGGCTTCGCTAGCCGCGTCACAGGTCTGCCTTGCGCGCGGCGCCGGCGAGGTCAAGATCACATCCGGACTCCAGCCGCGCTTTGCGATGAGCCGACCCGCTCGTTGGGCATCCTTCAACCCCATCTCCGTGAGCCGGCGGGCGAAGTCCCCCCCAGGGCCTGCCACTTCAGCGACCGCATGACGCAAGATGATTAACTCCCGCGTCACACCGACCAACCCAGGCGGTACCCGCCCACTCGGACGGCCTGCGCCTCCGCTTTGTGGAACGGCATCGTCGCTTCCAACTGGTAGTCCCACGACGTAATTCGCTCCAATTGCGCGCCCGCGCCCTGCGCCATGGTTTGCAGGAAGCGCTCCGTTCGTTCTTGCGCCAGGAACCACACGGTCCCCGCCGGCTTAACCGCCGCGACGGCGCGCTCGTAGAAGATGCGGTCCGCGTGCCGGTTCTCACGCTGGGCGCCAAAGGGTGGATTCATCACGACGGTGTCGACGCCCGGTTCTGCCTTCCATCCGGCAAGGTCAGCAGTCACGAACCACGTCCTGGTCGCCACACCGGCCGCTTGCGCCGCCCGTTGCGCCAAAGCGACGGCCTGCGCATCGACATCGACGCCCGTCGCCATGCGTGCACCAAGTAGAGCGGCGCCGATGGCGAAGGTCCCCGTCCCACAACCAAGGTCCAGGACGCTCTTGCCAGCGATGGCACCATCGCCATGCGCCAGCAACAGCAGGTCCGCGGCAATCCCAGCCGGCGTCCGGTACTGCTCGAGTTCGGGCTTTGGTGCGGGATGTTTCGGCACGGCCTCGAGCGCCCGCTCCAAATCTGCCTTACGCACGTTCGCGTGCAAGCCCACAGACCTTATCATGGATTGCGCACGATGAGTGCTCGACGATGGGACGCATCTACCTGCTCCGCCACGGGCAGACCGTGGCCAACCAACAGCAGGTCATCCAGGGCCCGCGCATCGACTCCGAACTGTCAGAGCTAGGAGCTCGGCAAGCGGATTCTCTAGGGGATGCGTTGGCCAGCGCCCAGCTTCGGGCCGTCTACACCAGCCCCTTAACCCGAGCCCGCCAGACGGCCGAGCGCGTGGTTGGCCGGCACCAATCCAGTCCTGCAGGCGTCGGCCACCTTGCCGTCCAAGTTGTACCGGAGTTGTACGAAATGGATTATGGCCAATTCATCGGGCGCACGTACGACGATGTGCGCGACGAGATGGACCAAGTCCTCGATGCGTGGCGCATGGGCTTCGTGGATCAGAGTTTCCCCGGGGGCGAATCAGCGACGCTAGCACAACACCGCGTCAGGCCGTTTGCGAAGCGGTTGCTGGAGGATGCGCGGGACGTCGATGTCGCGGTCGTGGCGCATGGACGCATCAACCGCGTCCTGCTGGCCACGCTAACCGGCGCGGGCCTGCAACGGCTTGAAGACTTTCCCCAGTCGAACGGTGCGATCAGCGAAGTCGAGGTCGGGGACGGCGGAGTGCATCTGCGCCGTGTCAACGATACGCGGCATCTCAGTTTGGCGACGGATGCGTTCTCCTGACCCTGTGGGTGGGCGCGCTGGCATGGTCGTGCTTAGTCGACACCAAGGCCTGAACCAGGCAATCTTTCCCGGACTGGCCAGTCCACAAGCATAATGAATGAGGTATGACAAATCATCCTACCAACGATGGCGAAGGCAAAACTAGCGATTACCATGGATTCCACCCTGCTTTCTTCCCTCGACAAGTGGGTCGCCGAAGGTGACGCCAAGAACCGCAGCAATGCTATCGAGGCAGCCGTGCGCGACTACCTCCGCAGGCGGAGAAGCTCGCGTTATGCTCGCGAACTTTCCAAACTCGACGCCGCTGAAGAACGAGCATTTGCGGAGGAAGGGCTGGGAGGGAGCGGACCATGGCCCGACCCATATTGAGGGGCGCGATTGTCTGGGCAGAACTCGACCCGGTCGTTGGCCACGAGCAAGGCGGCTCACGACCAGTGGTCGTCCTGACTAGGCCCGCCTTCAACGATAAATCGGAAACTGTCATCGCCATGCCTCTTACGAGCCAAGAACCACGCGCCGGATTTCCGCTCACCCATCCCCTGCCCCGCGGCGCAACGCCCAAACCATCCTGGGTGAAGGTGTCACAGGTCCGGACAATCGGCGTCGGCCGGCTCGGCCAGCGTATCGGCGAGGTCTCGGACGAAGACCTCAAGCGCTTGTGCATCGCCCTGAACCTGCTGATTTGCTAATTCGCATCCGCGCTGAATTCGTCGAACACGTAGTGCTCCATCGGCCTTATCCCCAACACGATTTCCAACTCTTGCGGTGTCAGGAACGGCTGCTTGTAGCGCGGCTGGTCGTCAATGGGGACGCGGGGGCAAGCGACTCCAACGAACGCGTCGAGGTGGCGGAAGTACAGCAGCGTCTCGGGGCTAATCTGCTTGTTTTGGATGATGTGCCCCTTCTTCCCGTGGGCCTCCAGTTGAGCGAGGACTTTCTTCGCGAGGTTGAAGCGCATCTGGCCAGCCTTCGTAGACACCACGATGCCGAACGTCTTCGCGTCCTTGGCCCTCCCGATCGCTGCCCAGCGCTGCTTCAGGATGCGACCCTTCGCCTCCGTGAGTGTTCGCACCGTATTCGTGTAGGGGTCCGCCGCGGTGATGCGTTTCTCCGTTTCGAGAGCCAAAGCGAGTGGGTGGAAGTCCCCGGAGCCGATGAAGATGAATTCGTCAACGTCGCATTTCACGGCGGCCAGGACGTTGCAGCCGAGGAGTTGCCCACGCAGCGCCGTGCGTTTGTCGCCCAACATAGTGACTGGCTCGAAGCCGTGTTCGCGGATGATGGCCTCGGCCCGGTCGAGTTTGTGCACATGTTGCGCCGTCGTCGTGACACCGATGCGGGGCCCTTTCATCTGCTTGCACGCAGCAGCCACCACTTCCTCAATCGGGTGGATGGAGTGGGCGGGGACGTAGTACACCTGGACGCCGAAGTCGGTCTTGA
>CAZXUC010000002.1:0-170376 GCA_964643795.1 uncultured Halobacteriales archaeon | reverse complement strand
CCGGCGTTCAGCCCTCACGAACAGCGGGCCGTGAACGGGCGCGCGCTGGCGTCACCGCTGATTCCGCCGTTGGTCCCGGCGGCTGGCAAGCCGTAGTCTAGGCTGCCAACGGCTCTTCTTCGACTTGGGCCTGCGACTTGACGGTGCCGGCGACCTTGTCGGGGAAGTGGCTGAGGATGATGATGTCGCCAACGCTTGCGACCCAGCGGAAGGGGACGGCGACGTTGTGGCCACCCTCGACGATCTTCGGGCTGGTGCGCGTGAGAAGCAGCGAACCAACGCGGCGGTTGGGCAGGTCGAGGACGACGTTTGACACGACGCCGACGTAGCGGCCGCCATTCGTGTAGACCGGGAGATTGATGAAAGCGGTGACCTCAGAGTCCAAAGACTATCCCCGAAGGTTCCAGGGAGTCCCTCCTTATGGCCTTTCTTCTTCTGCGCCGCGACGGGTCCGTACCTTCGGTCGGACCCGTCGCGGCGTGGGCGGTGCCTTGCACCGCCCGCCCCGCTCGTCGCTCCGCTCCTCGCGGGGACTCCTTCTCCAAGCCGAATCCCGGCGCCTCCCGTAGAGCCAGGCCGGCCCCGCGTCTAGGCAACGTCGTCAATCTTTGCGGCGGCCCACCGGTAAAGGTCGGCGCTCATACGAAAATTGCCGCGAGCCAAGTCATCTAGGGCCCGCATTGCCATGGCACGGGCAAGTTTCTTGGATTGAGCTCCGTGAACGAGGATCCCCAGTAGCCCAGTGACGTTGAGGTTGCGCGATTGGGCCTCCAGACGCGCTGCCCGGTCATCCAAAATGAGGACATCCTCCGCTGTGCCGGCGACAATCAGGCTTGCTTCGCCGGGTCCGAGCCCGGGAATCTTTCCGACGGCCTTCACGATGCGAATCCAACCTTCGTCGATGGCCTGCTGAATCGCCCCGCCCCCGGGTCGTTCCCCGACGATTTCATCCCGTACTTGGACGGTGATGTGGACCCTGCCGACAATCTGCCGCAGCGCCCCCAGGTGGCCCGACGCGGCCAAAGCAATCAATGTCGATGCGTCAGCTAGGAACCGCTTCGTCACCGGAAGGCCCCGAGGTCGCGGTCCGCTTCCTCAGGCGAATACCGCGCGTAGGGGATTCCCAACGCGCTGGCCCTCGCGGCCATGTCATGCAAAGTCGTGCCCGCGTCGTGCGCAGCTCGCTCTAGGCTACATCGGCCGGCCACATACGCCTCCAACGCGGCCTTCTGCTGGATTGCTTGCACGCCTTCCGCCAAGGCGTAGCGCACCGCGTCGCTTCGGCTGCCATGCAGTTTCTTCGCGAGGCCATCGACGCTGGCTTCTAGCTCGTCAGGCAGCCGGACCTGGACGTTTCCCATGTGTAATGGTTTGTAATGATATGTATTTGAAGGTTCCTACGGAGGGCCCCCCGCGAGGAGCGGAGCGACGAGCGGGGCGGGCGGTGCAAAGCACCGCCCCCGGCGGAACGGGTCCGAAGCGCAGCGAAGGACCCGTTCGGCCGCTACCAGAAGACGATGGATCCGCTCGCCGCGTAAACGCCCGTCAGGAATCCCACGATTGAACCGCCGTTCAACAGGGGCAAGCCGGCCTGGGGGCGGCCCTTGAGGACATAGCCCATCAGAACTGCATACCCGACCAACGTCCCGACGGCGGCTCCCAAGGCGGGGAGGTTTCCCCACTCGGCCTTCCCGAACGCCAAGGCAGAAACGACGAGAATCGTCGGCATGACGAGGTCGCCCAGACCCATGAACATGGCCTCCCGTTCGCCCTTGTTCTCGGCGCTTGCCTCCTTGAACTTGGTCGCCTCCGCCCGGAAGCGGTAATGCGCCACCTTTGGGATGACAAGCAGAACGGGCAGCCGCAACTCGATGACGGTGTCCGCGAGGCTGAGCATATGCTTCGTGCGGTAGACGGCGATGGCGTCGTACACGGCGAGCGCGACGAGCAGCAGGACGGTCGGGACGAGGCCGAGGCTGATGCCGAAGATGGCCGCCGACCCGGATGCGACGAGCAAGCCGACGGCGTCGATGACGTACCATTCCGGATGCTTGTACAACGCAAAGACGCAGACGCCGCCGAGGGCGATGCCACTCCAGATGGCGACAGTCCAATCCCAACCCAGGGTGACGGCTAGCACGGGGTACGTGACGTAGGCGACGGTCGTCGCGACGGCGGCGAGGATGATGAGGCGTATCAGCCACTTTGCGCCTTTCTTCGCGATGTAGAGGATGAGGAACGTGAACGCCAGGATGAGGGCGATGTACCACAACGAATTGCCGACGTCGTCGGGGTCCTCGAACGCCTGCAGACCGGCGGTCGTGAATGGTCCCGCGAAAACGACGGCGAGGAGGATGTTCGCGACGAAGATGAGAAGGAGCGCAGCCGCGGCGCGGTACTCGGTCCATGTCACCGGCAGGTCGGGTTCCCTGGGCTTCAGGTCCGTCGGCGGCATAAGCGGCGCGATGGCGGGCGGCGGCGGCGCCGAAGGGTTGTCCACGCGGCGTGACCAGGATGTGGTGTTTAGGCGCTTGCGTTGAACTGGAGGCCTGGGATTTCACAGACCCACATTGAAGTGGAGCCTCGACGAGCTTCCGTTTCACGCGGAACCCGCGGAACCCGTCTCCGCGCTTTCCGCGACCTCCGCGTGACCGTCAGGTGCCCCGGGCTTCATGGCCTATACTCTGTGGTTATCTGTGCAATCCCAGGCCTCCCACACTACGGCCGAGGGTCACACCCTAGGCGTCGTCATTCGTCGGCGCCGGCTTCCACAGTTGCGCGTCCGCTTTCTTGACTTTGCGGCGCTGCGCCTCGAGGAAACTGTACATCGACGAATGTTCGGCGCCGGACAGGATCATGTCCACCGCGCGTTTTGCAACCGCCAACTCCTCCAATTCGCCGATGATTCCGACGGTATGGCCGTAGATGGCGAGGTCGCAGCCCGTGGAGTCCTCGATGATGCGGCGCGTCTTGCCTTCGGAGCCGATGAGGCGAGCCGTAACTCGGCGCACGTGTTCCTTGTGCTTGCCGACGTAGTCATGGAAGTCGAGGAGTTCCAAGTAGCAGTCGTCGCTGAACAAGCGCATCGCGTGTTCGGGGCTGAATCCCCTGCCGAGGGCGCGGATGATGTCCTGCATCTTCAGGGTCATGATGGGGTCGGCGCCGTCGACTTTGTCGTTGACGGAGACTTCGTTGAGGCTCGTGTCGATTTCGAGTTTGAGGCCGGAGCGTTCCTCGAGGAGGCGGCGCGTTTGGCCATTGGGGCCGATGACGACGCCGAGGCGTTCGCCAGGGATGCGAATGACGATCATGGATTACACCTCGGGCTTTGGCTGGCCCGGACGACGGCGGCCTTGGTTGTGGCGTTGGCGTTCATTCTTCGTCGCCTCCGTCCTCATCCTGCTCGGCGTCGCCGTGACCGTCGACGCCGAGGCCGTGGGCCTTCTCCTTCGCCGTCCGGTTCTTCGTCGTGCGTTCATGCTTGAGGAGCATCTTGATGTCCTGCGGCTGCACGCGGACACCCTGCCGGCGGAAATAAGCCGTGATGTTCTTGAGGTCGCGGTCGAGGAACTCCTGCGCCATGGGGTGGTTCTTCAAGACGGCTTGGCCGACGTCGATGAAGCGCGCCCGCTGCTTGTCCACCGGCCCTCCGGCGCCCTCGAGCATGATGTTGTATTCCGAAAAATCCGCGTGGATGAGATCCGCCTCGTTGTACGCCTTCACGTAATCACGCGAGACTTGCTCCCAGATGGCTTGCGCATCATCGAGGTCCCCGACAGCCTTCAGAGTTGGCCACGCGCCCTCCGCAATGCCGACGTATTCCGTGACGAGGACGTTGCCGATGGCCTTGAGCGGCTCGGGGACAGGGATGCCGACTTCGGCGAGGCGGATGAGGTTGCGAAACTCCTTCTGCGTCCACGCGAGAACGAGCCCGCGTTTGTCGCCCGAGATGCCGTCGAAGCGCTCGTCGCCTTGAATGTACTTCAACACGTGCTTGAACGTCGATGTGTTGACGCGAAAGATCTTGACCGCCACGTAGCCCCCGCCCGGGGTCGTCCCGCGGAACACGTTGGCTTCCTTGCCGGTCGACACCGGAAAGTCGAGACTCCGCAGCACGCCGTGCGTGAGGAGTTTATGGAGGATAAGGAGGGTCTGCCGGTCGAAGACTTCACCCTCCGTCTTGCGGTCGAGGTCGCCGCGCAAATCGGGCAATTTGTCGACCATGCGGTCGGCCTTGCGGAAGGCCCACTCATCGTTCGAGGCGAGCGCTTCCATGCCGTCGCTGCGACCGTGCAGCGCCTCGGATTCGTCGTCGCCGGCCTGCGGGCCTGCGTCGTCCCTTGCGGCGCCCGGCAAGTCCGCCAGAGTGAGAAGCGGTTTCGCCACGGCGAGTGGTTGATCAAAATCCATGGGCCCTTGCGGTCCTCGGTCGGAAGAATCTTGCAAGCCCGTCGCCGCTGCATCCGGGGCTGCATCCGGCCTCTCTTGCGCGACGGTCTTCCATTTGCCGCGGCTGCCCCGCTTGGCCTTCGACATGCTAGAAGCCCGAGTCGAGGAGCTCGGGGAGCTTGCCCCGCCGGCTCAGGTTCACGGCTTGGGTCCTCACGTAGCGGTACTTGACGTCGGCCTTCTCATCCTGGAAGTCCCACGGCTTCACGATGACGAGGTCGCCGGGCTTGATCCACATCCTTCGCTTCATCTTGCCGGGGATGCGCGCCATGCGGCTCTTGCCGTCCTCGCACATGACCTTCAGTTTCGAGGCCCCCATGAGTTGGTCCGCTATGGCGAACATCTCGCGGTTGCGGTTGTCCGGCATGCGGTACCGGTTGACGGCCTCGTCGGATTCCATGCCATCGTTGATTGGCGCGCCCTTCGGCTCGTCTTCGCCCGCTTCAAGCTCAGCCGCCACGAGTTCCAGGTCCTCGACGGGGTCCGCCGGCGGGAGGTCTGGGGCTGCTGTCTCGTCATCGCCGATATTCACATTTCTTCTTGACAAACATCTCTTATTTAAGTGTGGAGGCAGGCGAGACTGGTTCGGATGTGTTGGCGGCAATTGCGTCCGCATTGGGGGTCCGCGACACGCGGAGCGCGCGGAACACGCGGAATGGACCCGGTCAGTCTTCCGCGCCTTCCGCAGGTTCCGCGTGTTAGGTGGCGGCGGCGCGCCCCGCCGTCTGCCTCCCGTCGACAGTCACCTTCAAACCGGCGCTTCGGCATCGAGTCGCGTGGCGGCGACGACGAGCATGGCTCCGCGCGAAGTGACGGCGGTCCAGCCCCGAGTCCGCCTCGTCGCCTACACTAAGGACCCCTTTGGGATCGCCGTCGCGTCGGCGCGCACTTGCTACGCTTCCGACTTCGCGTTCGTGGGCCGGCTCAGTCCCAAGGGCGAGCGCGAACGCACGACGCTGGAGGCTGCACTTCCCCAGCATTCGGGAATCCTTGCCGAGATCGGCCGCTTTGGCACTCCACATTCCCGCCGCATCGAGCTCGTCGAGTTCATGCGACCTAGCATGGCGACGTCGGACCTGCGAGCAGCCCTCGACTCCTTCGCGGACCAGGCCCGCTCCCGTGCCGAGGGCGACGCCGGCCTTGCAAAATCCATCTACGAGGCCGGCCACCACACGCCGTTCCAACACCCCACGTTCGTCTTCGGGCTCGAGGGAGTCTCGCGCAACGTCGTGGAGTCGTTCTTCCACAATCACACGTTCTACAATTCCGAGCAGCAAAGCCAACGCTACGTCGAGATGAAGAAGGCCGAGGTAATCGTGCCTGACTCCGTCACCGCGATTCCGAAGGCACTGCAAATCTACCAGGACGCCGTCCGATCCGCGTGGGACGCCTACCATGACCTGCGCGAGCGCCTCGTCGCGTCGAACCTGAAGGTCATGTCGGCCATAGGGAAAGTAAAGGGCCAGTCAGAGAAGGAGATCCACAAGGAGGCCGAGAAGAAATCGCAGGAGATGGCGCGCTACGTCATCCCGATTGCGGCCGCGACGCAGTTGTATCACACGGTCTCCGGCATCGTGCTCCTGCGCTACGTCCGCATGTGCGAGGCGCAGAATGCCTCCGCCGAGGCCCGCGCCGTCGTCGCCGCGATGGTCGAGGAGGTCCGCAAGGCCGACCCGTCCTTCATCACGGGAGTCCCCGAGTCCGCGCGCGCACGGGACGACCACATTGAGTGGCAACTGGAAGCGGGCATTGCGACGGCTTCGCCACTTCCCCGCGGCGTCAAGTCCGAGCTCGTCGCCCATTCCGTGGACCCGGTTCCGACGGTCTTGGCTGCCGTGCGCGAAGTGACGGGCTCTCCAATCCCCGATGAGGAACTTCTGCGCGCCGTCCTCGACCCGGGCCGTAACCATTCGTGGAACGATACACTCAACACATGGGATCATAGCCCGGTTTTGCGAGCGGTGCGCCATGTCCACTACACGTTCCACAAGCGGCTCAGCCTCACGGCCTACGCGCAGGATCAGCGCCACCGCATGACGCCCGGCACGCGCCCCATGCTGCAACGCTGCCTTACGGAGAAGCCGGACATCCATACGCCCGAAGTCATCGCGACCGAGTCCGGGGCGCGCAAGGTGTACGACGACGGCGTCGCAGCCCTATGGAACGGCATCGCGCAACTGCGCGCCCTCGGCGTCCCCGACGAAGACTTGTGCTACTTGCTTCCGAACGCTACGCACATCACGTTCCACCAATCTGGCGACTTGCTCTCCTTCATCCATAAATGGCGGCTTCGGCTGTGCTTCAACGCGCAGAAGGAGATCTTCGACGCAAGCCTCGACGAGTTGCGCCAAGTGCAAGCCGTCCATCCAAGCCTGACGAAGTACCTCGGCCCGCCCTGCACTTTCGTCGCCGCAGCCCAGCCTCCTGAGTTGCAGGGTTCCGTGGAAGCGTGCTGCCCGGAAGGTCCCCGTTGGTGTGGCGTGAAGGTGTGGATTGGCTTCGACGCGGCGAAAGGGAAGCCGAAGCGACCTTACTAGGAGCCAAGCCGAGCCATGGGCCGCACCACGCAAATCTTGCTCCTCCTCGCGGCGACCCTCGACACCGCCTTCCCCGTCGTGGTAATCTGGCTTGACGTGACTTCGACTGACCTCGACTGGATGCAACATGCCGTCAGCCGCCACGCGAACGGGCCGGACGGCGAATGGATGTCGTTCGCATTCGCATGCCATGCAGCGGCGATGTTCACGTTGGCATGGGCCGTCCATCGACTCCCACCGTACCCGTGGGCGGGCCCGACCGCCCTCGACATCGCTGGCATCGCGAGCGCCCTCCTTTTCGTGTTTCCGGCGGATGCTCGCGATCTCGAATCGACGCTCGGTCATCTGCACGAAGCCTTCGCTCCCGTCGCGTTCTTGGGCGTGACGTTCGCGGCGTTCTTCACGACGCACGCCCAACTCAGGCATCCGCGCTGGCAAGGGTTCGAAAAAGCGCCACGCTTCTTGGCCTTCGCGTTGGCAGGGAGTCTAGCCGTTCTCGGACTCGTCGTTCTGACGGCACAATTCTACGACGATGCCCACCAAATCCTTGGCGCCATGGAGCGACTCGTCATCCTGCTCCTGGCGGCCTGGATGGTCACGGAAGCCGTGCAAGGATTCAGGGTCGCGGTCCGTATCGCCCCGTGAACCCCGCCGGGTCGCAGAACGCACAGAAAACGCAGAAGCTACGGTTCTGTGCGTTCTGTGGATTCTGCGACTGGGCGGGCGTCACGCGGATTCTGCGACCGGGCGGTCTGGCGGCGCGTCGGCCTTGCCAGTTAGCGTTCCTTGTGCGGCAGTTTGCCGTGGTCGTCGCAGTGCCCCGTGTGCAGGAGTCCATGGAGACCGACGAGAAAACGGGCGGGATGCCAGATAAGGTTTTCAGGACCGGGCGCGGGTGGGTCGGCGTGAGGATGACACGTTGACGGGCCCACTGAACCTCAAGCGCCACCCCAAGGCCGTCCCGGTCGCGGAGCCTTGGCGCGATGCGCGCCTCGACGAGGGACTCCAACTGTTCAATGAATCCCACCATTGGCACGCCCACGAATCCTGGGAACCGCTATGGATGGGGCTGGAGGGGGATGACAAATTGTTCCTCCAGGGCCTCATCATGGCGGCCGCCATGCTGCACCAATACGGACGCAAAGTGCCGCGTGGCGTGTCAAACCATTGGGGCAACGTCGAGCACCGCTTGTCGCCGCATGGACCGCGCAAATGGGGCATCGACGTCACCGCACTGCTTGACGACCTGCGCCGGTACAAGCAAGCAGCCGCGGACGGAGATTGGAGCCTCGACGCCGGCGCCGTCCGGATCCGACGGTCGGCCGAGTAGGGTCATCTGCGTGCAGCCTGTGGTCCCGTCGGGCCAGTCTCCCGTCGGCGAGGTCTATGGTCGGACGCCGAAGTCGTCTGACCGGTCCACTGAACCCACCGAACGCACTGAACGGCGGTTTCAGTGCCTTCTGTGCATTCAGTGGATGAGGCGGGCGTCGGGGTTCGTCAGCGGACAAATGCGTTCGACTCTACGCGTCCACGTCGCGGACCTTGCGCGCTGGAATCCCAGCCCAGAATTCTCCGGCAGGCACGTCGCGGTTGACGAGACTCATGGCTCCCACGACCGCACCCTCACCGATCGTGACGCCGGGCAGGATGGTGCAGCGCGCACCGACGGAGGCGTTCTTTTCGACGCGGACTGGTCCAATCTGGTACGAATCACGCAGATACCCGTGGCAGAGGATGACGGTGTCGTAGCCGATGATGGCTTCGTCCTCGATGGTAATGCGGCCGGGGAACAGGATGTCGAACGTGGTCTCGAACCCGAGACTCACATGCCTGCCAATCTTCATCCCAGTCAAACGCAGCATGGAGTTCTTCAACCGGTAGAACGGCGCCCGACGCGCGAGGCTAATCCACAACACGTTCCACACGGCGCGGAAGAAGTTGACGTCGCGGTACACGTACCAGAGCGAATTGTGCGGTCCACGGCTCGGGCGGACCTCGACGCGGGGATGGGGCACGCTCGCGCATCCAGATAGGAGTTCTTGGCCGTGCGGGTTCCGTTGCGTCTTTCGTTCCACCGCGTTCCTACCCTGGGCTGGCCAGGCCCTTCCCCTGCGCTGGCCAGCCGCGGAATCAAGGAATCAGGGGAAATCGGATCCGTGCACCATGATGGCACTGGTTTCCCTAGATTCCGCGGCACGGAGCATAGGCGACGTGGGAGCGCTGATCCTCGCCGGAGAGACGGTTCTGTTTGTTGACCAGTCGCTTTCTATACCCCGCGAGGCCGTGGCCGCTGCGTGCCGGTCCCGTTGTTGGAACTGCAAGGCTTGACCAAGGACTACCGCGGGACGCGCGGCGTCGGTCCGATTGACCTCGTTTTGCAACCAGGCATCCACGGCCTGCTTGGCCCCAACGGCTCCGGCAAGACGACCCTGCTCAAGACGCTCCTGGGGTTCCTCCAACCCACTGCCGGTCGAGGTCGAGTTCTCGGCCTCGACATCGTGCAACAACCCCTCGAAGTGCGGCGCCATGTCGGCTACATGGCGGAGAACGACGTCCTCGTCCCCGGCCTCAACGCCGTGCAGACCGTCCGCCTCGCGGCTGAGCTGTGTGGCATCCAGCAAGCCCGAGCCCACGAAGCAGCCGCTGAAGCCCTCTTCGCAGTTGGACTCGGGGACGAGCGCTTCCACGCTCCGCAACGCCTCTCGACCGGGCAACGACAGAAGGTCAAACTCGCCTCCGCCTTGGTGCACGCGCCGAAGCTGTTGTTCCTCGACGAACCCACGAATGGACTCGACCCGAAGGGCCGCCGCACGATGCTGCGCCTCATCGAAGAGATCAGCCGCGAGAAGGGCATCGCCGTCGTCCTCTCCACACACATCCTCCCCGACGTCGAAGCCGTGTGCCAAGATGCCGTCGTCCTACGCGATGGTCGCATGGTCGCCCTCGAACAAGTCAAATCGCGCACCGTCCAGCAAGCAACCAAGACGACGACGTGGTTCAACGTCGACGTCCTCGGTGACTTTCGCCCCTTCACGGCGGCGTGCAAGCAAGCCAGCCACACGACTCGCGTGAGTCGCTCCGGCCTGCAAGTGGCGGCGCGAACCCCCGAGGACCTGCTGCGCTTGGCCAACCGGGCGGGCGCCATCCTGACCCGCCTGCTTCCTGGAACGGAAGGGGTCGAAGACGCGGTCCTGGAACATATGGAGGCCAAGGCATGAGCCCGCCGCCACTGACCCCCTCGCCCGCCCGGGCGCCTGCCTCACCTTCGTGGTCGGCAGGGGAACCGAACGCGTCGTCCGAACGCAACACTCTGCTCGAGTCTCGGCGCTTCCGCACCTGGGAAGGCGAGACTGGAATCGTCGCCGCCCGTGCCTGGGTTATCCTGCTGCGCTACGGCCTGCAGCGCATGGTGCGCACCTGGTACCTGTCCGTCGCCCTCGCCGTGACGGCCATCTACATCGTCGTCGTGCTGGGCGTCTTCACGTACGCTGGCCAATCCGGCTACACGAAGGGCGACCTCGACGCGGCCATCGCGATGTTCCTGCTGCCCGGGGCCATCTACTTGTTCCTCGTCGGCACGCCCCTCATCGCCGAAGACGTCCGTTACAATGCGCCCTTGTTCTACTTCAGCAGGCCCCTACGTGTGCGCCACTACTTCCTCGGCAAAGGCGTGCAGTTGGCAGGCGTCATTGCGTTGACGAGCCTGCTGCCGATAATCTTGTTCGCCCTCATGATCCCCATCGTTGGCTTGAAGGACGCACCTCCGACAGACTGGTACGGCCAGGCGTGGGAACCAAGGAACCTGCACGATTGGAAGGTCAGCCACCTCGACACTATCGGCGACTGGCTGTACGGAAGCTTCGTCATGATCGTGGGGGCGATTTCCGTCCTCTTCTTCGTGGTCAGCACCATGATTGCGTGTTCGGCCCACACGCGGCGAGCCTGGCATGCCGGCATGGCGTTCGTGGCCATCCTGGGTTCGTGGACGATGCTCGGCGTCTTCGCTACGGAACTGGTGAAGGGGGCTGCGCAGAACCTCTTCGGCCCAGGCGGCTGGGTGTACCTCGTGCTCGAGATGCCGCTCGCGCTTCAGTTCAGCCCCTACGCTCGCCCGTACTCGGGCTCCCCCTCGTCCACCTACGACGGCGCCGGCTTCGCCATAGTCCTAGCGCACCTTCTCCTGCTAGGCGTTGGCGCCTTCGCGCTATGGTTGAGCGATCGTCGCCTCAGTCGCCTGGAGGCGTTGCTGTGAGCGTACTCGAGTTCCAGGGCGTCACGCGCCGCTTCGGCGACGTCGTGGCCCTCAACCGCGTCGACCTGCACATCGACGGAGGCATCACGGCGTTGGTCGGGCCGAACGGCGCCGGAAAATCGACGTTCATGAAGGTCGCCACAGGCCACGTGCGCCCATCGTCGGGGACCGTGACCGCGTTCGGGCAGACCGTCTGGGACAATCCCGATGTCATGGCGAAGGTCGGATTCGTCCCGGAGCAGGATGCGTTCTACGAATTCATGACTGGCGTAGAATTCGTGACGGCGCTTGCGGAACTGCAAGGCATGAAGCGGTGGCAAGCCCGCGACGCGGCCGAACTTGAGTTGCGCTCCCTCGGGTTGGAGGACGAAAGCTTGCACCGGCCAATCCGCGGCTATTCGAAGGGCATGCGGCAGCGCGTCAAGCTTGCACAAGCCCTCCTGCACCGGCCCAAGCTGTTGTTCCTCGACGAGCCGCTGCTCGGTTGCGATCCCGTGGCGCGTCGCCGCATCCATGACCGCATCGTCGGCCTAGAACGGGAAGGCTGCACGGTGATCGTGTCGAGCCATATCCTCCCCGAGGTCGAGAAACTCACGCGCGACGTCGCCGTGCTCGCAGGCGGACGCCTCATCGCGCGCGGCGATGCGCGCAAGGTCCGCGATGCCATGACGCAAGTGCCCAGCCGCATCAGAATCCATGCCACGCACCCGCGCGCCTGCGCTGCAATCGTCAGCCAATGGGACGACGTGCACAGCGTGCGCATCCAACCGAAAGCCGTCGATGTCGAGACCAACCGGATGCTCAGCTTCCTGCAACGCATCCACAAACATCCGGACAAGTCGTGGGGCCTCGTCGGCCTTGAGACGCTGGATGCCGACTTGGACAGCTTGTTCGCCTACCTCTCGGGGGATGGCGCATGAGCTTGTTCCACTTGGGCATGTACCGTCTTGGCCTGCGCCAACTGCTGCGCACGAAGAAGTTCCTCTTCGCACTGCTCGTGAGCTTAATCCCGCTTGTTGCCGGCATCATCATCCTCGCGGATGACATGCAGGACGAAGGTAAACGGTACAACGAGTTCGACGACGGGTTCACCGAGAGCACGGCGTTTCTTATCCTAGGCGGCACCGTGCCTTTCGTCGCCTTGATGTTGGCGGGAGGCCACCTCGCCGACGAAGTCGAAGACCGCACCCTGACGTACCTGCTCGTGCGTCCCGTCCCGCGCGCGACCCTCTACATCTCGCGTTACCTGCCGGTGGCCCTCATCGCGGTGGCCCTCGCCATGTTGCAGGTCGTCCTACTCGGCATGATGCGGCTGCTGGCCTATGCCATCGCGGGCAACGGTGCAAGGGTCGAGTACACTGGCACGAGCACCGAGACGATCGATGCAGGTCTGCTCATACTGCGCCTCTTGCCGACCCACATGTTGGCCGCGGGGATGGAGGCCCTCGTCCTCACGGCGCTGTTCGGGTTCATCAGCATGATTGCGACGAAGTTCCACTTCTTCTGGAACCTCGTCGTGTACCTACTCGATCTGATGTTCGGCCATTTGGGCGGCGGCGGGCTCGGCGCCTTCACTTCGACGTACTGGATCCTGTCGTTCATCGACGGCATGGACCCGACCGTGTCCCACCTCGTCTCGGATGCGGTCATCTGGCCCATCGTGCCGTTCTGGATGCTGGCGTGGACCATCGCGTGGCTTGCGCTCGGCGTGCGGCAAGTAAAGAGGCGCGACTTCAATATCACGAGTGCCGCCACCTAACTTGCGGCCGCTCCGCCCACGTTTCCGCAGATTTCGCAGATGACACAGAGCGCACCGTTCCGTGGCGGCGGCGGAGCCTCGCGCACTGATGTTGCCGAAAATTCGGGGGTGGGAGGCCTGGGATTTCACAGAGACCCACAGATTCTGCATCTCGGGCGTAAGTTCACCATGCGTGGCTCGAGTCGTTGGATTCGTCCTCCAGGGTGGGAGGCTTGGGATTTCACAGAACCACACAGATTCTTGCCCCTCGCTATTCCATGCCCTTACCGTGTCGCTGACAACCACGGTCGACAATCAAGTTCTCTCGGAATCTGTGCAATCCCAAGCCTCCAGTTCTGGCAATGGGGTGCTAGGTCTTGTTGGTGCTCGCGGCCAATTGCTCCGCGAAACCTTGCGCCGCCTTGCGCACGTCGGCTTGCCAATCGTCGCCCTTGCCAGCCCGCAGGATGGCGCGGCCCACGTTGACGACCGCGAAGCTGCCTGAACCTGCTTTAAACAGAAGTGTTTAACACGGTTCTTACTAGTCGCCCGTCGTGGTCATTGACCCGAGCGGCCCCGTCACGGACATCCTGGACCGTGCCAGTGAGGTGAAGAGACTCGCGGAACTCATTGCAGGAGGCCGTGATGTCCTTGTGTACGGACCCCGCCGGTTGGGGAAAAGCAGCCTGATCCGGCACGTCGTGGACGCGGCGGCCAAGGACCGCCTGGTCTTCCTCGTGGATTGCACACGCAAGGAAACCGACGAGGAGATCGCTCAAGTCCTTCTCTCCCAGTTGAATGGCTTTGGCGCCAAGTGGAAGCGCTTCTGGGACTGGGTCAAGGAACACATCGAGGGCACCAGGACACGCATCATCTTGGACGGCAAGGACCCACGCATTGAACTCGACCCATCGGCCCGGTCCGGGCGCAGCATCCCTGACGCAGTCGAACTGATTGCCCGCGTGGCCAAGAGCGCCAAGACGCCCGTGCTCGTAATCTTCGATGAATGGCAGGTCGCGATGCGACGAGGCGGCGACGGTTTCATGTGGCAGATGCGCAGCGTAAGTCAAGCCCACCCGGGTCTCCACTACCTGTTCAGCGGCAGCGAACCGACGATCCTCGCCAAGATGCTTGACAAGAAGAACAAGGCGTTCTTCATGGGGCTCGTCGAGGTACCGATCGCTGGAATCGGCGTCGATGACGTCTTGCCGGACTTGTCACGTCACGGCATCGAGTTGACGGGGCCTGCCCGAACCTTGCTGCGTGACTCGTGCGGCACGACGACGCTCCGCCTCATGGAGGTCCTGCATCGGCTCCAAGGCCGAGGCAACATCAGCCAGCGCATGGCTCTCGAGGCAATTGCGTGGACGGCCAAGCTGCATGCGCCTGACTTCGAACGCGAACTTGCCTTGGCGAAGCCCGGTCCGCAACGCCGGTGCCTTCTGGGATTGGCGCGTGACCGTCCAGAGCACCCGACCGGCCACGAATTCGTTCGTGCCCACGGCCTCACTTCAGCCCCCACAGCGCGTGCCGCCATGAAGCGCCTCAAGCAACTCGACATCCTCAACGAGGACAACGAGTTCAACGATGCCCTGTTCCGCTGGTACTTGGCCAACGACCCGGAACGGCAAGCCACGACGTGAGCGGGTCCCGGTCAACGCGGCTTGAGTTTCCCTGCAAAGTCGTGCGCGGCCCTACGAACTTCGGCCTGCCAATCATCGCCCTTGCCGGCCTGCAGGATGGCGCGACCGACGTTGACGACGGCGAATCCCCCCGACTTGTCGGCGCCAGCAGCCAAAGTCGCCGCCGCGTCGGCTCCTTGCGCCCCGACGCCAGGAATCAGCAACGGCACGCCCGCTCCACAGATTGCTCTCAACTCCGCCAGTTCCTTGGAATACGTTGCCCCGGCGACGAGTCCGAGGTTGTGCCACTCATTGTTCCATTCCATGGCCTTGCGCGCGACGGCTTGGTAGAGTTTGGTGCCCTTCGTGTCCACCGGGAGGTCTTGGAAGTCGCTAGCGGAAGCGTTCGAGGTGCGGGCGAGGAGGAAGACGCCCTTATCATCGTAGGCGGCAAAGGGTTCGACGCCGTCTCGACCAAGGTACGGCGTCACCGTGACGGCGTCCGCGCCGAGGACATCGAAGGCGGCCGCGGCATACTTGGTCGCCGTGTTCCCGATGTCCGTGCGCTTTCCGTCCAGGATGACCGGTAAGCCCGGTGGGACGCGCTCCATGAAGGACCCGAGTGCTTCGTGGCCGATGGGGCCGAGGGCTTCGAAGAATGCGGCGTTCGGCTTCACGCAGCATGCGACGGGCGCGACGGCTGCGAGGACGCCCATGCAGAACTCAAGCGTGTCCTCTTCCCCTAGGCCACCGGGGTAGTGCTCGGGGTCGGGGTCGATGCCCACGCAGAGCCACGAACCGGCTCGCTTGGCGGAGGCGGCGAGGCGGTCGTTGAATCCGGGCACGCGGGCGCAACGGTGGGTAGGGGTGAAAACCTCCCGCATTGCATGTTCCAGCGGTTTCGGCCGGGGTCCGCGGGCCGGCGACCGACGGCAATCTGTGAATCTCTGCGGAATCTCAAGCCTCCCACACCCCGAATCGCGAAGGCTACGTTGAACTCTTCTCGACGGGGTAGCCCTCGTCCTGCCACGCCTCGATGCCGCCTAACATTTCCTTGACGCGGAACCCGAGGGCCGACAAGCGCGCCGCGCCCTTCGTTGAGGCGTTGCATGCAACCGAGGTGCAGTAGGCAATGACGAGCGTGTTCTTGTCCAGTTTTGACGTCGTATTGGCGTCCATCGTGCGATAAGGAATGTTGAGTGCGCTCGGCACGTGGCCGTTGGCAAACGACTCGGGGGAACGCGTGTCCACGACGACGCAGGAGCCCGGCGAATTCTGTTGGTCAAAACGCACATCGGACGGGTCAGTCTCGAAAGCGAGCTTCGACTCAAAGTGCGCGCGCGCGACACTCGGTTCGGCGGCGGGAGTCTCGAGGAGGCGGGGCTTGAAGCGCACTTGCGGGCTGGCCATGGTTGTGGGATTGAGGGCGGGTACGAATAGCCTGCGCTGGACGGGTGCAGCGTAAAGCTTGCGCACTAGGATGTAACCGCGAGTCGTGGACGACGCCGTCGCCGGACTGCGGTAAGCCATGTGACAGAGGATCCGTGGACGTTTGCCCGTAGCGGCCCAAGAACCGGAGGCCTGGGATTGCACGGATTTACACAGAACCATTTCCGCGGCCCAAGAGGAGGGGGACCGCCCGAGCGAGCAGCGCGAGCGATGGGCCTGGGTGGTCGCAGACCGCCCCCGGCGCAATGGGTTCGAGCCCCGGCCGAGCGAAGCGAAGGCCGGCGGTGAAGAATCCCGTTGCACCGAGCTACATTTTGGTAATCATTCGCCGTTCCATGGCGATGATGTACGAGATGTCGGTGCCCGCAACGAGGCCATCGGCGAATTCGGCGGGGACCTGGATGTCGAACGTCTCGAAGGAGTCGCGGTCCATAATCTGGGCGACGCCGCCGTGGAAGGAGAGGAGTTGTCCGGCGCGGCGGTCGACGATGGGGATCCACACCTTGTCGGAGACGGATCCGAGGAAGGTCCTCTTGGAGGCGGTGAAGATGCTGCGCGCCTCGATGCGGAGTTTGGCGGCGCCGTGCTTGCCGGGCTTCGACTTCTCGATGGAGTCGATCTTGCATGGCTCATCGTCGATGAGCATGTAGCGCCCTTCCTTCAATTCGCGGGCTTCCGCCTGCTCCTTCATGGGGGCGGGGACGGCAAGGGGTTGATAAGCCGTTTCGGCGCGCGCATCAAGCGGGCCAACGCAAGCCCGGCCAGCACTACGACGACGCCTGCCACTAGGTTGAGCCCGCGCCAACCGACCTGGCCGAAGATGAGGCCCGCGCCGAGTGCGGCAAGCGCGGCGGTGGAGGAAACCAACAAGTCGTTCAGTCCTTGTACGGAGGCCTTGTCGGTTTCGCCGTGGGCACGGGCGAGGTGCGTCGTGCCGGCGACGAAGAGGAAATTCCAGCCGAGTCCGAGGAGCACGAGCGCCAACCAATGGTTCGCGACACCTTCCCCCGCTAGGTTCACGGCGATGCAGGCCGCGAATCCAGCTAGGCCGATGGCCATCATGCGGCCGGTCCCCAACCGCACCACGAGCCGACCCGAAAATAGCGACGGCAGGTACATGGCGACGACGTGGGCTTGAATCACCCAAGCCGTCGCGGAGTCGTGCCCGACGTGGGCGAGCGAGAGAGGTGCCGAAACCATCGTGAGAACCATGACCGCGAAGGCGACGATGGAGGCAAGCGCCGCCGCTCGGAAGACGGGGTCGGATACGATGTGGCCGATGGAGCGTCGTTCAGCGTGGGGTGGAGGCGGGACTCGTCCCGCCAACTTCGCGAACGGCAAGAGCAAGATGATGAGGAGGTCGAGCACGACCAGCAAGAGGTACGAACCCGCGAACCGGCCGCCGGTGATGAGGTCGTCGGAGGCCGCGCCGAGGGGTGGGCCCACGAGGCCGGCGAAGATGCCTCCCAGTAGTACCGCTGAAACGGCGCGCGCCCGCATCTCGGGCTTGACGAGTTCCATGGCGGCGAAGCGGTAGTACGACCCGACGCCGCCTAGGGCGCCGATGAGGTAGCTGCCGACGCAAAAAAGCAGGAAATCGCCGCGCACGATGGCGAGGGAAGCCAAGAGCGCGCCGAGGGCCGCGATGGCCGTTCCCGCGGAGAAGCCGGCGCGCCGGCCCCATCGGCCCATGACACGCGAGGCTGGATAGGTGACGGTCATGGCGCCGAGCAACGCAAGGGCGACCGGCAGCGTTGCCAGCCCGGCTCGCGGCGCGATGGCGAGGCCGACGATCGACGCGGACGAAATGACGATTGTCGCAGCGATGCCGGATAGGCCGAACAGCGTCGAGAGCAGGGCCAGGTGGGGCGTCGGGTGGCGCTCTAGCTGGGGCGCTGGCGACGGCGTCGGGAGTGGCGGGGTGGCAGGCACCGTCCGGGTGGCCGCGGACGTCACAGTAGCGGAGGGCAGGGGCGCCTTTTCGGGCACGCGCGCGCCACGGCGCCGCCGTGGTTAGCCTTGGCGAAGGATGATGAGTGCCGGGCGACCTGGGTTCCCGGTCCATGGTGAAGGTCGCTGTCCCCGACGTCGAAGAGGGGCAATCCTCCGCTCCGGGATTCGCCCCGATCGCCGCCGACGGCTTGCGCCGCGAACTGAACCTCTTCGGTGCCGTCTCGATGATCGTTGGAATCGTCATTGGGTCCGGCATATTCCTCGGCATCAACCGCGTGGCTGCAGGGACGGGGAGTCCGTCGCTCATCGTCGCCGTGTGGGTAATCGGCGGTTTCCTCACGCTGATGGGTGCACTCACGTACGCGGAACTTGGCGTCCTCTTCCCGCGAGCTGGCGGCGAGTACGTGTTCCTCAAAGAAGGCCTCGGGTCGCTGCTGGCGTTCCTGTCCGGGTGGACGGCCTTCACCATCAACCTTGCCGGCTCTGCCGCCGCCCTCGCCGTCATCTTCGCCGAACAACTTAACGTTCTGAAACCGGAAGGTTGGGCAGCGTGGATCTCACCGTCGTTCTCCGTCAAACTCACCGCCGCGTCCCTCATCTTGCTGCTCGCCATCGTCAACTACTTCGGCATCAAGTTCGGCGGCAACGTGCAGAAGGCCTTCACCGTACTCAAGGGGCTCCTCATCGTGATTCTCGCTGGTGCCGCCATGCTGTACCTAGGCGATGCGTCGAGCCCCGAAGTCGGCTTCTTCGAGTCGGCCGACTACTCCTACAAGCAGGATGCCGGCACACCCGACGAAACCGTCGTGCGCGGCGACGGGTTCAGCCTATCCGGCTTCCTTGGCCTCAGCATGGTGGCAGCGCTGTTTGCTTACGATGGCTGGAGCAACGTGGTGCGCGTCGGGTCGGAGATCCGCGAACCAGGTCGCAATCTCCCCAAGGCTATGCTCTTCGGCCTCGGCACCGTGATGCTGCTCTACATCCTCGTCAGTTTCGGGTACCTCAACGTCCTGGGCTACCAAGGCTTCGCCGATGGGACTTATGCGGGCTTCGATTCCGCGCGCACGGTCGCATCCAACACGGCCCAGGTCCTCTTCGGACCAGGCGGGCAAGGCCTCGTCGCCGCGATGATCCTCGTCTCCGTCTTCGGCAGCCTGAACGGCATCACCATCGCCGGACCTCGCATCTACTACGCGATGAGCCGCGACCGACTCTTCCCGCGCTTATTCTCAGCCGTCAACCGGCACCACGTCCCCGGCCGCGCCATCTTCGCGCAGGCCGGCCTTGGCGTCGGGTTCCTCTTCTTCTTCGATTTCGAGGAACTCACGGACAACGTCGTCTTCATCTCATTCATGTTCTATGCGTTGGCAGCCATCTGCCTCTTGGTCCTGCGGCGCACTCACCCTGAGATGCCGCGCCCGTACAAAGTCCCGGGTTACCCCGTCGTCCCGATTATCTTCATCGTGACGAGCCTCGCCTTCGTGGGCTACCTGCTCTATGACCAACTATCGACATTGAGCCTTGGCAATCTGAACCGCCTCGCTGGGCTGGGCGTGGTGGCCGCAGGGATTCCCGTGTACTTGTTCTACCGCGCTAGGCTCGTCAAAGAAGCCCGAGCGTTGGGGTTGCCGCCGCCTGAGCCGATGTTCGGGCCGAAGCGGTGAGCGGGTACGCAAGCCCTCAGAACGCATCACACGGAGCGCGCGGAAACCCGCGGAAATTCCTGAAAACTCGCGGAGACCGGCGGGCGCGTGAGGTTCGCACGACGTCGGTCGTCGGGCGGCTCCGCGACTTCCGCGGCCTCCGCGTGAAGCGTCGCGCGGCCGCGCCACCTTGCTATTTGTTCTTTGACGCCGCCCGCTCTGCCTTCGCTTCCTGCAGTCGCTTCGTGAAGTTGCCGTACTCCCACGGCGAGACGTCGAAGAACGTCCGGTCCAGCATCGAGCACATCGTGAGCGCCTCTTGCACCGCCTTCGGGGGAAGGCCGACGTCAGGGCCGAGCATTGACAACGCGCGCCGCAACGGCAGCTTGCGTCCGTCCCATGCATCCTTCAGGACCGCGTCGAGGAGGTCCAGGTCCAGGTCATCGATGGGTTTCGGCGTCACTTTGATCGCGGCGGCTGGAACCTCAGGTCGCGGCTCGAATGCCCGTCGAGGAACGGGGAACAAGAGTTCGACCTTCGCTCGCAACCCGATTTGGATCGTGAGTTTGCCGTAGTGCTCCGTTTTCGGCGCCGCCGTCAATCGCTGTGCGAGTTCCAAAGGGGTGAGCAGGAAGGCGCGGCCGAAGCCATGGTCAAGCAAGCGGCGGAGCACCGGGGGAATGATGCGAAACGGTGGATTCGCGACGACTGCATCCATTGGCCTCGGCAACGGAATGGTGAGGATGTCGCCCTCGACGACTTCGACGCCGTCCCAACCCGCGATGCGCAGCGAGTCCGCGAGCTGGGGATCATGTTCGACGGCGACGACGCGACCCGCCGGCGCGACGGCTGGAGCAAGCAGCCTCGTGATGGCGCCGCCGCCGGCGCCGATGTCAACGACCGTTTCGCCGGGTTGGAGTTTCGCGGCCTCCAGCAGGAGGTCGATGTAGGGCGAACCCGCCGCGAGGAAATGCTGCGCCTTCGCGCGGCCCGCCGCTGCAGCGCCGGGCTCCGGCTTAAGGCGCGGACCGGGCGGACCCTTCTGGCGAGCGCGAGATGGCTTGCGGGGAGAACGGGTGGTGCGAGCGGGCATGCCACCCCAGCGCCGAGCCGAAGGCATAAACCCTCGCCGTGGGCATGTCGCCCTGTGCAGGCCATCAACCTCGCCCACGCCATGGCCGACGCCGCCTTTGAAGCGTGGCTGAAAGTTGAGGAGCGCTCTGATCGACACGACAAGGTCGGAGTCGGGGCCGGAGGCAACGCAACCAGCAAGGCGGACGACGCACTCGAGAAAGCAATCCTGCGCGAGGCGAAGGCACGCCGCGTCGACGTCCTGTCCGAGGAGGCCGGCTTCGTTGCAAACAAGGGCAAGTGGTTGGCCATCGTCGATCCGCTCGACGGTTCGCGCAACGCTGGTCGCGGGATTCCGTTTCACTGCACGAGCGTCGCCATCGCGAAGGCCGGCGCCAAGGGGCTCAAGGCGCTGCACGCCGGAGTCGTGCGCAACCTAGTCACGGGTGACACGTACTGGGCGGCCAAAGGACAAGGTGCCTGGCTCAATGGCCAACGCGTCAAAGCGCGCGCCTTCGACCCGGAAGAAGTCCTCGTCGGCCTCATCGCCGATTACGCCTCGACGGAGATCGATGAGGCGCATCAGCGCCGCGACCACCACATCCGCGACCTCGGCTCGGCCGCACTCGAGATGTGCCTCGTCGGCACGGGCGCCCTCGACGCTTTCGTCGTGCGTCGACCGTGGCTGCGTGTCATCGACATCGCGGCTGCCACGTTGTTCGTGCGCGAAGCTGGCGGACAGGTGCTTGACCCCGACTCACGGCGGGACCTTGACACCGCGTTCGACATGGAGGTCCGCACCGGGGTGCTTGCGGCGCATGGCGAGGATGCACTGTCCGCCGTGGGCGGCGGAGTGGTGCCCGGCAAAGTGCGGGGCAAGGTCGTCGCGGCGCAATCGCCTGACGGTAAGGCCATGTCGGGAAGGTCACGGGCGGGTGCTGGCGCCGCGCGCCGAATGACCTGGGCTATCGTGGGCAACGGTTCATCGCCCCCCATCAAGAAGGAAGCCGCGTGGGTCGCGAAGTATCTGCGCAAGCGCGGCCAGGACGTCCTGCTTGAGGACAGCTTGGCGGGCGCCCGCGGCGGCCACGCGTTGTCCGACTTGGACAAGAAGGCCGACTTGTTCGTCACCGTAGGAGGCGACGGGACAATCCTCATGACGCAAGCCGTCACGGACAAGCCGGTGCTCGGCGTCAACGCGGGCGCGATTGGATTCATGTGCGAAGTGGAACCGCCGCATGCCGGGTCCGCGATCGACCAGATTATCCGCGGCGAATACCGCGTTGAGGAGCGCGACAAACTCTCGGCGTGGCTTGACGACGAGAAACTGCCCGACGCCACGAACGAGGTGACGCTCCAGACGAGCCGCATCGCTAAGCTCATCCAGTTCCGCATCAAGGTATCGGGCGAAGTGCTCGACACGATCCGCGGCGACGGGGTCATCGTTTCGACGGCGACCGGGTCGACGGGGTACGCCATGAGTGTCGGCGGTCCCCTGGTGCATCCGCTCGTCCACGGCACGGTCCTTGCGCCGATTGCCCCGTTTAGGTTGGCGGCGCGCCCTTGGGTGGTTCCGTCGGATGCCGTCGTCGAATTGACGTTGCTGGAGCGCGACCCGCGTGAGGCCAAGGGAAAGAAGGAGGCCCAAGTCGTGGTCGACGGTCAGAACGGGTTCAGCATCGCGCCCGGCTCCACGGTCCGCATCGCGCCAAGCACTCGCAAGGCGCGCTTCGTCCGCCTCGGGTCCGGCTACTACGAACGCGTCCGCACGAAACTGACACGGTAGGAGGGCAGCGTGGGTTTCTTCGCTCGCTTGTTTGGACGAAAGGATGGCACGCCGTTCGGCCGCAAGGGGAAGTGGCGCGAGATTCGGCCCGACTACCAGAGGCTCCCGCAAGAGCAGTGGACCGACGACGAGAAGGATCATTGGTTCGACGGCCTGGGCGAAGAGGGCCAATGGGCCTACTGGGAGAAGTGGTCGCGCGAGACGTACGACCATCCGACTGTGAACAAGGTCAAGCGCAGCGTCATCGACATGGCGCGCGAAGCCGCGAAGGCCAGCCACCCGCAGGAGTTCGGTGGTGCCCTCCGTCTGTCGGGGTCGACGATCACGGAACTCGTTCTAATCCCCGGCACAATCCAAGGCGATTCGCACGCCATCCTGCCCCTGGGCATGCTCCCCGTGGACCGCAGCATCAACGGGTCCGTGCATAGCCACCCGGACCCGCACCCGTACCCGTCTGACGCGGACTTCGAGTTGTTCGAGCACTACGGGACAATCCACCTCATCCTCTGCATGCCCTACGGCCCGGACGACTGGCGAGCTTACGACCACACCGGGCTTCCCACCCACCTGGACGTCGTGCCATGAATAGATGGGAGATGCACTGCATGGAAGCGCAGCTGATGGGCGGACCTGCTCATGCCTGACTGGGAGCTTTTCGTGGCGGCGGCGTTTGCGCCGGTCGCGGTCTGGGTCCTGTGGCGCCTGCAGATTCTCAGCGTCGAACTCTTGCGCACCCGGCTCCTCGTACTGACTAGGCATTGGGACCAGAAGTGGATCTACAACATCGTGTCGTGGTTCGGGACGTTCCTGCACGAAGTCAGCCACGGCCTCGTGTTGCTCCTCTCCGGCCACGGCATCAAGCAGTTCCGCGCCGGCGTCGAGGAAGGACACGTGCTCCCAGCCCGGATGCGCAAAGGGCCGTTCGCGTTCTTCTCCTTCCTGCTGGCAGCCCTCGCGCCATTGTTCATTCCGCCCCTGTTGGTCTTGGCGGCCATCGTGTTCCTGCTCGACGTCAGCTTACCGCCCTTCGGCGCGGGCGCGGTCGGCATCAGCGAATCCATCGACCTGCTGCGTGACCAATTCATCGCCTTCCCGAAAGCCATCCTCATCGCCCTCGGCAACCTCGACCTCGCGACGTGGCAAGGCGCCGTCGTGGTCGCCGCCGTCATCCTCGGCATCCCGGGCGCCCGGCCGAGCCACGTCAAGGCGCAAAAATGGCACGGCAGCGACGAAGGCGACGTCGCGGTGCTGCGGCGAACCATCCGCCACAACCCCATTCCCTTCCTATGCTTCGTCGCCATCGTATACGGAGCCTACTTTGCCCTCGTGCCGTGGCGACCGGATTGGTACTGGGACCCGTTCCAAGCCATCTGGGTCGTCGCCATCACGGGCATCTTGCTCGCGTGTTTCGGCGCCGTGTGGTGGACCCTTGTGGGACTCGACGGCCGGGTCTCCGCGTTCGTGGCGTGGGTGTCACCAGCGTTGTTCGTCATCGTCCAAGTGGCGGCGCGGTTGCTCGACTGGCCCTTGTCGATCCTCGAAGTCAACCTTGCAAGCTTGGGGGCATGGCTCGCATCGGCCCTAATCCTCGGTCTCGTGGTGCCGCGCCGTTAGCTAGCCTCCCAGTCGCAGAAGTCACAGAAACCGCAACTCTTTGATGAGGGCAGTTTGTGCTTGGTCTGGTTTTTCGGGGCCTTTCTTCTTGACGGAGAGGGGGTGGGGCGGTCAACTCTTCGCGGTCTGGGCCGCATGAGGGCAATACGCCGGTCAAATCCCTGCACCGTTCAGAAATCGCGGTCTAGGCCGCAGCGGTTTCCCCGGCGTCTTTGGGTTTGACTCGGAAGGGTTCCTGGTGCAGGACCATCGACCACAGGACGCCTCCCAGGATTCTGGCGGCGGCTGTAAGGGCTACCCGTTGGGGTTTGGTTTCCAGTAGGTGTTTGTAGTGTTTCGTCAAGTGGCTTTCGGGGCAGCGGATGACGTGGTTCCGGGCTGCTTCGACGAGGATCCATCGCAGGGTCGGGTTTCCTCTTTTGGTAATGGAGCCGTGGTAGTCGTGGTCTCCACTTTGGTTGCGGCTTGGTACCAGGCCGGCGTAGGCGCCGACATTTTCTGCCTTGGCGAAGCGAGTGAAGTCCCCGACCTCGGCCAGAATCAGGGTGGCGGAGTACGCACCGATTCCCGGCACGGTCGTCAGGAGCTGGACGGTTGGATTCTCCGAGGCGTAGGATTCAATGCCTTGCTGGGCAGTCTTCGTTTCCTTTTCGATGGCCTCTAAGAGGTTTAGCGTGCTGGTGACTTCCGGGAGTTTTAGCCGGCGAAGCCATGCGCGGCCCTTTTGCGTTTCGACTGGGTTCACGTCGCGAAAGTGGCCGTGTTTGAGGACGTCGTGGGCAATCTTGGTTTTCAGGCGGCCGCCTTGTTCTCCAAGGAACATGCGGTGGCGCGCCAAGTCGCGCACGAGTTGCATTTCCTCAGGGGGAACGTACGCCATGATGAGGTCGTTGGCGCGATGACGGGTGACGATTTTATGGGCATCCTTGCGGTCGTGTTTGATGCGCGGGCGTCGTTGGTCGCCAACGAACGCCACGAGTGCCTCATGGCCCTCTTCTTGGAGCCACTTGACGACCGGCCGGTGCATTCCGACGCTTTCCAGGATGACCGTACTCGCCGGGTAATCCTTGAGCGCGCGGCGAAACGCGTGACTGCGCGTCGGGAATCGCTTCTCCGCCACGACCGCTCCGGTCTCGTCAACGATGCAAGCCTGTGTCTCCCTCTTGTGTACGTCAAGTCCAATGGTGTACGCCATAGCAAACCCCCAACACGTGGAGGAAGTCCCCACTCATCACCATGCCTTCAGAACCGACGGCTTCTGCGCGTTCTGCGACCGGTCGCTTGGCGAAGATTCGCGACGCAATGCCGCTTGGACAAGGGTCGACGTAGCGCCGCCAGGGCAAGGCGCGCGGCGCAGCAACGATTCCCAACGCTTATCGCTCGGGCCCTCCAGTCATCGCTGGGATGCGATTGCGCCTGCTGCCGGGGGAGCGTGAACTCGTGCGCCTACGCCCGTCGTCCGGCGCCTACCTGGGCCACTACGTACTCGCGCTCGGCTTCGTCTTGTGGGGGCTGGCGTGCGCCGCCGCCTTCTCAAGCACGGCTTGGACCGACTCCACGCAAGGACGAGGCGCGTCGGCGGCCGCCGTCCTCCTCGCGATGGCTGGACCAGTGCTGCTTGCCCTCGTGTTGTTCTTGCCGCGGCGCCGGTACGTCGCGCTCGCTTTGACGCTTGCCGCAGCCGGGGCCGCAGCCGGAGCAATTCTAGGGTCGAATCCAAGCGCCGGGGTCGTCTGGGCCTATGCGGTCGCGTCACTCGTTGCGCTTGTCGTGGTCGAAGTCGATCGCCGCAGTCGCCTCTACCACTTCACGAACCTGCGCATCGTGTACTACGGCCGCGTCATGGACCGTCGCGGCTGGAAGGTCCACTACGACGCCGTCCTCGACCTCGACGGCAAACAAGGACCACTTGCCCGCATCCTTGGATACGGAACAATCGAGCCCATCATGCGACCCGAGAATAAGCGTACCATTCCCCCAAAGGGCAAGCGCAAGGTGCAGGTCCCGAACATGGTCGAGCCCGAAGACTACGGCATCCCACCCAAGCTCTGGGGCGTCGCACCATTCGCAGCCGTGCGCCGACTCATGGAGACGTTCGTGATGGACGCGACGGCGACGAGTTACGTGCGGGACGACCAGGCGACGCGGCAGAAGGCCGGCCACGCCATGGATGCGTTGCGCCACGCCAACCTGATGATACGGAACTAGGACCAGACAGTTCGCCCTCGACGCCGGTGTTATAGCGGGGACCTGCGTCGGCCGCGTCGTGGCCTTCTGTGGAGCCTGCAAGAGCCTGGTCTACCCGAAGGACGGGAAGATGCAGTGCCGCAAGTGCGGCTGGACGTCGGAAGGCCCTGGCAAGTCGCAGGTCTTCCGTTCCAATGAGGCCGAGGGCAAGGCCCGCGTCATCCGCGAAGAGAAACTCGAGGCCCGCCCCGAGCAGGTCATTTCATGCCCGAAGTGCGGGCACAACAAGGCGTACTTCCACCTCATGCAGACGCGGCGGTCCGATGAACCCCCGACGCAGATTAACGAGTGCATCGCGTGCCACCACTCGTGGCGCGATTACGGCTGAACCGCTGATCCGACGTCTCCGCGACGCCCCACGAAAACGGGAATTTCGGGAATTACGGGAAACGGTGTTGTACCAGACGTTTCCCGAAATTCTCGTAATTCCCGTTTCGTCGGCGGGCATAGGCCGACGTGCCGATTCGCAACCCTTCTAACCTGCCTTCGCCATGGAACGGACGGGATGCACGGGCATGGGCTTCGATAAGCGGACGCTAGTGCTGCCGCAAAGCACGGTCTTCGAGGAACACCTCGTCGTCGCGAAGGGCGACGTCATCCTTGGCAACCACGTCAAGTTCGGCTTCGGCATCAAAACGGACGGCCGCGCGTTTCTCGGGCAAGGCGCCGAACTCCAGGGCGACCTCGCGTGCACCGGTGACTTGCGCTGCGACACCTCCTCCCACATCCTTGGCGGCGTCAAGGTGGGCGCGGCCGGCTACCTCGGTGAACGCTGCTACGTCAAGGGGGACCTCGAAGTGGAAGGGGACCTCGATGTGGGCGACGATGTTCGGGTGGGCGGCAGGCTGCAGGCGAAGGGCTGGGTCAACAAGCGCAACCCGGTTCCGCTCGTGCTCTACATTTTCATCTACATGCTGGAGCTCATGCGCCTCGGCCACTCCGCCGAAGTCGAGCGCATTCTCAAGGAACTGGAGGAGGCCGACTCCGTGGACATCGCAGTCGGCGACGTCTTCCTCTTCATCCCCGACAACTCAAAGATTGGCCTCACCCACTCCGACATCCACGGCAACCTCGATGCGGGAACTGACGTCCGCATCCTCGGCAACCTCGTTGTGCGCGGCGATGCAAAGCTTGGCTCCGGCGTGCGCCTCTTCGGTGCGCTACGGTGCGATGGGGACGTCGTGATGGGCCCAGGTTCACAGATTCAAGGGCAACTCGTCGCAGCCGGAGCGGTGACCGTCGGCGAAGGCTGCCAGATTCTAGGCGAATTGCACGCCCGCACGGTCACGATGTTCCCCTCCGCCACCGTGGACGGCAAGATTGTCGCAACGGAAGGCGTCAGTTTCCGCACGGAAGTGCAGATTAAGGCGCAGGCGACGGCGGAAGCCAAGGTCGACGCGTTCACGAACCAGAAGGCGGACCTCGCCGATTTGCTGGGGTAGTTGGCGTCACCGGCGATGGCAGCGTGTGCCAGCTCGCCCCCGCCCAGTCGCAGAACTCGCAGAAACCACAGAACTTGCGCACTTCTGCGCGTTCTGTGTATTCTGTGACACGGCGTCGGAGGACGGCACTCACGCGCAGCGTCAAGCGGGCGTGTAGGTCCACGTGACGACGTCGCCGTCGCGCACTTGCAGTGTGCTCATGCCGACGATTGCGTCCTCGCCGTTGAGGGAGAGCGACCAGTAGGCGCCGTCCTGCGTGTAGTCGGCGCGGACGCCTGCGAGTTTCACGAGTGAGAAACCGAAATTCGCGTTGTACCCGGTATCGTACGAGCCGCCCGTGCGGTGCCACGCTTCGAGTTGGTCGTGGGCCGTGAAGTAGTCCGGATGCGTGGCGCCCTTTGCGTCGTATTGCCCTTGGCTTGGGCGTGTGTCGAGGTCGACGGGCACGAGGAGGTTTAGGTCCTGCGAATTCCCGGCGAACTTGATGACGAGGTGCGTCTCGGCGTGTCCGTCGGTGCAGCCGGCGAACATGGCGAAGGTCAAAATGCAGGATACGGATAGGGTGCGGTTCATGGCGGCTCCAGGCGGCGCGGCGCGGGTAAGGGGCGGTTCAATGCCCCTTGTGGCTCCTCAACCAGGATGGAACGGGGAAAAGTGTTGGCTCAAAGTGGATTGATGCGATGAACGCACGATTTGCCGGATTGGCCAACAGGACCAGCCAACCGATCCGCCGCCCGCCGTCCTATGCCGGCTCGCCGCCCCACTTCGCGTCCGGATGCGGTCCGACCGTCGCCAGCGTCGTCATGTTCAGCATCTCAACGATGTTTCCCGTCAAGCGGAAGCGCGTCCAGGCCTCGTTGTTGTCGGGATTGGATTCGAGGAACACGCCATCCGGGTTCACGACAGTGACGAGGTCGTAGAGACCGTTCGCGAGGCCGGTCACTTCGACGTATTGGTCCGCCCGGTACCACGGGTAAATGTCGTACCAGCCGGCGCCGATGCCCATGTAGAATTCGTCATAGGTCGCCATGTCGAGTTGACAAAACACGGCGAGGTAACAGCAACCGCCGCCGAAGTAGACCGGCTCCACCGCGAAGGGGCGCCGTTGGTCCACGAGTCCGCCGTCAATCAGGCAGAATCCGGTCTTGCGCCCGTCGCCTAGGGATGGTCCACGTTCACCGGCATCGTCCACCTGGTGCAGCGTCGTCTCGACGAGTGCCTGAAGATGGAAGTGGCCATGCACGGCGTGGTAGGAGGCGGCACCGGCAGGCGTACGCTTGGCTGCACCCGAGCGATCGTAGATGACTTGGTCCCAGTGGCCCGAACCGGTGGCCGAAGCCGCCGCCTCATTGTAGCTCAACACGAGTTCGAACGGCCCGTCGCCTTGGTTGCCGATGATTCCGGCGTAGCGTAGGCATCGCAGGTCTTGGTCCTCCGCCAATTCGTCCGGTCCGCAACCCTCGTCGACCAATTCGAGTGCGGGTGCGGCTTGGTTTGCGATCGGTAGGTCGAGCGTCAAGTGGTCTGGGGGGAGCATGATGAGGTCGGGCATCAGCCCGACCTCGGGGGCGTCGGGCGTGGGCGGAGGCGGGATTAGGCGCGCGATGCTCCCGTAGTACGTCCCAGTTCCCCACGCCGCAGCGACTTCCACGGAGTAGTTCCCCGGCAACGCATCAGACAGGATGGCAACGCCCGCGTAGTGTCCACTCTCGCGGCCTTCGGCGGCAAGGGCGCCCTCCCGCGTCACCCACATATCCATCTTGAGGCGGGGGCCTCCCATGTAGTTCCCGACGGAGTTGTACACTTCGTCTTGGCCTTCCCACTCGATGGAGACGACGACGCTGCCGTTCGTGCCGTCGGGCAGGGTGAATGGGACGCTCTCGCAACGCGTCGGCGTGCAGGCGGGCCGCGGAACAGGGCTCAAGAAACCCGAGAGTTGCTGCTCTTCGGTCGCGTCGGGGGCAACCAACCGGCCACCTTGCCATAGCACATGGTCAGGGCCAGTGCTGATGATGGGCCGGTCGTTGAGGATCGCCAACGGCTGGACTACGTCGTTGCCCGGGGCATGAGGTCCGCCCGGTGCAAGGCAGCCAGAGGCCGCAATCAGGATTGCCGCCGCGAGTGAAGCGCGCATGAAACGGTCCAGTCGCGGCCCGCATGAAAGAGGTTTCCCCCCAGAACGGGCCTAGCGTCGCTTCCTGGACCCCCGCGCCGTCCGGTCAAGCCTTCAAATAGAACCCGCCGCGTCGCGACTCGTCCATGGCCCAACCGCCGAAGCCCACCGTCGAAGAGGTCCAAGCCGTCCTCGGCAACGTTGACCCCGAGCAGGTCAAGAAAGTCCTGGCGCTCGGCAAGAAGGCGTGGCCTTACGGCTTCCGCGCCGAACGTGACCTCGTCAAGTTGCGCGCCAAACTGGAGGCCGCCTTCCAACCCGGGGAAAAAGGCAACGCCCCAGCCGCCAAGCGGTACAAGGTCGCAGGTCGCCTGCGCGCAAAGCGCGGTTCGGGCGGCATCGCGTTCCTCGACCTCGAGGGGCAAGATGGCAAGATTCAAGCCATCATGGACAAGGCCGAGATGGGCGACCCGGCGTTCGACGAAGCCCTGCATTTGCTCAACGAAGGCGACTTCGTCGGCGTCGTCGGATACGGGATGCGGTCCAAGCGTGGCGAACCGTCGATTGGCGCCGAGAAGGTGCAGCTCCTGGCAAAGAGCCTCGTTCCTTTCGTCGACTTGCAGAAGTCCGACAATCCTGCCCTGCGTTACGGCAAGCCCTACCTGGGCCTCATGCAGGGCCCCAGTGCGCGCAAGGTGCTGGTTGACCGTTCCCGCATTACGCAAGCGGTTCGTCAAGTCCTGGAAAAGGACGGATTCCTGGAGGCCGCGATTCCTGTGCTGGAGAAGGTGTACGGCGGTGCCAACGCGCAACCCTTCACGACGAAATCCAACGCGAAGGACATGACGATGTACCTCCGCATCAGCCACGAACTTGCCCTCAAGAAACTCCTCGTCGGCGGTCTGGAGCGCGTCTACCACATCGGCCCCGTCTTCCGCAACGAGGACATCGACACGACGCACAACCCTGAGTTCACCTTGATGGAGTGCTACGCGGCGTATTGGGACTACAACCAAATGATGCGCTTGACGGAGAAGTTGTTCCAGAAGGCGGTCGTCGCCATCAACGGGGGAAGCCTACAACTCAAGCGCCCCGACGGAACAGTTCTCGATTTCAGCAAGTTTGCGACCGTCACGATGTACGACGCCATCCGGCAGCACGGTGGCCCCGACCCCACCACGGTGAGTGACGCCGACATTCAGGCAATCCTCGCGAAAAACGACGTGCACATCCGCGGCGGATTCACGCGCGGCCTCGGCATCGCGAAACTCTTCGAGATTTACGCCGAGAAGAAGCTCATCCAGCCGACGTTCGTCATCGACCACCCACGCGAGACGACGCCGCTTTGCAAGGCGCACCGCAAGGACCCCGACCTTGTGGAGCGCTTCGAGTTGTTCGTGAACGGCATGGAGCACGCCAACGCCTACTCTGAACTCAACGACCCTTACAAGCAGGCGCTCCTGTTCGCAGAGCAAGAGTCCCGACGAACTGCGGGTGACACGGAGGCGCCGCCGACGGACCAGGATTTCATCGACGCGTTGAAGCATGGCATGCCACCGGCCGGTGGGTTGGGAGTCGGCATCGACCGCATGGTGATGACAATCCTCGGCATCGAGTCCATCAAGGCAGTGTTGCCGTTTCCGCAGGTGAAGTGAGCGAGCGCGCAGCGCTCGCTCACTTACTCTCGCGGCTGCGCTGCTGCAACGAATCACTCCGGGCGGACGTCCGCGAACCCTTTGAAGCATGGGTCCCGGCTGATGAGGGGAATCCCAAGCCGGCGCGCCGTGGCGAGCATCGTGGCGTCGGCTAGGCTGGCCGAGGCGTCCCGCTTGCGCAAGTGCGCCAGGAGTTGGCCCGCCGTGGCCGCGATGTCGTCGTCCAGAGGTTGGATGGTCGTGCGGATGCGGGCGGACGCGACAAACTCGTCCGCCGCCTTGACGCCTTCCTCCCGGTGCATCTTGCAGGCCACTTCAGCGACGGCAAAGGCTGGCGTGACGACGCGCCGGGCCTGGACGTGCTTCCACAATCGTTTGCCAATGGGCGTGCCCTTCAGCACCTCGACCCAAGCCCACGAATCGAAGACAACTTCAGAGGTCTTCATCAGGCCACATGTCCCGCTTGTCAGCGACGCTCCAAGACGTCAGGTTTGGGTAGCGGCCAAAGCAACTGGCCTCTTGGTGTTCTAAGTCGGCCTCGATGACGTCGCCCTCACGGATCCTCGCCTCGCGGGCTTTGTCCGCCGGGATGAAGATCGCCAGGCTGTTGCCGACCTTCTTCACGGGCGCCGTCAAATGCATGAAGTGGCATGTGTTGAACGGCATGTTAAACATTGCGTCCGCGGGGCCTTTCGCCGCTGCCTGTCCGACGATTGTGCCGTCGCAGAGGCGCCGTTGATTCGCCTATCGAATTACGGCGTGACTGTGATCCGACCGCCTCGCCTGGTCGGGCAGGTGGATGTCGAACTGGTGGTACGCGATGCCCACGTAATCGACCCGGTCGTCACTTCCTGCGACACCTGGACGGTGCTCGCGCCCGCCGGTTACCCGGTACGGCCGTGCGATGGGCACAAGGGTTCGCTCACGCGCGACGCTTCGCTTTCGCCGTTGCCTTGCTCGCTTTCCGGCGCACCATTCCGGCAAGCAGGCGTCCCGTTCCGGTTCGGGTGCCGTCCGCTTCGAGCTTGCGCAGGACCATGTGGAGCAAACCGCGGTCGAGGTCGGCCTTCTCCCACAACGCATCGAAGCGGACGCGCAGGCCCTTCGCGTAGGCTGGGTCCTCGATGTGGACGACGGCAAAGTACGACTCCGGGTCGGCAGGGTCCCGTACACCAACCACGACACGTTCGCCATCCAGGACGGAGAACGGCATTGAGTCCTCGTCGGACAAACGCACCTGCAGAGTCTCGCCAAGATGCGGCAGCATCGCTTCGAGCACCGGACCTACGTAGGGAGTCCCCATCAGGTAGTCGATGTCCGTCTCGCGCAGGATGAGTCGGGTCCGGACGCCGCGGGCGACCGCTTGGCGGAACGCCTCGAAGATCTGTAGGTCATCGTCGTGTAGACGCTCGAAGGCGAGGTAGGCTTCGACGCGGTCCTGCGCCTCGTGGGTCGCCTCGATGAGGAACTCGCGGGCAGCCTCGACACCGAGACGGACGCCGTACCGCGTCGATCCGGGTGCTGCATTGGGCGCAAGGGCGGTGAGCGCCTGCTCGAGTGCCAGGCCATGTGCTTCGATGTCTCGCTCCGAGGCCTGGATGCGCCGTTTGTTGAGCGCCATGAGGCGTCCAGGGATTGCGTTGGCTGGCGCCGCGACGAATGTGCGGGGCCGACCGGGTTTGGCTGTAACGAGACCGCGCTCGATGAGGGCATTCAACGTGTCGTACACGCGGCCGAAGGGGATCCCGGTCTCGCGGCTCAGGTCCGGCCCAGTCCGTTCGCCATGCCGGAGCAAATGCGACATGGCGCGCGCCTCGTACCCGTTGAGTCCCAGCGCTTCCAGGTGCTCCAACATACAACCCCCCGGCAGTTGTGGGCGAGTATAAGCGTTAATGAGCGCCGACGGGTCGCCCCAGCGTGGAGACCGGCCTGGTCAGGGCAATCCTGCTGCGCCACGCAACGGCCGGGCCTAGCCCTGCCGCCGCGCAGCCCCCCGCGCCTAGCAACGTTACCATCCGTGTCGGCTCCGTCGAAGCCGCCGTGCCGGCCCAAGTCCCCGACCCCAATGGGCTTGCCCCGGCCGCGCACTTGCACGAGGTTCTCGCGGCGCTCACGCCGGCTGAACAAGAGCGCCTCGCCCGCGACTACGTGGCGCTGTGGGCGCGGACGTTCCGGACTCTGGTGCGCCACCTGCGAGGCCGGCCGGAACGCGCCGTGACCCTGCTGGCAGAAGAGGTCTATCCTTACCTGCGCGGCGTCCAGCGCCCCGTGACAGTCGAGCGAGTGGGGCGCAGGGGTGCATCCCTTCGCTTGGACCGCGACTTGCCCGCGCCGTATCTTTCCGCGTTGGCCGAGGCCTTCGTAGGGCTGAGCGGCGCCCGCGTCACGGCCACCCACGCCGTCGCCGCGACGACTGGTTCCGTCCATGTCCGCTGGCACACGGCGCCGGGCGACGGGATGGCCCGCGCCAGCCAGAACTTGGCCGACCTTCGCCTGCCGCTGTTCGTCGCCGCGCTGCTGTCGACCGCAGTGGGTATCGCCTTGGCCACGAGAGCGGAATCCTTCGACGCGGTGCGGGCTGGCCTTGTCGTCGTTGGCGTAGCGGGCGTGCAATTCGGCCTGACGGCAGTGCACGACCTGCTTGCCGGCAGCCCCAGCAATCCCCTTGGCCCAACCCGAGCATCGCGAAAGGTCCTTGCAGCTCGCGCCGTCGCCTCCTACGGCGTTGCGGCGGTGTGCGGCGTCATGCTCGTGGCTAGTCATCTCGGAGTCCTCGTTTTCGGCGCTATCGGCCTGGCCCTCAGCCTGTTGTACTCCAAGTGGCGCGACAACGGGCTAGGGCCCTTCGTGGCCGGCCTGGCCTATGGCCCAATCGTCGGGCTTGGGACACTCTATGCCGTCGCCGGGATGCCGTCACCAGCCACAATTGCCCCGTTCGCCCTGACGACCCTTCCGCTCGGTTTCCTTGCAGCGGCCGTCCTCTTCCTCGATGACCTGGCCGACCGCCCCCTCGACGAAGCCGGCGGCAACCGGACCCTCGCCGTCCGCCTTCCGCGCAGCAGCCACGTCCCCGTCTTCGCGTTCCTGCTGCTCACGGGTCTGGCCACGTTTGCCGGCGCGGCCATCGTCTGGTTCACGTGGTACTTCTTGCTCGCGATTGTCCTGGCCGCGCCTGCAATCTGGCTCGTCGCGCAGGCGAGCGCCCATCTCGACGACCCGCACGGACTCGGCCCCGCCCGACTGGGGACGGCCATTCTCCTCGCGTTGACCGGGGCGGCCATGCTTGCCATGCTGCAGGTGCCCACGTGAGTCCGGCCCTCCTCTCTGTCTTCCCGCCGACGGTGCTTGCCGAGGCCGAGGAGTTGGAGCGGCGGCTCGCCCATATGGCCGCGAGTCGTGACGAGCGGCTAGCACTCTGGACTCGGGAGCCGCTTGTCGCGGGCGGTAAACGCATTCGCCCCATCATGCTCCTTACGGCCTTCGAAGCTTGCGGCGGCGCCGCGAAGGGTGACGAAGCGCGTTCGCAAGCCATCGATGCGGCCGTGGCGCTAGAGTTGGTGCACACGGCTAGCCTCGTGCATGACGACATTATGGACCGCGCAGCGCAGCGGCGGGGCAAACCCAGCACGTTCGCGGCGCACGGGATCGATGGCGCCATCCTGGTCGGCGACTATCTCTTCACGCAAGCCTTCGCGTTGGCCGCGACCTTGCCAAAGCAAGCGATGGGGATGACGGCCGACGCGTGCCGACGCCTGTGCGAAGGCCAGATGGCCGAACAAGAGCTCCTCGAATCCGGCAAACCCGACCGTGCGGCCTACGTGGCGGTCATCCGGGACAAGACTGCGGCCCTTCTTGCCGCCGGTTGCGGGATGGGGGCGACGATGGCAGGCGCCGACGAGGCGACCGTCCAAGCCATGTACCGCTACGGCGACGCCATCGGGCACGCCTTCCAAGTCCTCGACGATGTCCTCGACGTGGCAGGCGACCCCGATTGGACCGGCAAGCCAGCAGGGACCGACTACGCGGCCGGGACGTGGTCCAGCCCCTACCTGCATCACCTGGAGCGCGGCGGGACTCTGCCCGCTAACCGAGCGATGGTTGACTTCCCTGAGGTACGCCGCCAACTGTTCCAAAGCGGGGCCGTCGCCGCGAGCCAACTCGAAGCGTCGGTGTACACGCAAGCAGCCTTGCTAGAGTTGCGCGGCCTGGCCGGTTCGCCGGCGCGCGACGCCCTTGAGGGCCTCGCTGAACTCTTGATGGAACGAGCGGCATGAGCCGGCCCGAAGGGACGGCTCATGCACCCAAACGCGCTGCCCAATTCCAGCGACACAAAGGCTAAACCCGTCCTCCTGGGCTGGGGCGACCATGCGCAACGTCGCCGTTTCCCTTCTGGCCGTCGGCATGCTGCTCTCCGGATGCGCGGGTAAGCAAGGCGACGGGGGCGACCAGCCGATTATGCCGGACAGCCAATACCAGGACGACGCCGTCAACGTCACCGTCCCGACGATGCCGCGCCTGCCTCCGTTGCCTGGGGAACGCACGCTCGACGCGGCGCCAGAGTGGCGGCTGGGCGAGTGGTGGAAGTACCGGCTCACGGACAACTTCACGGGCGACACGTACGAATTCATGCGCATCGTCGCAGGCGAAGACCGTTCCGCAGGCAACTACCTCGTCGGGTTCCCAGTTGACGATTTCAAGAACGACATCATGATCTTCCACATCCCCGGGTATGGCGACATCCGCCAAGCAGACCTGGCCTACGAAACGCATGACGCCTACTTCCAGCCACTCCAGTTTCCCCTGAAGCACGGTGCCTCGTGGGAGATGGACTTCGAGGGCGTCTCCCCCGGCACCGCTACGGTTGGAGTCCAGGAGGATGGCACAGCGCGCATCGAACTCACGACGCAGAGCTACGACATGGTCGCCATCTACGACCCCGAACTCGGGGAGATCTCCAGCCTCGACATCCCGAACTACGCGCAATACGAGATAATCGAACACGGCTTCGATTACCAAGGCGTCGTGCGCGTGCCGCATGCCCACGACCTCGTCTTCATCCACGCCCGCACCGCAGGAGTCGTGACCGCCGGGCTTGCGCCGCAATCGCCAATCGACACGGTGGTCCTCGACCCCGGCTACGACCGCGTCTCATTCACCATCATCCTCGGAGGCGACCAGTTCTTGGGAGTCCCTCCTGAAGTCACGGTCGCGGCCGGCTATTTCGCGGAGAAGGTCACGGCGCCGGATGGCACCGTCTTCGAATCCAAGCTGCTCCCCCATGAAGGCGGCTTGAAGGTGACCTTCTACGGTCACGACAAGGTCGCGGGCACATGGACGATGGAGCACACGGCGGCGGGTGTTGGCGTCGCTTTCGTCGAGGGCATCGCGTACCACTCGATTGACGTTGACCTGCCTTCAGGTTGCGTCATCCAATCGCAGAACGCGCAGCACCACAACGCGGACTGCAAAGTGGACCAGCCTGCGAGCTAGGCGACGGGGCCGGCCTAGGCGGCGCAAGACGCCGACCTAACCGCGGATTGCGCGGAATCCGCGGAACGCGGTGACCCTAGGTCCGCGACATCCGCGAAATCCGCGGTTGGGCAGGGCCGAAGCCGGTCCACGAGCAGCCCTCGCCGTGGCTTTCTTGTTCTCCGAGGAGGAACAGTTGTCCCGTGATGCCGCTCGGATAGGCCGCGCGGCCGCCAGCCTGGAGATGGGGCGCTCGGCGGCGATGAGCTGCGCCTCGCCGAGGGCGACGGGACTGTTGGCCGCAAGACGCTCGGAATCCGCGATGCGGCCGGCCACGAGCGGCACCGAGAGGAAAAGCAGCCAGAGGGCGACGTCACCACGCATACGCAACGAGAGCCGAGAAGGCCATGATTAGACTTGGCGGCGGGATGGCTAAGGACCCGGGAACGACGAGCACCAGCAACGCTACGCGCGAAAGTGGGGCTTCAGGTCTCAATCGGCTTCTTCGTCCGCCTCGTCCTCTTTGATTTCAGCCGGACTTCGCAACTCAACCTCTTCATCGTCGTCGGCGTCGTCTGCCTTGCCGCGCCGCCCATCCTTGCGCTTGACTTTCCTCGATTTGGCCTTCGTCGCCGCCTCGTCCTCCTTGTGGAACGTGTCCTCGCCGGGAGGGTCATCCTCCAGGTACAGCGCCTGCGCCGCCACGACTTGTGCGGAATCCTCGCATTTGGCGTAGTCCTCGAGCGGGTTCTTGTTGAGGTCGAGAAATTGTTGCCCGAAAGGAAGTGCCGATAGCAGGTCCTTCGCCATGCGGGCTTCTCCCACGATGAACAATGCTGCGCCCAAGGCCTCCGCTGTCGATAGTACGAACGGCTTGCCGTAGTTGACAGGGTTCGCCGCCACGAGAAACGGCAGGGCACGGCTTCGCGTCTTTCCTAGCAAGGCAGGGAATGCTTCTTCGGCTTGCTTCCATGAACAATCCAGGGCAAGCAGTCCGTACTTGCGCATGTCGGCGAGGTCCTCGCGACTCAGCGCTTTCTTCGCAAAGGGATTGAGCAGCACGGCGTGACGGGGAGACTTCCGGATGTCCTGGAACAACTCCGCCTTGCCATGCTTCAACAGGCGCAAGGCCGTGTTCTTGCGCGGATCGTCTTGACCCGTGTGGTAGATGTGGACTTTGATGCCGCCCTTCATGGCGCGACCGCCGGCAACGCCTGCTCCCCCTGCGCCGGCGCCGCCACCCAACGGGCGGACCCCTCCCTTCGGGTGGCTCCTGCGGTCGAGGCCCGACTCCGTCCGGCGAGGTTTCGGGCTCATTGCGGCCTCCGCAGGAGCACGCCAAGGAAAAGCCCGGCGAGTCGCGGCTCGGCGAGCAGAAGCGGTAGGACGAGGCGGCTCGGGTAGTCGATATCCCCCTGCTGCTCGATGACGGCCTTCGCGCGTGGACCCGACAACAGCCGAGCGAGGCGGTTGAAGTCCTCGTCGCGAAAGCGCTTGTAGAACGAACGCAGGATGTCGCCCTTGCGCAGTTCACGGGCAATCGTGCGACTGACTTTCCTTTCGTAGGGCAATAGGTCACCGCGGCTAAAGCGGTCCGACAAGAGCCCACGATGAGCCACTTCAGCCAAGAATTCTGACCCCACGAGTCCCATGTAGATGCCGCCGCCCGACGTGGGCTTCGCCATGCCGGCTGCATCACCGACGAGCATGACGCGGTCATCGACCAGCCTGGCGCGCAGCCCGAGCGGGATGCCGCCGATGATGAGGTACGTCGGCATCGCCCCCGCAAGGTAAGAGGCGGACTGCGGGTCGGTGAACATTCGCTCGTAGTACGCGCGCGCCGCTTGCTCATTCATGCCCGGTGCGACCGCAAGCCCCGTGCGCGTGCGGTCGCCGCCGACCGGGATAATCCAGGAAAAGAATCCGGGCGCCTGCGCCTTGCCCGCGAACATTGGGATGATGTGCGTCCGCCCCGGCTCGATGTGGCACCCCGCGAGTTCCGCCTCGTAGGCGCTCACAATCTCGGAAACGGGCGGGAACCCGAACCAACGTGCCACACTGCCGCGGATGCCGTCAGCACCCACGACGAGGCGCACGCGGACGGTCGAAGCGAGCCCCATTCGGTTCAGGGTGACCGTGACGCCTGCATCATCACGCAGGGCCCCAGTCGCTTTCGTAGCGACGCGCAGTTCGACTCCCGCAGCCACGGCGAAGGCGGCCATCCGTTGGTCGAAGCGAGCTCGGTCCATGGCTTGCGCCTGGACTTGGCTGGAAACGAATTCGACGCTTGTTCCGTCGGGAGCGACGACGAGTCCGCCGCGCAAATCGTTTTGGTGCAGGTCACCGATGGGGAACGGCGTGTGCTCGAACGTGCGCGGCGTGACGAGGCCGGCGCATTGCACTGGCTGTCCGACTTCCGGGTGCTCTTCGACGAGGAGGACCTTCCAACCTGCGGCGGCAAGAAGGCGAGCGGCGTTGGAACCGGTGGGGCCTGCGCCGACGACGAGGACGTCGTAGTCCATGGGTCGCGCAAGGTCCACGGTCGTCGGCAGGTGCTCAAGGACTTCAACGTGTCCCACGAGCCGGTCGTGTCCGACGTGCCGCCTCGGCCGGCGGTGTCGCACTCGCCAAGAGGTGTCGCGGCAGGCGCGCGTGGAACTCGACGATGCCCTGCACGACGGCCTCGGCGCGGGCCGCATCGATTGCCCCAATCCGGTGCAGCATCAGGGTGCCGCCGCGCCATTGCCAAGACCAATGTTGTCCGCCGACGAGCAGGTGCTCTATCATGGCCGCGTTCAACACGTCGTAGGCAAAGCGGCGATCCGAACAGCGCACCCAGAACCGGCGCGAGAACTCGGCGCTTTCAAAATCAATGTCCTCCCCGCCGAGTGCGTCGAACAATTTGTGTCCGAAGTGCTCGGCTTGGATGGTGAGGCCGGGTCCGTGGATTGGCATACCCGCGGCGGCGACGATGTAATTGTACGTCTGCGAGTGCTTCCCGGAACTTACGACGTAGCGATACTGGAATACCTCGAACGTGACCGAGCCTTCCCGCCCCGTCATGACATGCGTGGCGCGGCGCGAATGTCCTTGGTTGAATGGGTTGAACCCGCGGTACCGCTTCGGCCGGCCCTCGGCGTCGGCGCCGTACGTCCAGCCGCGGCGGACCGCCAACGCCTGCAATGCCTCCGTCTTCCGGCGTTCGGCGACGACGGCCAGGACGGCTAAGGCAATCATGCCGAGCACGGCGAGGAGGAGGAGCACGACGATTCCGGCGCCCGACATCTAGGTCAACCCGCTCATTCGTGTTCAGGCCCCCAGGCGGACTAGTGGCAGGGCCCTGACCCGTACCTCGGACACGTCGTAGAACGGTTCCCCCTCGAAGCGAAACGCCCGTGCCACAATCGTGCCCGGCCACTGCAGGATCTGGTCGCGGTAGTCACGGACGTTGCCATTGTAGACTCGGCGTGCCGCGGCGATGCGGTCCTCCGTAATCGCGAGTTCTGCTTGCAATTGCAGGAAGTTGGTCGACGTCTTGAGGCGCGGGTAGTCTTCCGCCAAGGCGAGAAGCTTCTCAAGTCCGGCTACGAGTCGCCGTTCCTCCGGAGCAGAACCTGGTGCCTTCATTGCCGCTGCCCGCGCCGCGGTCACATCCAGGAATACTTGCCTCTCGTGCCGCGCCGCGCCTTTGATGGTGGCGACCAGGTTCGGTATGAGGTCATGCCGGCGGTGCAGCTCAACGTCCACGTTCCCCCATGATTCGCGGACGCGGTTGCGCAGGCTCACCATCCGGTTGAACTGGAAGAGGACCCACAGACCGACCAACGCCACGACGGCGACGGCCACCCAGAGCGCCGGATGCACGCGGGGGATTCCGCATCGTGCGTCTTGAGGTTATGCCCGCGCATAATCGGTCAAGTCTGGCATTAAGAACCCCTCAGCCTTGGCAAGCGCACATGGCCTTCTCGCAAGACCAGCTCCTCACCTTGGCCGGCGTACTGGCAATCCTCTTCGGCGTCATCGTGTACAACAACGTCATGGCCCTGCGTGGAAAGGGGCGGGTTGCCGGGACGGCGCCCTTCACGCCACCCGAACCCAAGCCGGCGGCAGCAGCCGCGGACGCGCCGATGGTGGACCCGCTGCTCGTCAAGTTCGCCCACCATGAGGGCTCCGTCGTGGGCGAAACCGTCGCAATCGACGGGGACAAGCTCATCCTCAAACAAGCTGGCACGTTCAAGTCCGTCCCGAAGGCACAGGCGGAAGTGAAGAGCGACGAAGTAGTCCTCACCGGCCCAATCGACTGGACGCAAGCCGAAATCGATGGAGCGGCCTGGTACGCGGCGAAACGCAGCGAGGCCGACCCAGCCGTGAGTGGCCCCCTGACGCGCAGCGAAGACGTCAAGGCGCCCGCCCTCGAATCGACGAAGCGCTAGGCGGCTTCCACATGCCGTACAAGATGGTCATCGTCGCGCGAAAGGACCTCGACCTCTCAAAGGGGAAGCTCGCCGCGCAAGTCGCCCACGCCGCCGTCGAATGCACACTCAAGGCGCAGAAATACGCCAAAGACGCGTTGGCGGAGTGGTTGTCGCAGGGCCAAATGAAGGTCGTCGTCAAGGTGCAATCGGAGAAGGAATTCTACCCGCTCAAACTCGCTGCAGAGAAGGCAGGGTTATGCATGGCCTTAATCACCGACGCCGGCCACACAGAGATTCCTGCGGGGACCGTGACGGCGCTGGCAATCGGACCCGGGCGCGAAGCTGTCATCGACCGCGTAACTGGGCACCTGTCGTTGTTGTAGCAGGGCGAATCCAGCGATCCCTTGCGAGCCGCGAGCTAGGGCACGATGAAGGCGGCCCCGGCCACCGCTTGTCATGGCTTTGCGTTCAGTTGCGCTGCCGCCTTCAGGGCTTCCGCATCGGGCTGGAAATCGGGAGCCTGCATCGGCACCCACAGCGGACTCGCCCCGGAGACGACGTCGTCGGGACCGAAGTTCTCGCAGAACGGCTCGAAGATGACGACCCTCTTCCCCGGGTTGACGGTGGCAAGCAAGCTCGCCATCATCGCCGCATCCATCACCTCTTGCGGAGGGTCGAAGTCGAACGCCTGCACGCGGTCGGCGACGAAGCGGGACTCGATGCGATTGACGTGCACCACCCTGCGACGTCACGACGAAGGTTTGGCCCTTACGCACGACCGCATGCGCGCCAGACGGTCGCGAAGGACCGTCGGGACTTCGATGGTTTTGTAATCAAGGCGGTTGGCCATTTGAGGACTCCTTGGAAGGTGGGTGGACGCGAGTGGCTCGCACGGCTCGCATGCGCTTGCACGCGCTAGCGCGTTCTTGCCTGTGCCTGCCCGTTCTTGCATGTGCTTGAACGTGATGATTATGGAAAGCCCGTATGCAGGGGTTGGCGAATGCACCACCACCACCACCACCACCACGGCAAACGCCCCTGTTCCGAACCCGCGCTCCTGTCGCGCTGAGCGAAGGCCACTGAATACCTTGAAGGCCGCCTGGTGAATGTCGTCCTGAGGAGTAACCTGGCTGGCCGCTTGACGTTGGGGCTCTACAATTGCTATGACGCGAAGCAGTGGCATGAGATTATGCGCGTCACGCTGGCCCGAGCAGGCCCCGTTGCGGCCGCGTTCGACTGTGACCTCGTGACGTTTGGTTTTCCTTTCGAGCAGGCAAGGGCACGTGGCGCGAAGAAGACGGAGCAGCTGGCTTCGGCGGCGGAGGTGGCGGAATTCGTTGCTGAAGGCACAAGCATTGGTGAAGGGGGGGAGCACTTTGTGGTCCTCGTTCGTGCGGGTCGGTTCACGATGCAGCCGTTCCCCGTCAGCGGAATTTTTCCTGCATCCGTGGGTCGCGTCGTGGCTACCACGCCCGCGCCGGACACTGAGAAGGCGACGACTGCCGTTGAGGTAGCGCGTCAACTCGCAGCCGGCGGAAACGAACTCCTGCTTTTCGGCTTGGGTCCCCGCGGACTACCGAAGGAGGTCCTCTCGCACGCACCAGTGCATCTGGAAATTACTGGAAAGGGCATTCCCATGGAGACGGCGACGGCCCTCGGCGCCTTGCCGGCGATGGTGCACGCCCACCTGCAACACATCCGCCCCTCCATCCAGACACGCGAAAGTCGAGGGACACAATGACCGGCTACCCCGGGGAGCGCCGCAACCGCGCTGTCGCGCTCGTCACCGACGACTTCCGCCTCTATCACGAGCTTGCGCCGTACCTGGAGTCGCAGGGCGTTCGCGTGCTCGGGCTCAAGCCGGGGGAACCAGCGCCGCCCGCTGTCAAGGTGCTCGTGGGCGGTCCGCCATCTGACCCCCGCTCCATCGCGTTGCGCGCCGACCGCGAAGCAACACTGCTTGCCATCTACGCCGCCACGGATGCGCGTCCGACCGCGCGGGCCGGCTACCATCGCATCGTTTTCGGCGTCGACCCCGGCGAAGTCATCGGCCTCGCGGTCCTCGCAGATGGTGAGACGCTGCTGGTGGGCGAATCACGCTCCGCGGAGGCCGCTGCCGACCGGCTGGCTGTGTGGTCGCAGGGCTTGTCGGCGCAGCAATGGGAGGTGCACGTCGGCGACGGCCATCCGCGCACCGGCTTGCAACTGCGCAAAAGCGTCGCGCAACGCCTCCCCACGGCGCGCGTTGCCATGGTGCCCGAAGAAAGGACAACTCCGTTTCGGCCCGTCACGCATAGCCGGCATACGGATGCCGCGATTCTCATCGCGCTCAGGGAACCCCATCCCGAACGATAGGGCGCGGCCCCCCGACGCCCACACCGGCCCGTCGAAGCCCGCGTCGGCCCCTCGACGCCCACACCGGCCCCTGCTGGGGCCGGTGTGGGAACCTGTGCGCCTACCAATGAGGCCAAGAGGCGCCCGGCCATGCTGGGTCATTGGATACCACGGCCGCCGACGGGCGCTGGGAAGCGTTGCGGCAGGAACTCGAGGCCCTGCCCGCGAACCCTGCGTCACGGTCCCATCCGCGCAACTGGTTGTTCCGCATGAAGCGCGGTATGGACTTCATTGGCCACTCGCGCTTCGATTGGTCCCGATTCTTCGCGGCCGTCAATCCCTACCCGAAGCCGTTCAAACACGTCCACTTCACCACTGACGACGGCGTGCGCATCGCGGCTTGGCTTGGCCCCGCGCACGAGGGAACCGACCCGAAATGGGGCCTCGTCATCGTGCCCGGCATGTTCAGCACTAAGGACGACACTGCGCACAAGCGGCGGGCCATCCGCATCTGGAGGGCTTGGCGCATTCCCGTCTTCGTCATCGACCTGCGGGGCTTCGGTGAATCGACGGGCATCTCGACCGCCGGTTGGAAGGAAGCCTACGACGTGCATGCCGCCGCTCGGACCCTCAAGGCCGAGACTGGGATTGAGCGGGTCGCCGTCTTGGCCGAATCGCTCGGGGGCGCTGGCGCGCTCAATGCGATGGCGTACGATGGGGAAACCGAAGCCGAGCTCCTTACGGGCGGCCTACTCTGTTACAGTGCGTTTGCGGACGCGAAGGACGCCGTCACGTACATCAGCGATAAACCGCCCGAAGGCGACCCCTTCTTGGTGTCTTGGCAAGGCTTCAGGCGACTACTATCGCTCAAGTCGATGGGCGGCTACCAACGCTTCGACGATTACCTCGACGACGCCGCCCGCGTCAACGGACTGCAGGGCTTCGATGAACTCATGGACCTCGCGAACCCCAAGTGGAAGGTGCCCCTCATGCGGCAGCCGACCCTCCTCGTGCACGCCACCGACGACCCAGTAGTTCCCGTCCGACACGCTCGCCGCATGGAACGCTACGCCGCCGGCCATCCGCATATCCAAGTCCTCGTCGCTTCGTTTGGCGGGCACACTGCCTTCGAGCCGCGCGATCCGTGGTGGTATTGGGAAGTGACCAGGCGCTTCTTCGGCGCGGTCAACGGCGTCGAATTGCCAAACCTTGCCGAGGAGAAGGACGTCGAGGAAGCCGCGGAAGAGGCTGAAGAAAACGAAGAAGCGGCGCAAGCCCCACATTAGATAGCCCCATATACGGGACAATCCAGTATCATGGCACAATTGGTGGCCAATCCCAACCTGGCGACCGTTTCCAAGGTCCAAGAGGTCCTGAGGGACGCCGGGGAGCCGCTTTCCCGCTACGAGCTGCACAAGCGGCTTGGGGGCTCCGTCAACTACCCCGTGCTGGATGCCGTCCTGAATTATTTCGCGGCGTTGAAGGTCGTCTACGACGAAGGCCCAGGCGGCAAGGCGCTCTGGATCCACGCCCCGCAGGCCCGCAAACTGTTTGAGTCTAGTCGCCTCGTCGCCTGAGCTGGCGCAAGTTGCATGCTGCCGCGGAACGCGCTGCACGCAACCCCGCAAGGCCCGTCCAAACCCTCAAATGACGACCCCCTGTGGCGAATCTGAAGCGAAGCCCCCGCCGCGTGGGCCGCACGTCTCCCGGACGCTCATTTGTCCCGAGGCCTGGACGCGGCAGTTGATCCGCATGTCCCATCCAACCTCCCATTCCCCGGCACCCAAGGGCCGCCTCAAGGTCGACCCGACCCTGCAGAAGGCCGTCGACCTCAAGCTCTCGTTCGCCGACCTGAAGTTGAGCGCCACGACCATCGCGGCGCTCGACAAGATTGGCTTCCAGCACCCCACGCCCATCCAGGAAAAGACCATCCCCCTCCTGCTCGAAGGCAAGGATGTCATCGGCCAGGCCCGCACGGGTACTGGCAAGACGGCGGCCTTTGGGCTGCCCATCATCGAGACGTATGATCCGGCGCTGCCGCACGTGCAGGCTTTGATCCTGGCCCCGACGCGGGAGTTGGCCCTGCAGATCACGGAGGAGATAGAGCGCTACGCCGCCGGCCGCGACTTCCGCGCCATCTGCATCTACGGTGGCACGGCCTACGAAGGGCAGGAGAATGCCCTGCGAAACGGCGTCCACGTTGTTGTCGGAACGCCGGGCCGCATCATGGACCTCATGCAGCGGCGCAGCCTCGACTTGGCCAAGACCAGTCTCTTGGTACTCGATGAGGCGGACCGCATGCTCGACATGGGTTTCCTGCCCGACGTCGAGACGATTCTGAAGTCGATGCCGGGCAAGCACCACCGGCAGACCCTACTCTTCTCGGCCACGATGCCGGAAGAAATTAAGGGCTTAACCCGCCGCTTCATGGTGCAGCCGGCCCTCATCCGCGTCTCGGCCGACGACCTTACGGTCCCGGAGATCGATCAGGTCTACTACCCGGTCGGCCGCCGTAACAAGCACTGGGCCTTGACGCGCGTCCTCGACAATGAACCGGAGCAGGACCTCGTCTTGATCTTCTGCGCCACGAAATCGATGTGCGACCGCCTAGTCGAGGACTTGCAGCGCTTCGGCTTCAAAGCGGAGGCCATCCACGGCGACCTGCCGCAGAACAAACGTGAGCGCGTGCTCAACGAATTTGCGGCGGGCGAAATCAAGATTCTCGTCGCCACCGACGTCGCCGCCCGTGGCCTAGACATCGACCGCATCACGCACGTCATCAACTTCGACCTCCCGGAGACCGAGCCAGAAATCTATGTCCACCGCATCGGCCGCACAGGTCGAGCCGGGCGTAAGGGCAAGAGCATCAGTTTCGTCAGCCTCGACGACAAGCCCCTCCTGAAGCGCATCGAGATGCTAATTGGCCGCGAGATTAAGGAAGCCGAGCCCCCGGCAGGCAAGCCGGATCGCATCTCGCGCAAGACCGATTGGGACGAACTCGCCGACAAGTACGGCGACGTTCACCTGCGCGTCAACACGGGCCGCGAGGACGGCCTCACGCCGTTCCTCCTGCACCGCATGGTCCAGAAAGGTACACGCCTGCCGGACCACGCCATCCGCGACATCATCGTGACCCGCCACGAAGCCGTCTTCGCCGTCCCGAAGGACGCGGCCCTGTCGGCCCGCGACTCGCTGAAGCGCGTCAAGGTCGGCGAACGGGAAGTCGACGCGGAATTCGAGAGCCGCGAGACCACGGTCCGCAGCGCGTAGCGCGTCCACCGGTCCCGTGCCTGCATGCGAAGTGGCTTATGCCATGGATCTCCAAAGTGGAGTCATGCGCGCCTTACGCAACGACGATCGTGAACCGGCCAACCCGAAGCCCGACCCGCGGCCGACGCCTCCGCTACCGCCGACCCGCCACCCAGACCCCCAACCAGACCCCCCGACGCCCCAACCGCCCCAACCCGAACCGGGCGGCCCGCCAGCCATGCCACGCATGAAGTTGGGCAAACGTTAGGATTGCCGTCGCTGCACCGGGTCCCGGTGAGGGCCGCGCCCGACCGCCCCGTTGTCCGCCGACTTGCCTAAGTATCGCCCGCCATGTGCAAGCTGCAGTGAGCGTTGAAGAGAAGGTCGCCGACCTGCGCCGCCGCAAGGCCCAATCCCTTGGCGGTGGGGGCCTTGAACGCGTCGAGAAGCAACACCAAGCCGGCAAGTACACGGCGCGAGAACGCATCGACCTCCTCGTCGACGCGGGCTCCTTCGTCGAGCTTGATGCGCTACGCGAGCATGACGTGCACGATTTCGGCCTCGACAAACAGAAATTCCCCGGCGACGGCGTCGTGACCGGCTGGGGCCACGTGGACGGCCGCGTCGTCTACGTCTTCGCGCAGGATTTCACGGTCCTCGGCGGGTCGCTCGGCGGCGTGTATGCAGAAAAAATTTGCAAGGTGATGGATCTAGCCGTGCAAAACGGCGCCCCAGTCGTCGGCCTGAACGACTCTGGCGGTGCTCGCATCCAGGAGGGCGTCGTGGCGCTCGGCGGGTACGCGGAGATTTTCTGGCGCAACACGCGCGCGTCGGGCGTCGTTCCCCAGATCAGCGCGATCCTTGGGCCGTGCGCGGGCGGCGCCGTGTACTCGCCAGCCATCACGGATTTCGTCCTCATGGTGGACGGGACCAGTCACATGTTCATCACTGGTCCCGAGGTCATCAAGACCGTCACCGGCGAGACCGTCACGTTCGACGAGTTGGGCGGAGCGCATAGCCACGCCGGGACATCCGGCGTCGCGCACTTTGCCTACGATGACGAGGAGGCCTGCATCAAGGGCATCCGCGACCTGCTTTCGTATCTCCCATCCAACAACCTGACGGAACCCCCGGTGGAGGAACCCAAAGACCTCGTCAACCGCATGGATCCGCGGCTGGTCACCCTCGTGCCCGACTCCGCCGACAAGCCGTACGATATGGTGGAGGTCATCCGCGCCGTCGTCGATGACGGACGGTTCCTAGAAGTGCACGCCGAATTCGCCAAGAACATCGTCGTTGGCTTTGCCAGGTTGAATGGCCACCCCGTCGGCGTGATTGGCAACCAACCCAATTTCCTCGCCGGCGTGCTCGATATCGATGCCTCCGTGAAGGCTGCCCGCTTTGTCCGCACCTGCGACGCCTTCAACATCCCGCTCGTCACGTTCGTCGACGTCCCCGGTTTCCTCCCGGGAGTGGGCCAGGAGCGCGGGGGCATCATCCGTCATGGCGCAAAACTCCTGTACGCATACGCAGAGGCCACCGTCCCGAAATTGACGGTCATCACGCGCAAGGCGTACGGTGGCGCGTATGACGTCATGTGCTCCAAGCACGTGCGAGCCGACTACAACGTCGCATGGCCAACGGCGGAAATCGCGGTCATGGGGCCTGAGGGAGCCGTTAACATCGTCTTCCGCAAGGAACTCGCGGGCCTCAAGGGCACGGAGCTGGACGCAAAGCGCGCGCACCTCGTCGCAGAGTACCGTAAGAAGTTCGCCAATCCCTACATTGCCGCTAAGAAGGGTTACATCGACGACGTCATCGAGCCGCAGGAGACGCGTCCCAACCTCATCAAGGCGCTCGAGGCCCTCGTCAACAAGCGCAGCGACGGACCCAAGCGCAAGCACGGCAATATTCCCCTCTGACGGACCGCCTCAGCGGGCCGTCAGAGGCTCAAGTCACCAGCCCTGTGAATCAGCGCTTCCAGGCAGCCTCACGCCGGGCACAGCGTTCTTCTAAAACCCCAGGGTAGGGCTAGCGTGGTCGTCGATCCCGTTTCGTTCACGGTGGGTCCCGTGAGCCAGGGCGCAGCCGCCATTCTCGCGGGGGGGACGGCGGCCTATGCGGGCCTGACGGGGCTCTATGCGTGGCGAGCGTACCGCGCCCGCCTTGAGGATCGAGGTTCGGCAGTCATCGCTGCGCTCGTCATGTTCACGCTGGCTTTGGTGCTCTTCAAGCATGGCGCGGAATGGCTGCCGGCTCCGTTCTCCGTGGCGCTCGTCGTCGTCTATGCCGGCGCCATCGCCTTCACGCTGACGTACACGTTGGGGCGCTACCACGAGAAGATTGAACACTTCAAGGAGACCTTCGGCAAGGGCATCAATGCGTTGCTGGCCGACGTAATCCCGGAAGAACAATTCGCGGAATGGCAGCGCTTGCGCAGCAGCTGGCGTCTGGGAACCGAGGAGCGACGCAAGGCGCCGCACCTGCTAATGGGGCTTTTCCTCGTCATCTACGGCATCATCGGGTACGGCATCCTGCGCGGCGCGTGGAACCTCGCCTACGGTGGCTCACAGGTGTCGACACTCCTGGCGGGAGAAGGGATCCAGAACCTCTACGCTGCAAGCCACGGTTCCGTGCTGGCCGCCGGCCAAATCTTTGGCACCTGGTGCCTCCTCGGCCTGCTCTACATCATCCTGCCCACGGAATTGTTGCGCCTCAAGTACCCCGAACTCGGATACCCGTTCAAGGCCATCATCGTGAGCCGCCTCCGGAAGCGTGAGGCCGGGCTGTTCGGTGCCCACTACTACATCACCGCGACCGTGACCCTCGTTGCCTTGGTGCTGGGCCGCGACTCATCGCAATGGGACCGCACGATTCCCGCGTTCCTCGCCGTGCTCTCCGTATCCGTTTTCGCCGACGCCGCGAGCGCGCTCGTCGGCACGCGTTGGGGCCGGACAAAATGGTTCCATAACCCGAACAAATCGTACATCGGCTCCGTCGGCGGGACCGTGTGCGCTTTCATCGTCGCGATGCCCTTCGTTGGCATCCCGATGGCGGTCGTGTCGGCCGCTGCGTTCTTTTTGGTCGACCTGTTGGCACCGATTCCGCTCTCAGTATCGGATAATATCCTGAACCCATTGGCGCTCACGGTGTGCTACGTCGCGCTACAAGGCCACCTTGACCCGATGATTCCGTACTATTGAGCGCGGTGAAATGGGTCCTCCGCTGCGCTGCGGACCTATTTCACCGGGGGCGGGTCCGGGACCCGCCCGTCCGCCGCTCGGCCCCGCGGCCTCGCGGCGGGACCCACCACCCCGCCTCATCGTCTATCAGAGCAGCCATGTAGGACCTACCAATCAACCGTCGTGCCCCGCCGCGTCGCCATGGTCGCCGCCGGAATGTCCCGCTTCGGCAACCGACCCGAGCTCACGCCCAAGGCGCTCTTCGACGAAGCCTGGCGCGAGATGGCTGGCCGCGTCGGCAAGGGTGGCAAGGCCTGGTCGGGCAAGGTCGATGAAGCCTGGATCGGCACCGTCGGCTTCGGCGGCCATCAACCCGGCAATTCCTCCGCGTTTTTTCTGCAAGGCACGCCGAGCTTGGGCGCGCCGTCGCACCGCGTCGAGAACGCCTGCGCCTCATCCGGATTCGCGATCCGCGACGCATTCCTTGCCATCCGCTCCGGCGCCGTCGATGTCGCGCTCGCTGCCGGCGTCGAGTCGATGAATCCCTTCACGAAAGGGCATCGCGGCTATTGGCTCGGCGTCTCCGGCGATACCGAAGTCGAGCGCGCGGCTGGCCTGACATTCCCCGGCGTGTACGCGATGATGGCCCGGGCCCACATGCTGAAGTTCGGAACGACGCGGGAACAGTTGGTGGCCGTGGCCGTCAAGAACCACGCAAACGGCGCGCACAACCCGCATGCGCAATTCCAGAAGGCCGTCACGGCGGAGAAAGCCCTGGCCGCAGCGCTCGTCGCCGACCCGCTCGGCCTGTTCGACTGTTGCAGCACGACCGACGGGGCGGCAGTTATCCTCCTAGTTGCCGAGGAACGAGTCCCAGAATTCACAGACGATCCAATCTGGCTCACCGGCTCGGGCGCCGCGACCGACACGCTTGCCCTGCATGACCGCAGCGAACTCACGGGCATGCCCGCGACGCGCGCGGCGGCGAAGGCGGCATTCGCAATGGCGGGGCGGGGGGCCGGGGACCTGGATTTCGCGGAAGTGCACGATTGCTTTACCATCGCAGAGATAATGGCCATCGAGGACCTGGCGCTCGTTGCTAAGGGACAGGGCGGGCCGGCAAGCGTTAGTGGTCGTACCGCTTTGAATGGCGACCTGTGTGCCGTCAACCCATCTGGGGGCCTCAAGGCGAAAGGGCATCCCCTCGGGGCAACGGGCGCCGGACAGGCGGTCGAGGTCTTCGAACAATTCCACGGGCTTGCGGGCGGCCGCCAGGTCAAGGATGCACGCATCGCGTTGACGCACAACGTCGGCGGGTCGGGCGCCACGTGCGCCGTGCACATCTGGGAGGCGGGGGCGTGAGCCACCACGACCGGCAATCCACCGATGACACCGATGTCACCGAACGAGGTGACCCCGCATCGGTGTCATCGGTGACATCGGTGGATATTGCGGTGCATGGGTCGGCGGTGGCTGCTTGACCGTCCACATCGCGATGCCGTCGCACCGCCGCGGCCAGAAACTGTGGCCATCCTTCGACGAGGACGACTTGACCCTCGCTTGGGAGGTCGTGCAGAAGGCGGGGCTGCCCGCGGGCACGGCCGTCGCCGCCGTCGGAATTGATTTGCCGGCGTGGTGGTGGACGGGGACCGGTTTAGTGTCGAAGCCTGAGGCCGAGTGGAATCTCCGGCCCATCCCAACCTCGCTCGGCCCTTCCGTCGTCTTGCACAAGGCCGGCCCCGTTCCCGACGTTGAAGCCGCCGCCCGTGCCCTCTACGACAAGTCTCCGCAACGCAGCGAGGTGGAATGGCAAAAGCACCGCGTGGCTCGCGATGCGCCGGACACGGAATCTGATTTCCCGCTCGGAGCCTACGTCACGCCCGGTCGGCATGACGAAGTCTTGGCCGGCCGATTGCGGCTGGGAATTGGCAAGGTCGCGACGTGGACGGCGATTGGTCCGGGCGTTGCTCCGACGGAATTCTCGCGCTTGCAGGATGCGGTGGGGCCGTATTACGTCATCCTCGTCGAGGGAGTCTCAGCCGTCACGGGCGGGGCGGGCGAGGCGACTTCGGCGCGAACTGTGGGGATTTGGTGCGGCGCTGAAGCGCCCCGCGTCGGGCAGCCCGTCCGCGTCGTGCTGCGTCGCCTGTACCGCATGCAGGGCACGTGGCGGCATGGCGCCAAGTTCCTACCCGCCTAGGCACGGAGCCGCCGGTGGCGGTTCCTGCGCTTTGCCGGCGCTGCAGCACAATTGGCTCGCCAACAGGAGGGAAGCCGCCCCAATCCTTTAGACCAGCACCTTCCCTCGCTAGCGCATGGGCGGTCCAGACTTGCTGGTCGAGAACTTCCACATCAAGGGATCGCCGCCGCGCCGCTGGCCGAAAAAGATCGTGTGGTGGGACGAGACGCTGCGCGACGGCGAACAGACGCCGGGCGTGTACTACACCATTGAGGAGAAAGTCGAACTTGCCCGCCTCATCTCCGAGGCCGGCGTCGACGTCATGAACGTCGGCATCCCCGCAATCTCCCCAAACGAACTCAAGGCGGTCAAGGCGATTGCCCGCGCGGGACTCGACGCCGCCGTCCTCGGAGCCGCCCGGACCATCCGCAGCGACATCGATGCCGTCATCCAATCCGATGCCTCCGAGATTGCGGCGTTCATCGCGGCCTCCGAAGTCCACCTTAAACACAAACTCAACCTCACGCACGAGCAAGCCATCGCGAAGGCCGTCGACTCAGTGCAGTACTCGAAGGACCACGGCCTGAAGGTCACTTTCGTCACTGAAGACACGGTCCGCGCCGACATGGACTTCGCCGTCAAGATGTACCAGGCGGCCATCGATGCCGGAGCCCAACGCGTGCTCTTCTGCGACACCGTGGGAGTCATGACGCCGAGTACTTTCGGTTGGTGGCTTGACGAAATGGTCGCGCGCATCAAGCGCCCCAAAGTGGAGTATGGGGTCCACATCCACAATGACTTCGGCATGGCCGTCGCCAATTCCCTCACGGCCCTTGAACACGGCATTCCTTGCGTCAACACGACGGTGAACGGCATCGGCGAGCGGGCAGGCAACGCCAGTTTCGAGGAACTCGTCATGGCGCTCGAGGAACTGTACCACGTCGACACCCACATCGACAAGAAGGCACTCTACCAGCTGAGTCGCCGCGTCGAGGAAGTCGCAGGCGTCCCCGTCGCGTTCAACAAGGCCATCGTCGGCTACAATGCCTTCACCCACGAATCCGGCATCCACACGGACGGCGTCATCAAGAACACCCTCACGTACGAGCCGATGCAGGTGGAGACCCTCGGACGCAGGCGCAGGTTCGTCTTCGGGAAGCACACGGGCACGCGCGCAGTTGACGCCCGCCTCACGGAGGCTGGATGCACGGCGACGAAGGAGCAATCCATCGCCATCGCGAACGAGATCAAGGAATTCACGGAGGCGCACACGAAGGAATACGTGCGCGACTTCATCGCCGCCTACCGCAAGTGGGACCGCGACAACAAGGGCGTCAGCCCGGAAGTCTTCTGGGCCATCGCCGAGCGACACGGCATCAAGGCACCGAAGCCGTTGCCCCTGACCGTCTAGCGGCGAAACGGGTCCGCCGCTTCCCTCCGGACCCATTTCGCCGGTGGTGGTCTTCGACCACCAGCGCCCGCTCACTTCGTTTGCGGGCACGCCCGCCACTCCGCGCCGGGGAAGTCAGCGCAACCGAATCGTCTCAGCGATCTGCATGCTGCGTGCCTCGATGCCGAATTTCGCGGTGATGGACTCCGCGAGGTCGATGCACTTCGACGCCTCGCCGTGGCCCGTGATGACGAGCTTCGGTTTCGGGTCCATGTTCTGGATGAAGTTCATGAGTTGGCGGCGGTCGCAGTGGCCGGAGAACCCGTCGATGGTGACGAGTTCCATCTCGACGCGCACCGATTTCCATTGACCATTGTCCTGCAGGGGCATCTCGCGGAACCCGCGTTGGAGTTTTCGCCCGAGGGAGCCTTCCGAGTTGAAGCCGACGAAGCACAACGTGTTCTTCGCGTCGTCCGCCCAATGCTTCATGTACTCCAAGACCGGGCCGCCGGTGAGCATCCCCGACGTGGCCAGGACGATGCAGGGCTCGCTTGACGCGCAAATGCTGCGGCGCATCTCGAAGGAATCGACGCGCTTGAAGATCGGCGACAAGAGTGGGTTATCGTTGTCCTTGAAGATGCGTTGCTTGAGCGTCTCGTTCAGGTACTCGGGGTAACACGTGTGGATTGCCGTGGCTTCCCAAATCATCCCGTCCAGGTACACCGGGACTTTGGGCACGACGCCGGTGCGCATGAGTTCCTCAATGACGAGCATGACTTCCTGGCTGCGCCCCACGGCAAAGACGGGGAAGACCGCCTTTCCGCCACGGGCGAGGGTTTCGACGAGGACCTTCTGCGTCTGCTCCGCCGCCTCCGCCCGCGCCGGCTGATGGTTTTCTTTTCCACCGTACGTGGACTCCACGATGACGGCGTCGAGCCGCGGGAACTTGTTGTTCGCGGGATTGAAGAGCCACGACTTCTCGTACTTGATGTCGCCCGAGAAGGCGATGTTGTAGAGGCCATCGCCGACGTGGAAATGCGTGACGGAACTGCCGAGGATGTGCCCCGCGTCGGAGAACGTCACGCGCAAGTCGGGCGCGATGTCCGTCGTCTCGCCCCAATCCATGACGATCATGTTGCGCAGGGCGTGGCGGACATGCTCCGCGTCGTACGGCTTCTTCGCTCCTTGCGCTTCGGCGACGCGAATGTAGTCCAACGTCAACAGCGCAAAGATGTCGCGCGTCGGCGTCGTGCAGTACACGGGTCCGTCGTACCCGTACTTGAAGAGTAGCGGGACCAGACCGCAGTGGTCGAGGTGCCCATGCGTCAAGACTACTGCATCGAGGCTCGTGAACGGCTGCACTTCACCGAGCCAGAAGAACGGCGTCGCGGGGTCGGATTCCTCGAATTTGACGCCGCAATCGATGAGGACCTTCGAATCCTGCGTCTGCAGCATGCTGCAACTGCGCCCGACTTCGCGGTACGCGCCGAGGGCCGACATCCTGACCCACCGGTCGGCCTCGGGCGGCGCCGGCGAGCGATGCATTCGGCGCCCAACGCGGCGCAGGAACTTGCGGCGTTCTTCGCCGACGGTACGCATGAATTCGCGCACTTCGCGCACCGTACGGCTTGGAATTGGAGGGGTGCGTACAACGCGAGGGTTCCACCCGACTTCGGCACGGATGCGGTTCAGCACGGAGCCTTGCGTCCCGATGGCGAGCCCCGGCCGCTGCACTTCAAGTGTCACTTCGCCGGCGGCGGGCTCCCAGAATAATTCCGTGAGGCCGGCTTCCTTCGGAACGATGGCTCGCACCTTCTTGTCAGCCTCTTCCGACGGCATGAGGGCGCTGGCCTCGGGACGGATGGCGATGCGTTTCTGCAAGGCCCGGGCAAGTTTCCGGATGAGTTGACCATCGTCCGCGAAGGCCGCCGGCGTTTTCGTGTAGAGGACCAACTCGTGCGCCTCGAAGTCGAGGTCCGACACGTCCACGTTAGGTGGCAGGATCTTGTCGACTTGGCTGCGCAAGTCCTTGAGGAGGTCTTCGACGGAGGCCATAGAGATTCTCCGGATTGAGAAACGGATTTGCCGGATTCGGGGAGAACGTGGAGGAGGGCGGGAGGAGGATTCGCTTGCTCTTGGACCCCCTTCAGGGGGTCCAAGAGACCGGGAGCTTCAGTGCCTTGTGCCGCTTCGCGATGTCTTCCTCGCTGAGGCGTCGGAACCCTTGGGCGTCGATGATGGCGATGTCCATGCCGTTGCCGCTTGCCGAGTCGCGGCGCATCGCTGCGTTCAGGCCCCGCACTGCGAGGTCGACGGCTTCCTTGACGGAGCGGTCGTCGCCGATGCGGTCTTCCAAGACGCCGTACACGAACGCCGAGCCCGACCCGGTGCAGGTCCAGGTTTCCTGGATGGCGCCGCCAGCCGCATCGACGGAGAAGACGGAGCCGCCCTTTGCGTCGAAGCCGCCGATGATGAGTTGCACCCAGTACGGCTGGTAGCGCGATTGGTTCAGGATATTGCCGAGCAAGGCCGCCGCTCCGCGCACCGGGAGTGCAGTGTCGCGCTTGTAGCGGTACAGTTGCGCTTGGGCCTGCAGGTGGCGGGCAATCATCTGCGCGTCCCCAACGAGGCCGGCCGTGGTGAGTGCCAGGTGGGCGTCGACTGGGAAGAGCTTCTGCGTGTTCTTGTGGCCGACGAGGTGCCCCATCGTGGCCCTGCGTTCCGTGGCCATGACGACGCCGTCCGCAGCCGCGATTGCAAGCGTAGTTGTGCCGGTCTTCGCCATGGGTGCGCCGTCGCTGCCGCGTTGGCCCGAGGGCATCGGCGGCATCTGTGCTGCGCCGTAGGGCGTGAGGCCGTTGTTGAGGCTGAGGGGGGATTCCATGGAGGTGGTTCCGAGAAACGGTCGCGCGGGACGATGAGCCATTGGTGGCGGGGATATGAACCCTTACGGGACAGCGGTGGCGTCACGAGACGACCCCCCCGCGCGGTTTCACCGTTCGGAACGGTTTGGGGTGGGAGACTGAATTGCCGGATGGCCGCGGATTTGCCGGATGCCCGGGCCCGGATCAAGTCGGGCCCGATGGCTTCATTGCCCGTAGGCTGGCGAGGACCTTGGCCTGCCCTCCGTCGTAGGACAAGAGACGGCCTTTGGTTTCGAGACAAGCCACGACGGCGGACGCATCGAAAATCGACACGTTGGAGTGGTTGGCCCAAACGTCGAGCACCAGAGATTCGTCCTGGATACTGACGATGTCGACCGTGGCGAGCGCCATCAGTTTCGAATGGATTGTCAGGGCTAGATCGCGCCCGCGGCGGTATTCCAGCAGACCCAGGAATTCCGACAAGACGGGAAGAGGAATCTCCAGCGTTTGCGGCTTAGCCAGTTCGTCGCGTGCCTGCTGGTGACGCGCATCCGACTCATCGAAGGCCGTGTACAGGAAGCTGGTGTCAGCGATTCGTCGCATGGGCCCTCACTTGGGTGGCAAGCCGAGCCGCTTGCTAGTGGCCTCACCGATGAAACGGTCGTGCTCATCTGCGCCCCGGCCGTCGCGGAAGGTCGGGAGATGACTGATGTCGAGGCGGTAGTCGGCCGGGAGGAGCTTCAGGTCGAGTTCTTGGCCGGGTCTGATTCCCAAGCGTTTCGCTTCTGCCTTCGTGATGCGAATGCCAATCGACCCGCCCCATTCGAGGGCCTTCCCATGGACGATGAACTCGGTCGTTGCGGCCATGTTAACCACTATGTTCACAGGTCATGATAAGGCTTGTGAACGAAGAGGTTAATGCTGGTTCAACAGAGTAGCCGTCAAGGCCGGCAATCCAGCCAAACCATTTTCCCGGAGCCACCGTGGCCCTGCCGTGAAACCTCCCGTCATCATCCTCGTCGGGACGCAACATCCAGGCAACGCTGGCGCAGCGGCACGAGGGGCCGCCAACTTCGGCGTGACGGATCTTCGCTTCGTCGCGCCGCAAGGTGACGTCAAAGGGAAGGAAGCGCAGGACCGGGCTGTCCACGCGAAGGGGCTCATCACCTCCTCCCGCATTTTCCCGACCCTTGCTGCGGCCCTCGAGGGAATCAGCCTTTCCGTGGGGACGACCGCGCGGTCCGAGCAGGCTCCCCACCGCCAGCAACGCAAACCCAACGACATTCGCGACCTCGTGACGGGGCTCGCTAAGTGGGACGGTCAGGTTGCTTACGTCTTCGGCAACGAGGCCTCGGGCCTGTCCAGCGACGAAGTCAATCTCCTCGACCAGCTCGTCACCATCCCAACTGCGGACTACACGAGCATGAATTTGGCCCACGCCGTCACGCTGGTCTGCTACGAGCACTTCCGCGTCGCGGCGGCATCAGTCACTCCAGAACGAGCCCTCAACGCGGACGCCCTCGCGGCGCTCAACAAGGCCTGGGACTCGTTGGTCGTGGACGTCGACGAACGGGTCTGGCGCCGCAAGGCCGCGCAAGCCGTATGGCGCAAGGTCCTCGGGCGCAGCCTGCCGGACACGTACGAGGTGCACAACATCATGGGCATCCTGACGAACAGCCTCAAGCGGTTCGGGCATCAGGAGTACGCGACCGCGAACTCCGACCGAGCTCTCGCGGAAAAAGGGCTGAAGGTCCCGCGGCCTCGGCTGAAGGGCAAGTCCACCTCGTCGGGTACGTCGGCAAAGCCGAGACCGGCCAACCGGCGAAAACCGGCGCATAAGGCCCGTTAGGCCAACCAGTGCGCGGTTTCAGCCCACCCCCGCAAGGCGCCTTCATGGCGTGGCCGCTTCAAGCACCGCCCGTATCAGGCCCGCTGCGATGTTATTATCTACAAGTTCACTCAATCAAGTTCACGTGCGTGGAATCATCAAGCGCTGGGGCGGGAGCCTTGCAGTTCGCCTCGACCCGGAGGAAAGCCGTCGCCAGGGGCTCCACGAGGACATGGACGTCGAGGTGGAGATCCGTCTGCCGCCGATTGACTTCAGCGACCTGCCCACGGTCAAGGACCACCGGGACGCGGCCGAGCGTCATGACGAGTTGTTGCATGCACGCGATTGATTCGAGCCTCCTGTACGCCCTGTTCAATGAAAAGGACAAGTGGCACAAGGATGCGAAGGCGTTGATCCAGGAACATCGCCCCATCCTCATTCCGCCAGGTGTGCTGCAAGAGACCCTCGACCTGTTGCGCTACCGCCACGGCAGCCAGGTCGCCAATGACGCCTTGCAATGGCTTTGGCGAACCGGCCAGATCCTCGTCGACGACCCGAGCCATGCCGAGGCGAGTTTCCAGTTCGCGCTCCAAGCTCGCGTTTCCCCGAACCCGGAATGGCAAGCGTTCGTTGCTGCCATCGAGAACCTGAGCTTTGCCGACCTGTGGTGCATCACGCACGCCATCGAGCACAAAGCGACCTTGCTGACGAAGGACAAGAAACAATTCGACGCGTTCCAGCGTTGGCGGCCGGCCTCCGTCTAGCGTTGGCAACACGCATAAGCGCGCCCCCCGATTGCCGGTCGTGGTCTCGTTCCTGCCACACATCGTCATCCCGGGGCTGGTGGCACTCGCGTTCTTCCCGATGTCGCGCAAACGCATCCTTGCTCTTTCACCGCTCGTGTGGCTGCCGGACCTTGACTACGCCATCCAGTCCGTCCACCGCGCAGTGACGCATTCCGTCTTCATCCCCATGGCGCTCTTCGCCGCCGTTTACATCCTGTGGAAGAAGAACGACCCCGACGCCCGATTCTGGGAATTCGCGACGCGGCCCGGCCACCCCGCGAACCTCCTGCTCGCGAGTTTCTTCGTCGGCAGCCACCTGCTTCTTGACGTGTTCCAGGGCGGCGTCGTGCTGCTCTGGCCCGTCAACAACACGAACTTCTACCTCGCCTTCGAGATCCTCCTCGACACTGGAAAGAACACGTTCGCGCCGGCCGGCGAAGCGGGAACCTCGGAGGGAGCACCGGAGTTGTCGCCGCTGTATCCCTGGTTCAGCACGGAGCACACGGCGATTGCAGTCTTCCTCGCAGCGTGCCTAGCAGGCGGAATCGGTTTGTGGGCGTGGAGGAAGGCGAAGGGGCCGAAGGCGCCCATCGTCATCGAGCGGCGGGCCACCCTCATCACGCCCAGTCCAACGCCAGCAAGCCCGCGCGCAACGGTTGCGCGCCCCAGCCAAAAAAGGTAAGTCACCGCCGCGGGTCGAAGTCGCGTGCGTGCCCTTTCCGTCGTCGCCCTCCTTGCCGCCGTCTTCTTCGCTGGCTGCTCGCGGTCCGCCGCCGACTCCGACCGGGACGGCCTGACGGATATCGAGGAGACGCGCGGATGGACAATCGCGGTGGACCACATCGGCTGGCGCGAGATCCGGCACGTCACGAGCGACCCCCACAAGGCGGACACGGACGGCGATGGCATCACAGACGTCTTCGAGTACGGCCTTGGGTCCGACCCGCAGTCGGCGGACACGGACGGCGATGGGCTCAGCGATTGTCGCGAGGCGCAGCACAGCGATCCCGCCGAATGCCTCGCGGCGGGTGAAGGGAACGACGGCGGTTTGGGAACCAACGTGCATAACGCCGACAGTGATGCCGGGCGGAGCCGCTACGTGAACCAAGTCCTCGGGTTCGACGACCCGAGCGGGACCGCCCAACGGCCAATTTCTTGGGGGGACGGCATCTCCGACGGTGAGGAGGTCAACGGCTACTCCATACCGGTGATGGGTCGGACGCTCTTCGTCACATCCAACCCGCTCGTCACCGATTCCGACCAAGATTTCCTCGAGGACGGCGAAGAACGCTTCCTCTACGGCAGCGACCCAAACGTCGAGGACACGGATGGAGACGGGTGCCGGGACGGCATCGACCTCTTCCCGGCCTCAATAGAGACCTACAAGATCCGCATCGACGAGCTGACGTGGAAGCGGCCCACTGGCGCAAACCTCCTCATTCATGCCTTGGTGGTGGATCAACCTGCGATGCTGCCCGATGCGGACGGCTTTTTCGTGGCGGGGGGAAGCACGACGACTATTCCGGGCGGCGGGACGGAAGCAAAGCGGCCCGCGCAATGCAGTTTCGCGCTTACGACGCCCTGGGTCCGCATCGACATGCAAATAGAGGACCTGGACGCCCATCGCGGCCGCGACTTCCACTCGACCTCCAATCCCGATGCGGCAATCTCCATCTATTGGAACCCCCGCGATGACGTGTACCGCTGGGACTACGCCGAGGGCGAGTCGATGGCGGGCGGAACGTTGGTCTGGGAGGGCGAGGATGGCAAAATCTCGTTCCGCCCCCTGGTTCTCGGCGCGGTTCAAGGTACATAACCAGAACCCTTATTACTCGCCTCTGATGTGAGAGACTTGCACGGAGCCTGAAAAGGCCCGACACCCATGGAGTGGAGTCGATGACGAACAGCAAACTCATGACACGCGGCCTGACACTGGCCCTTACGCTGACCACGGCCGCCTTGTTTCTGGTGCCCATGACTGCGGCGCAACAGGCAACCCTTGACATCGCTACGCCCAGGATTAAGAGCGGCCACCCTATCGAGCCGGATGGCGTTCCCGCGGTCGTCGATGTCGACTGGACCTACACGGTCACGCAGCAAGGTCTCCAGGCTGTAGGCGGTGTCACGCGTTCGACGCAACTAACGTGGGAAACGACCAGCTGCACAAACTCCAACGTCATCATCACCGGTTCCCTTACTACGCCCGTCAATCTCGACGGCGCCACCGCCCCGGCCGACTACGGCACGGACTCGGGGACCTCGGCGTTCCAAGTGCTCGCCACCCAACTGGCCCCGGGCGAGACGCCCATCCAGTGCACCTTCTCCGGTAAGGTCCCGGCGCTCGCAAACGGCCAGATTAATGAGGCCAAGGGCAGCACCAAGACGACGGTCCTTGTGCAGTACCTCGGACTCATCTCGGCCAACGTGCCGACGACAATCTCGCAAGCGGGCCCGCAGAAGCAAATCCGCTACAACATCGAGCTCACGAACCTCGGCAACTCTCGCAGCAACATCCGCTTCGACCTCGAAGGCGAGACCACGGGCGGATGGAAGCCCGTCGAACCGACGCTCATCACCCTGGAGTCGAGCGCCCAGGGCGGCGCCGAGGTCAGCAAGACCGTCTCGTTCCTGGTCTCCACCCCGTACAAGAACGGCTGGAACAACAAGGAAGAGACCTTCAAGCTGGTCGTGACGCCCGTGTCCACCAAGCCGGCAGCCACGGAAGGCCAAGCGGTCGAGATCAACGTCCTTGCACGCGTCCGTGGAGTCTACGTCCCGACTCTGGAGCCCATGCTGATGCTCGGCGCGATTTTGGGCGCGGCGCTCGTCATCCGCATGCGTCGCGACGCGTAACTGGTGCTTCCTTGGGCACCGCCCAACGATGGTCGCTGGCCGCAGTCATCCCCCTCCTCCTTCTCCCTGCGCCGGGCGAGGCACAACTACCCGTGCCCGCCGGCGTCCTCTACCATTTCGAACTCGAGGTGGATGACGACCCGTACGAGCTGCCCATTGGGGAGCAGGCCCTGCTCCCAATCACGGTGCGGGACCTGTCCAAGGACGGCCCCGGTGCCTTGGCGGAGGGTGCGCCCACTGTGCCGGTTCGCCTGCACTCCGTCGAGTTCTTCGTCACGCCTTTGATGGCGGACACCGAAGGCTGGGTGCCGCAACCCGTCCCCGGTTTCACGATTGTTCCGGGCGAGACAAAGGAAACGAACCTCCTCATCAACCTCGGCCCCACGGCGACGAACAAGTACTTTCCAGTGAACCTGACGGCTGTAATCAGGACCGACGACGGTTACCGCAATCTCTCCGCGCAGTTGGCCTTCTTCACGAATGGACTGCCTGGCTTCGCGTTGCGCGCCCTCAACAGCCTCGACAATATGGAGCCGGGCGAGATCCGCCAAGTCAAGCTCGTCGTCAACAACATCGGCCTGACCCGCCGGGCCTTCGACGTCGACATCCTGCAAAACCCTTGCAAGATGGGCGCGCCGGGATCCGGCACGTTCGTCGTCGAACCCCGCAGCTCCAAGCAGATCGAGTTCTCCGTGAGGGCACCGACGAACAAGGTCTGGTACTACAGCCAGGATTGTTCGCTGCAGGTAGAGGTCACAGCCGCTGATTCCCCAGGCGCGCCGGTCGCGACCAGCGTGGGAGTGACCGTGAACGGATGGTACGTCAAGCCCGATTGGCTGTTCGCGCCGTTCTGGACCCTCGTCATCATCGCGATTCTCGTTTTTGTCATCGCCCGTCGCAAAGCCCGCATCGAGGAGGAAATCCTGGGCAAGCCGCAGAAGCCGTGGACGATTCCCGTCGAGGTCGTCTACCTCAAGCACTTGAAGGAACGTGACCCTCGTGCGTGGTACGTCGTTCGACACTACCTCATGGAGGACGAATACAAGTCTGCGCTTCTTTGGTACTCGACGTACAAGGCCGCGACGAAGGGCGGCCGCAAGAAGGAGCGGCTCGTGCTCAAGCAGGAACACTCCTACGAGGCATGGCGCCGCAGGTGGGAGAAACGCGTTGCCCGCCCCATGAAACTTGCTGACCGCTTTGACGCCGACTTGCAGCGCAAACTCGACCGCACGGCAACGAAGCGGCTGCGCGTCGAGACGGGCAAGTACCTGACCCTCACCCGCAAGATGAAGTCCGCGCACGAATCCGCCCAGGACCGCGCGTTTGCGTCGTGGGAAAAGCAAGTCGCCAAGGCGCAGAAGAAGGGCACGACCGCGCCGCCCAAACCCACGGTCGCCGAGCCGGACTACGCGCCAGAGCCACAACTCCAGGAGATTGCCCTAGCCGACCACCGCTGGTCGAAGAAGGCTGGCCGCTACCGCCGCCGCATGGTGCGCAAGCAAGGCAACCTCGAGGTGCGCTTCGAGAAGGCCGACACGCGAATGTTGCGCAAGGTCCGCCGCAAGGTGCAACGCGTCGCGCGCAAACTGGATGACCCCGCGTTCGTGGCTGAGCACCCCCTCCTCCAAGGCTGAGGAGCGCAGCGAGCTCAGACTTGCAGGAGCCGTTGCGCCTCAGCCCGCCATCGGCTTCAGTTCAACGCGCGTCAACTCGAATCCCGCCGGGCAAGGCAATGCCGCCCCAGCCTTGACGATCTGGTGCCGCCCCGGCGCTGTCCCGACGGGATGGCACAAGGCGTAGGTAGGGCACTCTGGCATGCCGCACGGGATGGCTTCCCACGGCGCGGCCGTTCCGCGCAAGTGTCGTGTCTCGATGCTGCTTCTGAATGGGACTTCTTCGACTTGGGCGACGCGGACGCGGCCGCCGTCGTGGAGGTTGCAGGGGTGGGTGAGGTCGCGCAGGGCGACGACTTCGTAGGCGTGGTGCGGTTCCAAGCCGAAGCACAGCTTCTGGTACGGGCACCCCACGCATTCCTCGCCTTTGTTTGGGCCGGCGAAGCGGAAGCGCGACCCCTTCTTGGCCGCCAGGGGGACCAGAGTCAGCTTCGCCATGAAGCGCGCAGGACCGAGCCGGATTCATCAGCCTTGGGGCGCGCGCACCGCGCGGCGCCGCCCCGCCCGGTCGCAGAAATCGCAGAAACCGCAGAACCCGTATTCCGCCCGGTCACAGAACTCGCAGCAACCGCAGAACCCGGTTCTGTGCGTTCTGTGAATTCTGCGACCCGGTGGTCGGGGCGTGGGTTCTGCGACCCCGTGGTCCGACCGTGGTGTCGGCGACCCGTTCGTCCGGGCTTGCGTTACGAGCCGAGCCGACCGTGCTCGATCTTGATGCAGCGATCTACGACGACGTCCAAGCCGGCCGCTTTCGCCTTCTCGATGGCCGCCTGATTCACGACGCCAAGCTGGAACCAGATTACCTTCGCCTTCACCGCGATGGCTTGGTCAACGACCGGGCCGACCTGGTCCGGGGCGCGGAAGACGTCCACGATGTCGATGGGGCCACCCTTGGAGGCTGCCAGCAAGTCCGGCACCGTTGCAATGCCCTCGACGACCGGCGTCACGGGGTTGACGGGAATCTGCGTGTACCCGTGGTGGGCCATGTACTTGAAGACTCGATTGGAGTCGCGCGCCGGATTGTCGGAGGCGCCGACCATCGCGATGCGGGGCTTGCTTGCCAGGAGGGTTCGCAGGGCGGCGTCGTCGTGCGTGATGTCGGGCATGTTGGGCCCACTGGCGGCTCCGGAAAGAAGCTTGGGTATTGACCGGCACGCCTAAGGGGTCCAGGGAAAATCGCTCGTGCATGCGCGAGGACACCCCCACGGCGATTCTGACGGGCATCCTCGCCCTGATGCAGGCAACGCTCGCGGCTGTTGCAGCGGTCGCTTTCGTCCTCTGGGCTGGACCAGTCTTTGGCCTCGCCGACCGCGAGGAGCTGGGTCAACGAATCCTCGTGGCCCTCGACCTGTTCCCCGTCGGCTACGTCCTGCTCTGGCTCGGCCCCATCGGCTTGGCGGTGGCCGTCGTCGCGACCGCACTGTTTGCCCTCACGCAGGCAGTGGCCGCGGGCGGACTGATGTGGCGCCGCCCTTGGGCCGTCGTGCTGCAGCTTGGGCTCAGCGCCATCGCCATCGTCGGCGTCCTAGTGCAGGCAATGGGGCTCGGCGCGCTGCTGCTCGGCTGGTCGCAGTGGACAACGCTGGGATTGGCCTTGGCGCTAGCGGCGTTGTCAGGACGGCGCGTCCTCAGGGGCCTCGCCTCCCCGTAGGCACGCGACGACTGCACGAGGCCTCCGGTCACGGCGCCGCGCGAGGCTGCACCGTCGCGGCTTATATCCAACCCTCCTCTGGACAGCGCGATGGCTTCCAACGAGAAGCAGAAGCACATGGTGTTCCCCCGCCACGTCCTCGTGGGCACCAACGTCCTCGACCGCCTCGGCGAAGTCATCGCCGACCTGGAACTGGGCCCGGACGGCATCGTCGTCGTGGACAGTCACACCAAGAAACTCGTCGGCGGCCGAGTCGAGGCAAGCCTCGAGGGGGCCGGCCTCAAGGCGCATTTCTACGAGTCGCCGGCCGCCACGATGGACTCCGTCAAAGCTGCCATTGCGGTGGGGAAGAAGATGAAGGCGTCATGGTACATCGGCGCCGGCGGTGGCTCCGTCATCGACGTCGCGAAGCTAGCCGCCTTTGAGCATGGCCCCGCCTTCGTGTCCGTCCCAACCTCGGCGAGTCACGACGGCATCTGCTCCGGGCGTGCCAGCATCAAGGAGACGCGCGGCTCAGTGTCCGTCGAAGCCAAGCCACCCGCGGCCATCGTGGCAGACACGGACATCATCAGCAAGGCGCCCTACCGCATGCTTGCCGCCGGATGCGCGGACGTCATCAGCAACTTGACGGCGGTGCTCGACTGGAAACTTGCGCACCGCCTCAAGGCCGAGGAATACTCCTCGTTTGCAGCCGTCCTCGCCACGACCGCGGCTGACCAAGTCATGGAGAATCGAGCCTTGATTCGCCCCGGACACGAGGAAGCGGCGTGGATTGTCGTGAAGTCACTGGTCGTCTCTGGCGTCAGCATGGCCGTCGCCGGTTCAAGTCGGCCCGCGTCGGGAGCTGAACACCTCTTCGGCCACGCCATCGACAAACTCAGTCCAGGCCCCATGCACGGCGAGACCGTGGGCGTCGGCACCATCCTCATGATGCATCTTCATGGCGGCGATTGGCAGATGGTCCGCGATGCCCTGAAAGAGATTGGCGCCCCGACGACGGCGAAGGAAATGGGTGTCCCGCCGACCAAGCTCATCGAGGCCCTCACGGTGTGCCACACGCTGCGACCAGAACGCTACACAATCCTGGGCGAGTCCGGCTTGACGCAGGAAGCGGCCGAACGCGTCTGCAAGGAAACGGGCGTGTTGTAGCGACGCGTTGCCACGCTACGCCACTCCGTTTCCGCAGATTACGCCGATTTCGCAGAACGTGCTATTGCCTCGTGCCGGGACAATCGGCGACAAGCGCGACCGACGCCAGCAATCTGTTCGTTCCTCGGCGCGCCGCACGCCGCTTCACGCGGAGGCCGCGGAAGTTCGCGGAACGACCGGTCGCAGAACGCGCAGAAACCACAGAATTCGTTTCTGTGTCTTCTGTGGGTTCTGCGACTGGGCGTCAGCGGCTCGCGGAGTGGTTCCGCGTTTTCCGCGCGCTCCGCGTGAAGGGCGGGAGGCGGGTGATTTCACAGAAACCGGGGATACGAAATTATCCTCACGCCAGGGTCGAGGTCAAGATTCTGTGGAAATCTGTGCAATCCCAGGCCTCCCACACCACGGCCGCAGTGTCAACCTGGAACCCGTAGACGACGCCGACGGCGGACTGCGGTAAGCCATGTGGCTGCAGCTTCGACCAGGCTTGTTTGCCGACGAAGGGCGGACTTGAACCTAGTAGCTTGCACCAGTGTTGGCTTTGATCTCGCCGGCGTGGTTTCCCGCGATGAGGGCCATGACGCCCCCCGCGATGACGAGCAAGCAAGCCGTGATGGCGAAGTAGAACGAGACGTGCCAGTCGAAGCCAACATCGTCCCACGCTGTGTTGACGCCGGTCGCAAAGAGGACAGTGGCGATAACCAGCAGAACGCCGCCTGCCAGCGTCGTGATGGGGCCAGCGGCGCCCTTAATCGTTGCACTCAAGAGGGCTCCGGCGAATACGACCACGGTTGCGGCGAGGAGCATGGGGATGGCCGTACGGATTTGGCCGATGCCGTCCGTGTCATCGAAATCATTGTCGTACCAACCCTCGTCGGAGCTCTGGCCGTTGACTTCCTGCTCGACACCCCACGTGTGGGCCCACGCTTGGAAGTCAAAATCAAAGCCCGGGAAGTCGAAGCCCCCGAAGCTTCCGCCTTCCGAGGAGCTGCTTGTTTCGAAGGTCGCCCACGGCAGGAACTGCACGAGGACGAGGAGGATGACGGCAAGGCCGGCCAATACGGAACTGGTGGTCTTCATGGGGTGCATGGGAATCAGACCGGATGCCGGTCAATGGACCACGGGGAAAGGGGTACTAAAGGCCTCAGGGCGGGGCCTACAATCCTGCACTCCGTCTGATGCGGCGGCGCGACGACGAGCCAGCGTCGAAACGGGCTGAAATCGTAGCCTAAACGGCGCTCAAAATAAGTGCCGGTCAACAAGGTGTGCTGGCCCAGCCGGTTTGAGGTGCAGCACCTGCGTGACACCTGCGATGCCGCGCACGGCGTTCGCGACTTGTTGCTTGTGTGCGGCGTCCGTGTTGAGGTACGCCGTCGCGCCCGTGTCGATGCTGAACCACACGGGGACGCCTTCGCCGCGCAGTCGGCGCACGGTATGCATGACATCGATGGTCGCCGCGCGCCAGATGACGTGACCGCGCGACCCGGTCATGGTGATGGCGTGCAGGTTGAGCGTGTCCGTCTCCGCGATGGGGGCAATCTGGTCCAACCGCTTCGTCGTCAGGGCCGTGCGCATGGCGGCTAGCGCGCCTTCGATGTATCCGAGGCGGGCCTGGAAGAGTGGACTCGTCGTCGCCTCGGCATGCATGTTCTCCGTCGGCTCCTCGTGCGGCACCAAGGGCACCACGATGCGCCAATCGACTTCGTTGGGGCCAAGGAGCATCTTGCTGTAGGATCGTTCCTTGTCCAGCACCCACTCAGAAACACCTCCCGTCACGGCGCGGCTTGCCGAGCCCGCCCCGAGACGAGCAACCTCGCTAAGTTGCGCAGGCGTCGCCTTCCATCCGTAGGCAGCAGCGGCCGCCACGGCGAGTGCCGCGAATCCCGATGACGAGGAGCCGAGGCCGACGAATTTTGGGAAATCGTTTTGGCTCACCATGCGGAAGGGGCGGTCGTCGCCGGCCTTCTCACGAATGGCATCCATGACGACCTCGACGCGGCCCTGCGCGCGGCCCGTTGCGACTTGGCCGTCAATCGTGATGCTTGAACGACGTTGCGCCGTGCGCGCAGGAGCACCATCCAAAACTTCGATGGTCGTGTGCGTGTGAATGGGGCCAGTGCAGACACTAATCGAGGCGTGGAAGGGGATGCGGCGTACGGGGTCCTTGAGGCCGTGATACTTGACGAGGCCCTGAATCGGGTACGCAATCGCTGACGCCTTTCCCTGCGCTGACTTGTCGGGCACGGTCACGCCTCCAGTTCTTCTTCGAAGTCGATTAGGTGGCGCCGCACTTCCCGCTTCAGGCGCTCGCTCAGTTGGAACAAGTAGTCTCCCAGAGTCTTTTGCACGTCGATTGCTCCTTCGACAAGCGAACCGGTCACGATGATGTCTGCGCCTGCGTCGATTGCGTCCTCCGCGTTCTCCGCCGTGCGCAGTCCTCCTCCCACGATGAGCGGAATCTTGGTGGCGCGCTTGACGGCGCGAATCATCGCCGGCGGGACGGGTTGGTCAGCGCCTGAACCGGCTTCGAGGTAGACGAACCGCATGCCCAGGTACTGCGCGGCAAGAGCGTACCGGATGGCGGAGTCGAGGTCGTCGCGCTTGACGAGGTCGGCCTGCCCGATGCGGCCGACCGTGCCGCCGGGTTCGACCACGATGTACCCCAGGGGGATGGCTTCCATGCCGATCTTGTCGATGATGGGCGCGCCCTTGACTTGTTCGCCGATGAGAAAGTCGCGGCTGCGGCTGTTGAGGAGCATCATGAACCAGATTGCATCCGCGTGCGCCGAGACTTGCGTTGCGCCGCCGGGGAACAAGATGACGGGCAGGCCGGATTGACGTTTGATGAGTTTCACGGTCTTGTCCATGATGCGGCTGCTCGCCGACGTTGAACCACCGACCATAATTGCGTGTGATCCCGCGTCTGCGGCCGCCTTCGCGATGAGCCCCGCCTCCTTGGGTTCCTGGCGGTCCGGGTCGAGCAAGGTGATGTGGACGGGTCCGTGTTTGAGGTGCCGGTAGAGGTAGTCCTCCACGAATTGGGGCTTTGGCCGGCGGAACCGCACGACCGAGCGAGTGGTGGGAACCCTAAGAAGGCTCCGCGTCTCGACGGTGGCTCGCGCAGCGCGGGCCGCGGTCGAGTGCTAAGGGCAGGTGTGGGCGTGCATGGAACCCGGAACGTCGCATCTTTGCTCAGCAATCCAGGCAAGGATCCAGGGCGGCGCGCTGTTGAGCAATGCCGGCGGCCAGGAACGACAAGATTGCGACGGCCATGCCCAGCTTGAGCATGCGCTGCGACTTTGCCGGCTCGCGCGAGGCCCACGTGCAGGCCCACACGAGGACGCCGTCCGCAGCGAGAAGCATTGGTCCAGCCGGCACGAAGAGGAACGTCACTTGGATCAGCATTGGCAGCGACGCGATGATGCCCAACGCGACGAGCACGACGGCGGTTCGGGTAGCCGTGCGGACTCCAACGCGCATGGGAAGCGTCCTGCGGCCGCGGTCCGCGCCTTGGTCCTCGACGTCCTTCAGGACCTCTCGCCCGGCATTGACGAAGAAGGCCATTAGGGCAATGACTGCAATGGCTCCGGCATCTGTCCAACCAATCCCCATGGCGACTCCGCCGAAGAGGAAAGTGGACGCCGTCAAGGCAGCGATGGCAAGGTTGCCCGTCAGCCCCCTGTGCTTCAATGCGGTCTCGTAAGTCCACAGGAGCATGGCGACGATTGTTGCAAAAGCTAGCGTCGCCAGTCCCCGAGCCGCGTAAGCGCTGGCCAGTCCCAGGACGAGCAACGCCAACCCCAAAGCGCCCGCGGTCGTCGTCCGGATGCGTCCGCTTGCCAAAGGTCGATTTGGGTGCGCGACGCGGTCGATATCGACATCACGCAAGTCGTTGAGGATGTTGCCAAAACCGGTCAGCAGGAGCGCGGCCGCGCAGGCCCAACCGATGCTCCAGCCCACAGGGCCCGCGAACGCCAAAAGAGCGCCGACGAGGACCCCAAGGCCTGCCATCATGGCGTTGCCTGGTCGGACGAGTGAAACGAGGCCCAGGAGCGTCCCATTTCCCTTTTGGTTTCGGGGGTCGTCCTGGTCCACTACTTCGCCACCGGCGCCGCTGCTAGCGTCTTCTCTACCTTGTCGAGCATCTCGTCCACTTCATCCCAATCACGTTTGGCCTTCTCTTCCTCGAGTTGCTTGACGGCCATGATGTACTTGCGCACGAGTGGAGCCAACGTGGGGAAATGCTTGAGCAGGAGCTTGACGAAAGTCGGGAACTTCGCGTTCGCCACTTCCATGATGACTTTGCCGTCGAGGATGTCGGCTAGGCGTTCGAAGTCCTTGTCGCCGAGGTTCTCCATGAAGTAGCGCATCTTGAGCAGCTTCTCCGTGACGGCGCCTTCGTCCTTCGTCCAGTATTCCGTGACGTAGGGTTGCAGTGCGGCCTTCGACACGTCGCCCCGTTTCAGTGCCGCTCCACCGACTCGTGCCGCGATCATGGCGGCCCGCATCGCGATGATGATGCCGCCGCCGTGGATTGGATTCACGAGTTGGGCCGCGTCGCCCACGAGCATAAGGCCGTCACCGATGGGTTCCGGGACGCGAGAGCTGACGGGAATGCCGGAACCGTTGATTTCCGTGATGCTTGCGTTCTGGAACAGTTCCGGGTGGTTCTCGATCCAGCGGTCGAGGTAGTCCTGCGCCCGGTTCCCCCACTCCGATTCCTTCGCGAGGATGCCGACGCCGACGTTCGAGACGTTCTTGCCCTTGGGGAAGATCCACGCGTACCCCTTGGGCGCCACGTCCTCGCCGAAGTAGAGGTGCAGCCACTTCTCCTCGTAGCCCGACACACCCACCATCTCGTATTGGAAGCCGGCATGGTAGTCACGCACCCGGTTGAGCGTCTTCAGGCCCGCCCAACGGCCGATGAAGGAGTCTATGCCGTCGGCGCCAATCGTGAGTTTGGCGCGGATGTCGAATTGCGTTCCCATAAACTCTGCCCGAACGCCTGCGACTGGTCCGGCCGCGTCAGGAGACCGGGCGACGTCGTTCAGGGCCGCCGGCCGAGCGGGGGTCGTGGTGGGTGCCGACTTCGCGTCGTGGGCGTTGGCCTTGGACGAGCGGGCGGTGGGCTCCGCCGAAGGCGGGTGGGCGGGTTCCGAGCGCAGCGAGGGACCCGCCCTCTTGCGCAGGAGGCCCACTGCCTGCGTTTTGACCATGATTTTTGCTCCCGCCATGATTGCATCGCGTGCGAGATGCTTCTCGAAGATTTTCCGCTCGACGACCCAACCGAACGTCGACTTATCCTCGAGCACGACGCGCTTCCCTGACGGCGAGTAGATTGCGGCGCCTTCGATGCGCCCGTATGCCCACGCGGGGTCCGGCTTGACGCCACAATGCGCTAGCCCTTCGTCGGACACGCCCTCGGCGCAGCGTTTAGGCCAACCGAGTTCCTGCTTGCGGTCGATGCCGAGGACCGAGAATCCTTGCTTGGCAAAATCGCGGCAAGCGATGAGGCCGCCGGGGCCGAGTCCAACGACTAGGACATCGACTTCCATGTCGACGGCGCGGGGAATCGTCCCAGGCTTGAGGTTGCGCAGTGGCTTGTCCGTGACGGTCAGCTGGGGAGTCCCCGCGATGTCCGGCAAGTTCACACCTTCATGGTCACACCAGGATGACGCGCTGCGGCTTCGCTGCCGGGGGAGAGCCGTAGGCCGGGCCAGGAGTCAGGGCGCCGACTGGGCACATCTGGATGCACAAGCCGCATGAGATGCAGGGGTCTTGGTGCACGACGAGAGTGAGTTCGTGCAGCGTGATGGTGTCGACGGGGCAGACGCCCACGCAGCCGGCGCACGAGATGCAGCGGCCATGGTTCACGTCGACCTTGCTCATCCATTCCGACCAGCATGCCGGGCCATAAAAGAGTGGGGCGAACGACGTCGCGCCATCACAGGACTGCTCGGGGGCCCGCCGCGCGGGCGGCCAAGAGAGAAACGCCCAGTCGTTCGAAGTCTCCTTATAGTGCAGCCAAGTCCGCGCGAATGCGCCATCCTCCGAGAGGGGGATGGACGGCCCGGGGTCACCCCGGCGGCCAAGCACCTCGTCGGCTCAAGCGGCCGGCGCGGGCGCGATGAAGGCCGCTGCAGCGCTCCGCGGCCGAAGGGCCCATGGGGTAGCTTGGTATCCTAGCTGCTTGGGGTGCAGTTGACTTGCGTTCAAATCGCAATGGGCCCATTACGAGCGTGCCGGCTCACGGCGGTCCCAATCTGCCGAAAACCGGTGCGGTGCGGGGCTGTACGACTCTGCGCAGCAACGATTGAATAGCCACGTTCGGCTGGGAATCCCGTGGTCGTAGCGCGCCCCTACGTCGTGGTGCGGTTTCCCGGGCTCGGGACCGTGCTTGGAAAGTATTCCACGCTCTACCCAGCCGCCACTGTCGACGCCGCCCTCGAATCCTCCATCGTCGGCGCGGATGGCCCGGTCTACACGACGCTCAGCGTCATCAATGGCGTCCCCGTCTCCGCCCTGGACGGCCTGTTCGCGGACGTCGCTTCACGCTACGGCAAGGAGCCCGAACTCTTGCTGCGCGACCCGGACCACGGCGTCGCGATTATCCGGCACGCCATGGCCGCCCACGAACTGCCTTCACCCGTACTGCGGGCCCTCGCGAAGTTCCAGGTCGACTTCGACGCCGTCTGGAGTCGCGTTGAGCATGGCGTCTTCTCCATCCGGGCTCGCGTCCTGCCGCCGGTCCAGCCCGAGAACCTCGTCGCAGCCATCCGCGAGGCGTTGGACGATGCCGGGTTGGCCGCCGAGATCGAGTCGCGCCTCATTGAGGGCGTTGAACTGCAAGCGTGGCTCGAACTTGAGCAAGCGATGAAGGACGCCCGCAAGGGGGCAGCCGGACTCGTGGCAGCCTACCAGGGCCGCCGACTGAACGCCACTGCCTAGACCGACTCCTGGCCCGCCCGTGAAAAACAATGGCGCCCATCCCACTTCGGGGCGCCAAACATGGCACTACGCGTCCGCCCACGCAACGTCACCTCGGACGGCGACGTCCCTGGGCATGAAGTGGTAGGAATGCTCGAAGGCGGTGACATAATTGTTGGACTCCACAAGCTAGAGGGCCCACCACAACCGTTATGTCCGACGCGTCAGCGTGGCGGTTCATGCGTGAATCCCTAGTCGTGGTCATCATAGCAGCCTCCCTGCTGGCCGGTTGCTCCGGCAACGACGGCTCCTCGGACAATTCCGGCTCGGGCGTTGTGCACGGTTTTGCTACGGACCCAAGTTTCGCCAACGCGCAGCCCGCCTCGGTCACGGGCCTGGAACCATTGGCTAGGCTGAACCGCGCCGATGGGACGCCATGGCCTACGGGCGGCGGCAACTTCGTCCTGGGCGACTACGTCTTCGGTTCGGCACTGGGCTACGGCTTCTTCATCGCCAACGTCTCCGACCCGGCCAACCCGGTCCTGGTGTTCAACGAGACCGTCCCTGATGGTGAAACGCCATTCGCCCGCAAGGCCGAAGTCATCGCCCACCCCGACGGCCGCCGCACGCTGGTGCTCGCGACGCAATCCAATGGCATGCACTTCTGGAACGTCACGGACCCTGAACACCCGGAGTACGCGAGCTTCATCGAGTTTGAACGCAACCACTACATCGCTGTCGTCCCAGGCACGGCACTCGTCTTCAACAACCCGTCGTCAGGTCAAGGCGGATCGAACGCGCTGATTGACGCGCATGACCCGTACAACCCGGAAGTCCTGGGTGACTTCGGCGCGTACGGTTGCCACGGCACGACGTTCCAAGGCAAACCAGGCGACCCGTTGTTCCGCGCTTACTGCGCCGCCATCCAACGCACGGAAGTCTGGGACATGACGGGCCTCAACACGTCGGCCCACGACTTCGGCATCAAGATTCACGCCATCGTCGATGTATCCGACAACCCGCTCGTCGGCGGCATCATCGCCAACCCGCCCATTCCCTCCAATCCCCTCGGCATCGGTTCGACGCCGGTGCGCAACCTGCACCACTTCGCAACCTCATCGGCCGACGGGAACATCCTCATCATCGGCGACGAGCACCGCGGCGGTGGAAACCCGGGAGCCTGCTACTTCAACGACCCGACGACCGGCGCGTCCACGCCATTCGGAGCCGTCTGGTTCTACGACATCAGCGACCCGACGAACCCCGCGTTGCTGAGTTGGATCACGCCGCCCACCGTCATGCCCAAGACGCCGACGCCCCCGAACCCGACCCCGGACCCCGCCGCCGTCGGACAAATCCTCGGCTCGGCATACACGGCCGTCCCGAATTGCACGGCACACTTCGGCCAAGTTATCCCGGGCGAAGACAAACTAGTCATCGCTTGGTACTCGGCGGGCGTCTTGCTCATCGACTTCAGCAACCCGGCCAAACCGGTCATCTTGGACCAGTACAACCCGGAAGGCATCAACGTCTGGACTGCCCGCATCTCGAACGGCTACGTCTTCACGGGCGACATGAGCCGCGGGATGGAAGTCTTGAAGATGGTCTAGGCTCCAGCATTGAGTGGGGCTGTGCGCCGTTTTCCGCAGATTTCGCCGATGGCGCAGACCGCTGCAACCTGGCCGGGCTGACGCATCTTGGTCATGCCGCTCACCTTGGAAGCGTTCCTGTAGCTGGGCGTTCCACGACCAACGCACCGCCCCACGACGCCCACGTGCTCGAAGCGCGGTCACCTGGCTTACCGCAGTCCGCCGACGGCGTCGTCCACAGGCTCCAGGTTGACACCGCGGCCGTGGTGTGGGAGGCCTGGGATTGCACAGATTTCCACAGAATCTTGACCTCAACCCTGGCACGAGGACCATTTCGTGACCCGGGTTTGTGTGAAATCACCCGCCCCCCTTTCTTCACGCGGAGCGCGCGGAAAACGCGAAAACGTTGTGCCACGTCGATCCGCGACCTCCGTGTGACGCGGCGCGCGGCGCCGCCATCTTCGCCGACACGATTGAGCCTCTCGCGACCGCCGACACCCAGTCGCAGAATGCGCAGAAACCGCAGAACCCCGGTTCTGTGCGTTCTGCGACTTCTGCGACCGGTCGGGCAGGTTCTGCGACCGGTCGTTTCGTGAATCTCTGCGGCCGTTGACTTAGCCGGCGGAAGGCGGGTCCCGCTGCAGATGGGTCCTAACACGGCGCGCACAAGGGCGAACAGATTGCTGGAGCAGCGGGGACCCGTTACAGATGGCAACGGCACGAGGTGCCCGCAGCGGTCTGCGAAATCTGCGCCATCTGCGGAAAAGGAGGCGGGCGCAAACTACCCGACGACTTTCTCCCACTTCTTGAGATGCAGCACGGAACTCAACGTCTTGCCGCGCTTAATCTCCTCGCGCAGGCGGTTCTCTTTCTCGTGCACCTCGATGCTGCGGTTGGCAATCTCATGCGCATCCTCCTGCGCCACGACGACGACGCCCATATCGTCCGCAATGATCCAGTCCCCGCTTCGTACCGTCTGACCCCCACAGCGAATCTCGGCCCCAATCTCTCCGAAGCCTTTGGGCTCCCCCGCATTTGGGACGATGTGCCGGCTCCACACGGGGAACTGCATGGCGCGGATGTCGTCGATGTCCCGCGCCGCGCCGTCAATCACGACGCCCGCCACGCCCTTGACCTTCGAGGACCAACTTGCAAGCTCGCCCCACATCGCCGTCTCCGTCCCACGTTGGCCGATGACGATGACTTGTCCCGGCTGAGCCACGTCGATGGCTTCGACGGGCTTCGCCCAGTCGCCATCGGCGGTGAACACCGTGACGGCCCGCCCCGCGATGCGGGTCCCCTGCTGACGCGCCACGATTCCGGCGTCCATGGCGCCCTTGCGGTGCATGGCGTCGGAGATGTTCGAGGTCGAACACTTGAGGAACGCCTCGCGCAGCTCGGATTGGCCGAAGCGCTTGTACAACTCGGTTGGGATTGCCGTGCGCTCGCGCATCGCCTTGGTGAGTTTTCGCGCTTCTGCCGCGATGTCGGAGGCCTTCGTCAGGGCGCCGCCCACGATGATGATGGATGCGCCGGCCTTTACGCACTCGGCAGCCGTCTCCGTGTTGAGTCCGCCTGCGACCATGACTGGGATGCGAACGGCCTGGGCGACTTGGCGCAGGATGTCGAGCGGCTTGGCGCCCTTCATTTGTTCGTCGATGCCCATGTGCAAACACACGTAATCCACGCCGAGGGCCTCGCCCTGCCGTGCGCGTGCGACCTTGTCGTGGACGCCGATGAGGTCCATGTAGATGCGCGAACCATACTTGCGAGCCGCCTTCACGGCTTCCCGGAAGGTGCCGTCCGCCGCAGCGCCCAGGATGCCAACGACGTCGGCGCCGGCCTTCACTGCAATCTCCGTCTCGAAGGCCCCGGTGTCCATGGTTTTCATGTCGGCGACAATGGTGAGATTAGGGAATTCTCGTTTGAGGGCGCGCACAGCGTCGAGGCCGCACGCCTTGATGAGCGGCGTTCCCGCTTCGATCCACGTCGCTCCTCCGGCGGCAGCTTCGTGGGCGTACCCGAGTGCACGGTCGAGATTGACTTCGTCGAGGGCAATCTGAAGGACCGGCCAACCCTGCGCCGAGATTCCGTTGGATTCGCCATGCCTTGCTCGCGGGACCGAACTCTTGCCGGCCCCTCCGGCGTGGCCGACGTTTGCCGGCTTGCGGGCCGCCTTGCCGGTCGTCTTGGCGGCCGCCTTGTCCGCGCTGCGACGCTGCACGGCCTTGGGCACGGCGTATCCACAGGCGCCGAGGGTATCAAGGTTGGGGGCCGCTGCCGCGGCGCCTACGCGTCGTCGTGCGCGCGTCCGGCACGCCCATCAACCCGTCGCCCCTGGCATGCGCCGTGCAGGACGGCCTCGGCGTGAAGACCCTCCCGGAGCTGCAGGCCGAACATGCCCCGGCCCCCGCGCGCCGGCGCGCGCCGCCTGCGCCTAACGACGCGCATGAGGCGGACGAACAGCCGCGCCTGCGCAACTACGTGCGTGACTTGATCCTTGGCTTCAACGACGGCGTCGTGAGCACGTATGCCGTCTGCGCAGGAGTCGCAGGCGCCGCGTTTTCCACGACGGCCATCGGCGTCGCCGGCGTGGCAGCCGCAGTGGCGGGCGCCCTTAGCATGGGCTTGGGGGAATACCTCTCGACGAAGTCGCAATCGCAGTACTATCGCTCTGAGGCGCAGCGCGAACGCTCCCACATCCGCAAGTACAGGGATCTCGAGGTCCAGGAACTGCGCGAGATGCTCATCGAGCGCGAGTATCCGGCGCACGTCGTCGAACCCCTCGTCGAACACTTGGCCGCGGACGAAGACCGGTTCGTGGACTTCATGATGCGAGAGGAGTTCGGCGTCGGCAAGGAGTCAGACCGCAGCCCCGTCGCCGCCATGGCGATTGTCATGGCGTCGTTCGTGTTGGGCGCTGCACTGCCCGTGCTGCCGTTCTTCATCGTGCCCGCGGGTTCCGCGTTGGCCGTTGCAAGCGGCTTGTCCCTAGCGGGTCTGTTTGCTGCGGGTGCGACCAAGGGCCGCCTAGCGGGCCTCGGCATGGTGCGATCGGGCGGCGAGATGGCAGTGCTTGGTGGGCTGGCAGCGGCGTTGACCTACGGCATTGGAACCTGGGTCGGCGTCGCGGTGGCGTGAGGGCTGCTATGAAGATGCGACCGTTCGGCCCCGCCAAGACTCCGGTCGCCGTGATTGGGCAAGGGACGTGGCGGGTCTCCGACCGGACCGCGGCGAGCCAAGCCATCGGCGTCGGCTTCGAGCTCGGCCTGACGCACATCGACACGGCGGAACTGTACGAGCGTCAATCGCAGTCGGAGACGATGCTCCAGCCGGTCGTCGCGGCGCGCCACGCGGACATCTTCCTCGCGAGCAAGGTGCTGCCCGACAATGCATCCTACGAGGGGACGAGGGCGGCGTGTATGGCAAGCTTGCAGCGCCTCGGAGTGGCGAGTCTCGACCTCTACTACCTGCATTGGCGCGGCCCACATGCGCTGGAGGACACCTTTGACGCCATGGCCGAACTCGCCGAAGAGGGGCTCATCAAGAACATCGGCGTCTCCAACTTTGACGTCGCGGACTTGGAAGAGGCCGAATCCATCCTAGGCAAGGGCGTGCTTGCCGCCAACCAGATTCTGTATCACCTCGAGGACCGCGGCGCAGAGCCGGACGTGATTCCGTGGTGCAAGCAGCATGGCGTCGCCGTCGTCGCGTACAGTCCGTTCGGCGCGGGGCATTTCATCACGAGCAAGTCGAGGCTCAAGGTCCTCGAGGAGGTCGCCCAAGCAGTCGGCAAAACTCCGCGCCAAGTCGCGTTGGCGTTCCTGACACGGGAAAAGCACGTGTTTGCAATCCCGAAGACAGAGCGCGTCGAGCACGTGACCGACAACGCGGGCGGCGACTTCGACCTGCCGTGGGATGCCGTTGCCAAACTTGACGCGGCGTTCCCGGTCGAAGCAGGATTGCGCACAATCTAGCGGAGGGCGGGTGGCCGTTGAACTGGAGGCCTGGGATTGCACAGACGCACACAGAAGTGGAGCCGCGACGAGCTTCGGAATCACGCGGAGGTCGCGGAAAGCGCGGAAATGGGTTCCGCGGGTTCCGCGTTCTCCGCGTGACCGTCAGGGTGCCCCGGGCTTCATGACCCAAACTCTGTGGTTATCTGTGCAATCCCAGGCCGCCCATGCCACGGCGTGGAGGATCCCGTGCTACGGCACCGCCTCCATTCCGGCGTCCCCCACACGCGATTGCACCAAAAATCTCACTTTCACCACACCCGCCGTCGAAGCCAAGGCACCGGCCAACCGTGGTCGTAGCGATGGTTGTGCTCTCCCCCGCCGCCCGTGAAGTCCTCGGCACCCTCGCACCCCTCCCGTCGTCGGGACCACACAAGGCCGGCCTCCTGCGCCGCTGGACCCGCTTGGTCCCTACCGAGTACGAACGTGCCCTACGTGAATTGCACATGGCGGGGCTCGTAACACTGGAGCCGTCCGGGACTCTCTGGATGACCGTGCGTGGTGAGTCCGAGGCGGGGAGCATGTTCGCCTAGCCCCGGTCCTCAGATTGTAAATACATGTTGTACATACATAGGAGCGTGAAGAGTGCGACCATCCGGATCGATGAGGCCCTGCTCAAGACAGCGCGACGGCACAACATCAACGTAAGCGAAGCTGCGCGCGCCGGAATCCAGGACGCCATCCGCAGGCATCGGATGCTTGCAAACGTCGAAACACTGCGCAAGATGGCAGTCAAACCCGTCGAACCGACCCTCGTGACGCTGCGGCGACTGCGCGATGGCTGACGCATCCGCCGTCGACTTTGTCCTGGACGCAAGCGCCCTCAGCAAGTTGCTGTTCGACGAATCCGAAAGCCAAGCATTCAGGGCGTGGTGGATCAACCAGATCACCGTCGGTGCCCGCTTCGCCGCGCCAGACCTTCTCGGATACGAGATGGCGCATGTCGTTGCAAGAAGTCTGCCCCCGACCAAGGATCCTGGTGCGTTCCGGAGAACGCTCCGTATCCTCATGGAGGGAATCGCCTTGCATTCGACGTACGAACACGTAGGACCGTACGTCCGAGAGTTGAGCGCATACGACGCCAGCTACGTTGCTGCGGCAGTCGAACTCGATACCGTGCTTGTGAGCTACGACGGGCCCCAGCAAGGCGTCGCGCGTCGTCGTGGCGTCGTCGTGGAGTCGCCTGCCGGCCCCAAGCCGTCGTAGGTGCCTTTTCATCCTCTACCCCATGGCAACGTCGTGCTCAAAGTCGCACCCTCCATCCTCTCGTCGGACTTCAGCCGGCTGCGTGAGGAGATTCAAGCCATCGAGAAGGCCGGCGCCGATTGGCTCCACGTCGACGTCATGGACGGGCGCTTCGTCCCCAACCTCACGATTGGCCCACCCGTCGTGAAGGCCATCCGGCCGCACACGAAGCTGCTACTGGACTGTCACCTCATGATCGTCGAGCCGGAGAAGTTTGTGCCCGAGTTCGCCGCCGCCGGCGCCGACTCCATCACCGTCCACGCCGAAGCTTGCACGCACCTGCACCGCAACATCCAGCAAATCAAGGGCCTCGGCAAGAAAGCAGGAGTCAGCCTCAACCCGCACACGAACGAATCCGTGCTAGAGTACGTCATCAAGGATGTGGACCTCGTCCTCGTCATGTCCGTCAACCCCGGCTTCGGCGGCCAAGCCTTCATCGACGCAGTCGTGCCGAAGATCCAACGCATCCAAGCCATGGCAAACGTCGCTGGTCGTGAGACGCCCCTCGAGATCCAAGTCGATGGCGGCATTAACGGCGAGACCGCGCGAATCGTCGAGCGAGCGGGAGCGACGTGCGCGGTTGCCGGCTCCTTCGTTTTCGGGCACAAGTCGTACGCGCAAGCAATCAAAGCCGTGCGCGGCACGCAGAAGCGGCTTGCGTGACAAAAGGAAAACGTGGTGCTTGAGCCTCGACCCTCCCCCGACCGACACGCGGAACCCGCGGAGTGCACGGAACGGAACGCACGGAACCGACCCGGTGAGTTTCCGCGGGTTCCGCGCGCTCCGCGTGATGCGGGTCGTCGGCGCGATGCAGGCACGCCCTGCCCCCTCGTTGTTCTCGCCCAGCAACCGTTGTGACATTGCCGCCACTAAGGCTTTAAATGCCGAACCGCGGTTCCTCTGTTGATGAGCCGAAGGTGGGCTGGCCTAGTGTTGGCGGTTGTCTTGTTCTTTGCAGCCCCCGCTCTGGCGGCGCAAGGGACCGTGGCAGCGCAAGCCGACCTACCCATCCAAGTGGAGGGGACGCACGTCGTGCAGGGCCAAGACGCCCGGTTCCTGCTAGAAGGCACCGCTGGTGGTACCGCGATTGTCCTGCACAACGTCGAAGGCAAAGCCATTCGCGTCCTGCACCGGGCCTACGGCTTCGTCAACATGCAAGACCCGAGCGCCGACGTGCGTTGGGACGACCGCATCGAGCGCATCGAACTCCCCCTGCAAGACGCCCTGCTGGCGCTCGATGAGCGGCAAGCCGGGTTCCAACTCCTTGCCTACGACGGCGCAGTGCGCATGGAATCAGGTTCCCAGCACGGCGACCTCCTCGTGGGCGCCATCGACTACTCAAAATTCATCGACTACGACCTCGAGACGGCGCTCAGCATCCACCTCAACCCACCGAAGGACGCCGACCGGTTCTCCCACAGGATACCTGCCGGGCTCTTCGAGGCCCGTGCCGACGATGGACGCGCGGCCATGGACGGCCCCTTCAACCTCTTCATCAACAACGCAGTGTTGACCTACGTCGCATCGGATGGCAGCCTGGAGCAGATCCTAGCGCACTTCCGCGTGGAGACCAAGTCGGGCGGCGTTTACCACCCCTTGAGCCGCGAATGGACCGGCCCGGGGACGCACGAGGAATACATCCAAGAGTACCTCCTGATCGAAGCGACCGCCGGCCGCATGGAAGTCCAGTTCGCGGACCAAGTCGGTTCGCTGTACGCAAGTTCCCAGACCATTGACGTCCAAGGCATCGCCCACCTGGCCGGAGCCAAGGGCACGGTCACAATCCAAGATGGCGACGAATCCGTCGTCCACCTCCTCACCGGTGAAGACCTCGACCTCGCGGGGCTCTTCACGCTCAACCTCGCCGACTCTCCGACGGGTCGCGGCACAAGCGAAGTCACCGGGTCCGGCGACTTCACGGCAGTCTCCTACGGCGCCGTCGCGGCCAAGTACGATTGGACCAAGGCGGCCGTCGCTGCAGCGGGTCTCGGCGGCCTCCTACTCGCCCTCGCCGGCTGGCTCGTCGCGCAAAAGGGTGGCCTCATCGGCGGCGCAAGCGGCCTCGTCGCAGGCTACGCGCGGGTCTCGGGCCAGGAAGTCCTCGAGCATCCAGGACGACAGGAAGTCTACGAACGCGTCAAGGCCTTCCCCGGCGCAAGTTTCCATCAACTCGCAGACCAAGTCGGCTTCGGCGCCTCGACGCTGAACTACCACCTGCGCGTCCTTGAACGCAACGGCTTCATCACCTCCGTCAAGGACGGCCGCTATTTGCGCTTCTTCGACCGCCAAGCCGGAACCTACTCCGGCCACAAAAAGGTCGCCGTCTCGGCCCTACGCAACGAGACGACGGCCGCAATCGCGAAGCACATTCTGCGCAACCCAGGCGTCCCGCAATGCGACCTCGCCGAGGAATTCGAGATCACCGCGAGCACCGTCAACTGGCACATCAACCGACTAGCAGGCGCCGGACTCGTCAACCGCGCACGCGACGCCCACTACACGCGCTACTACGTCAGCGAAGGGTGGAGCCAGTTGCCCGCCGATGAACAACAGCGGTATGCCATTGCTGTGACGGCGTAGGTCTGCCAAATCCTCGCTCCACGGCCCAGGCGATGTAGACGTGAAGGTCTTGCCGAGCAAGGAAACAATCCTGCTCCAAATTGCATGGACGGATGGGTCTCACGCGTTTCAGTGAAAGCCGCTAACAGCGATTGTTTCAGCAAACTGTTTCAGTGAAATTTTTAAACTACCCTGCTTTCAGTGAAACCCATGGAGGAGCTTGCCGCTTGGTTGGCCCAGCGCCTGGGCATCCACGATGCCAAGATTAGGCGGAACATCCGCCTACACCGCCAAGCGGTCGCCGACCTTGTCATCGAAACCGCAGCTAAGGTGTTCCTCATTGAGGTCAAAGCCGGCGTCCCGCGACTCGACGACGTAGCCAGGCTTAGCTTCCTTCGGCACGTCGCCAAGCAACTCGAAGGAGTAGATATCGGCCGGAGGGAGGTGGTTCCCGTGCTCGTGGCCGCCTCCGTGCCAGGTTTCATCCGACAGTTGGCGCAAAACGCGAAGGTCGAGACCTTCGAAGCCCCCTTGGAATTTTTGCCCCCGAGCAACATCGTGCCGCGGGGAATTACGACCCAAAGCGCTTGGCGGGTATGCACGGCGCTGCTGCGTCTCGGACATTTCCCCGGCGTCCAGATTCTTTCGAAGGCCGCCGGAACAAGCATCGGCTGGACCTCAACTGTCGTCCAGCAGTTGCGCCAGCGTGGAATCATTGGAGCCAAGGGCGATCTGACGTCCAACGCGCTCGGCCTTCTGCTGGACCAAGTCGCGTCTGAAAGGCCAATGGGTCGGCTCGAAGCTGAACGAATTCCAACGGGCATCAAGTCGTGGACCGACCTGATGTCGACGATGGGTACGCAGTGGACCCGACTGGCGGCAAGCGCGCCAAGGCCCGGCATTTGGGTATGCGGCCTAACTGCGGCCAGCGCTCGTTCAGGATACTCTGACCGCAGCGACGAAATTCAGGTGTATGCCAAGGACCCCGCCAACGTCAAGCAGGTATTCAGCGGCCGCAAGGGCGGCATCGACCTCGTAGTTTACCGAATCGACAATCGAGACGTTGCGTCGACTTCGAGCGTCATCGATGGACTGCCAACCGTCAGCGCCGAGCAAGCTCTGCTGGACGTTGCCGGCTTTGGATACTCCGCCCGCGACATCGCCATCAAGCTTGCAGAGGTGCTCCGTGTCTAGCATTCAGGATGTCAGCCAGGACGAGCTTGCCGCCATCGCGAAGTACCTCGCAGGCAAGCACGACGGCCGGCCGTCCATCCTTGTGGGAGGTTGGGCGGTTCATGCCTACAATCCCTACGAGAAAAGCCGGGACGTCGACCTCGTCCTGGGGTCCAAGCGCCGTGGACGCCTCTTACAGTGGCTTCGCGACGAACGACACTACGAGAAAATGGTCGAGCACGTCCACGGGTGGAGCGGCGCGAACAAAAACTTCACCGGTATCGGCGCCATGATTGTCGACGTCGCGGGCTACGACGAACACTTCCCCTTTTACGGCCGCAAGGAGGAACTGAACTTCGACCTCGCGGGAAAGCACCATGTCGAACGCGACATCGCTGGCAACCCTCTTTTGGTTCCGACGCGGTCCCTCCTCATGCTCTACAAAGCGAAGGCCGCCTGGGACCGAGCGGGCCGACTCGCCGCAAACGACAGCCGTGACCCGGATTGGGAGCGCGGCAAACTCAACAAGGACCGCTCCGATATCCTCGCCATCCTCGATTCTAATCCAACCGCGCCGGACTGGGAAATCGCGTTCCTGGGCAAGGAGTTGAAGCGATTGCCGTTCCTCGGCGATGTGCTGAGCGCAGCCGCCGCGGACCCCGACGCAGTCCAACGTTACCGCAAACTGAGTCCGAAGGACGCCAAGGCGCGAATGGACGAGTTTCTGTCGCTTGTCAAGTAGGCGTAGACGTCGCGCGCCCGCCACCTCCTGCGCAGTCCGGGCGTCCCGCAATGCGACCTCGCCGAGGAATTCGAGATTACCGCGAGCACCGTCAATTGGCACATCAACCGACTAGCAGGCGCCGGACTCGTGAACCGCGCACGCGACGCCCACTACACGCGCTACTACGTGAGTGAATGCGCTCGATGAAGGAGCGCGTCCGTTCATCCATTAGTCCAATGACGTTGTGAGCTGCAAAGAGCCTTGCAGAATCATACGGGTTTCCCTTGTCATGCAGGATGTCGGAGATTGTCTTCAAGGCCCGGGCAGGATGTTCGGAAGACTCTCGAGCTAGCGGCCGCAGCGACGCTCGGCTGCGGCGTCACCTTGCGGGTAGCCGTGACATAGCCGACTCCCAACAGAAGGCGATTCAATCGCCAGAACCAAGGCAACCGCCAGGAGTCGCACGGTAACTTCGAGCGCCCTTTGAGAACCGCGACAAGTACGCCTGAACGGCCAGCCAGCGCCCCTGGACTTCGGCGCCTCCCGTTGCCTCGCTTCCAACCGTCTGGCGCACGGCTGACGACGTTTCCGGTTGACGCCCATAATCTTGATGGTCAAACCCTGGAGGCTTATGTGTGGGTGGGCTGCGAGGAGCTGCCGTACGCATCCAACGCGAATCCGCCAGCCTTCTCGTTGATTCCGGATTCGGCCCAAAATCGACAAGTGCCCTCCCGTTAGTCGAAGGATTGCAAGGGTGGGTGATGATTCGCAAGGAGCGTCCCATTCGGACGGCCAGATTCGGCCGACCCTCGGCGGTCGCCCTCCTGGTGGTCATTGCGGTGCTGCTGCCTGCGGCGGCGATGCCGCAGCTTCCCGGCTTCCTTGTGCCTCCCGCTGGCCCGGAGAGCACGCCAAGCCGGCCCGGAGAATCCCCCGCCCACGACCGGCTGCCCCATCCCCCCACCTGGGCCCCCGACGCGTGGGTGGAGGGGCGCGTGGATGAATTGTCCATGCTGGAACTGTCGATGCTTCTAGCCGGAGCTTCCCCGGGGTCGCCCGGCGCCGAATCCCTGCGCCAGGACCTTGACCGGTTGCCCCAACTGCCTCCCGTCTACGAGGAGGTGGCGCGCGCTATGCTGGAGGGTCTCGCCCGCGCCTACTGGCACCAGGAGATGGCCACCCGCTACCTCACCTCAGACCAACTTGGCATCCTGCGCGACGCGCAGGCCCAAGGCAACGACCTGGACGCGAAGACCGAGAAGCGCCTGGCCCCCGTGTTGGCGCGCCTCGACCAACCACACATCCTGCAGGCCGCCGGCATCCTCGTGGAGACCGGATTCCTGGTGGAAGGCCTGGTGGCCGGCCACCAGGCCTTGGACGAGCGCCTGCGCGTGGCTGACGTGCTGGCCGACTTCCTCGGCGTCGAGGCCGGCGACCCCCTCCGCCTCAGGCCCACCACGCCGTTGGCCGTGGCGGGACGCGTCCAGGTCCTCGCCCTTCTCACGGATGCTGAGCGCCTCGATCTCGCAGCCGGCCTCGCCGGCGCCCCCGACGCGGGCCTTGCCGCGTTGGACGTGATTCTCCAGGCCCTGCTGCCCTTCACGCTGGGCCCGACGGGGGACTCGGACCACTTGGTCCAACTCGGCCACGCCATCGACGCCGCAAGCCCCACCCTGGAGGTTTGGGGTGCGGCCGCCGACGCCCGCCTCGCCTGGCGCGCTGAGCAGACCCCCCTGCCCCGCCTGCCGGACCCGGACGCCGAAAGGCCCCCCCTCCGGCTCGCCTTGCCCGACCTAGGCGTCCAACCCCCAGCACGCCCTGCCCCATCCTTGCCTGACGCGGTGGCGGACCTAGCCCGTGCCATGGAAGGGGATGCAGCCTACGCCGCCACGGAGGCCAAGCGGATCCAGGCATGGCTGACGCCGCCGCAAGCGGAAGCAGCTGCTCGCGTCCTGGATTCCGTCGCCCGCTACATCCGCGCCGAACAACAAGTTCTGTCCACTCCCGCGCCGCAGGGTTTCACCGCGGACGCATTGGCGCGTTGGGCCGAGGCCCTCGACGACGGGGACCTGCCCTCCCCGGCCTCCCCGGATGGCCAACTCCTCGTCTCGTCACAGGAACACCTACAGGCCCTTGCCGGCGCCGCCAAAGCGCTGGAGGAGCTCTTGGCCGCCGCGGAGGCAATCCCCGAAGCGTTCGCGCCCCAGCAGTCCTCCACCCAATCCACCACCGCAGTTGAGTGCCCAGAGGGCGTCCCCGCAAAGCTCCGCGTTCTGGGGTACCTTGCCCTCGACCTGTGCGGCCACAATCCGGTGTGGACAGAGGAAGAGGCCGCCATGCTGCTCATCGACGTTGGCGGCGACGACCAGTACATCGGCCGCCACGCCAGCGCCCCCTTCCCGGCACAGGTAGGACCCAACGCCAACAACCCGGACCACACCGCCGCCGCTCCGGTCAGCCTCCTCTTCGACCTGGACGGAAGCGACACCTACGACGCCGAGGACAAGTCGTGCGCCCACGCCGCCGCCTGCCCGGACCGCGACGACGTCGGCGCTGCGGACACCACGGGAGTCGCCAGCCGCGCCCCCGTCGCGGTCCTGGTGGATTGGCAGGGCGACGATGCCACGGCCACCAACCGGTTCATGGCCGGTGACCAGTCGCAGGCGTACGCGGGACCGGACACCCGTTTGGTACTGGTCCAAGGCCTAAGCGACACCAACGGGGTGGGCGACCCGGACCAAGCCCTGCGCCGGGGCGTGGCGGTGCTGGTGGAAAGAATCGGCTCCGGAATCCTCGATTCCACGTACCATGCCGGAGACCGCAGCCAGGCATCCACCCTGCCGGGGCCTGCGCCCGACGGCGTTGAAGGGGGCTCACCCATCCGGCACGGTTCCGCGGCCCTGGTCCGCCTCGTGGGCTCAGGCTCCGAAGCCATCTCTTCCTTCACATCGGGCGACTCGAGCCAAGCCGCTGCTGGCGCAGATGTGGGGCCTGGCCCGCGCCATGGCACCGCGGGCGTCGCGTTCTTCGTCAACGTGGCCGGGCGCGACGCCGTCAGCCACGATGCGTACACCGCAGGAGCAGAAAGCCAGGGGAGCACACAGGACAACCGGGCTTCTACGGGAAAACATCAGCGTCCGCTTGCCTTCTTTGCCGACGCGGCAGGCCCCGGCAGCCCCAGTGACGACACTTACACGGCCGGGGAGATGTCCCGCGGCTACGGTGGCCCACCCGTCGTTAGCATCCAACAACCAATCGACCCCACGGCCATCTTCCTCGACGGCCTGGTGAATGCCACTCTCCTCGAGGTGGGAGTGGGCGTCCAGGTGTCCGTGGAGCCCTCCAGCAGCCAGGGCAGCAGCAACGACCAGTACAACGGCCTCCTGGAGGGTCACGGCGTCTCCTTCGGGTTCTTCGCCGACATCGGCGGCCAGGACACCTACACCCCCGCCGACCCCGACAATCCCCACCAGGCGCCGTCCATGGACTTGGCCGGTCCCTCCCCCGACCTGGGCCCCGGTAATGTGCAGACCAGCCTGGATGATGGCCCCGTGCCCCGCAACGATGCGGTGTGGCGGCAGGAGCAGGCAAACACCCTGACCGGCGTGGATCTGGAGGCCGACCGGGACGGTGACATGGTCCCGGACCTCGTGGAGTCCCTGTGGCAGCAGTTCGTGGGCCTGTGGGGCGCGGACCCGAACGACCCGGGCGTATCCCCCCTGCCGGTGGCCCCCCGGGTCCTGCTGGACCTCGAGGGCGCCGACTTGTACCTGGACGCGCCGCACGGTCTGCTATTGACGGTCGGGGGGCAGGACCACTTCGGTCCCGGCTACCGCGCCGCTCTGCACTTTGATTTGGGCGGCGACGACCTGCACGAGGGCCTGGCCGGTGCCGCCAACAGCACCGCCCCCGGCGGAATTCCCCTCCTCTCCTTCCACTTGGACGTGCGCGGCGACGATTCGTACGTCTCCGACCTGCCGTTCAACCAGGGCTTCGGCAACACTGGCACGGGACTCCTCTTCGACCTCGGCGGCAACGACCTCTTCGTGGCACCGCACAGTGCCCAAGGCGTGGGATTCGCGGGCGGACTTGGAGCCCTCGTCGCCCTGCGCAGCCCGCCCCCCGCCGCGGACCGCAACGTGTTCCTCGTCGATGGCCCCCCGGCACACGGGACGGGCTTTGACGGGGGCGTGGGCGTGTTCGTCGCGGCGGGAGAGCACAACGCCGCGCCGAACGGGACCGGTCCAGGGGACGGGACGGGCCTACGCGTCAACCCCAGCGACAACCAGGCCCCCGAGGTCCTTGACTGGGCCTTGCCCGAGGCCGTGCCGGCAGGAGTGCCCGCCGAACTGTCCTTCTCCGCCCGGGACCCCGACGGCGATCCCCTGCGGCTCTGCTTCTCAATCGAAACGGCTGCACCGCTCTCCTGCACGGGATGGCTGCATCCGGACCCGGACAACGTCACACAACACGCAACGATTGCATGGGACAACGTGCCGGTGGACGGCACCCTCGGACAGACCTCACTTGACTTCCCCGTCACCCTGGAAGCCCACGATCCGGGCGGACTGCTCCAGACCCGCCACGCTGGCAACGTCACCGTCCACAACGAACCCCCGCGCATCGGTGACCTCCGGGGGAACCTGGCGCCCATGGTGGGCCAACCAGCCGCCTTCCAGGTCCCTTTTGAACCAGCCGACGATCTCCTGGACCCAGTCATCCTGTTCGGGTCCCCCGACGACCTGCGCGCGTGGAACGCCACCGCCGTGGACTGGGCAGCACTCTCCTCCGGTGGCCGCGCGTCCCTGCCCCTTTCCATCGGTTCCAGCCTCGGCGGCGTCCAGAAGGAACTGCTCCACGAACCGGGCAACCTGTTGGACGGCGAACCGGCGACCCACCTCGCCCTCCACTACACGTCCCAGTTCCTTCACGACCCCATCCAGGTGGTCGTGGACTTCGCTGGACCCCGGCAGGTCCGCCAGTTGGAGGTGGCGGCTCACCGCCCCACGGGGGCCGCGACGACCCAGTTCGAACTCTCCATGCTGCGCCCGGGCGGCGCACTGGAACCCGTCGGGACACTCCAAGTCGCCAGCACCAGCGCCAACGACCCCGATATCTTGGTCGTCAATCTGCCGGACTTCCCGGATGTGCGGGGCCTGGTGGTGCGCCAGGTGCTCCCGCACGGCTTCGACCCGCGCCCCGACCTGGACGAAGAAGAAGAACCGCCCATCCGCACAGACCACGTCGTCTTCCACCACGTCCGGGCCCTCGGGCCCGGCGCCATTGGGCAGTGGGATTTCGCCGCACAACGGGAAGTGGAGTACCGCGTCCTGGACCGGTTCGGCGGCTTCAACGCGACCACGTTCACGGTGGACATCCAACCCGACCCGGACGCAATTGACGGGGACTTGGACCTCCCCCCATTCATCATGACGGCGACCATCAATCCCCGCGGCCAGGTCCGCCACGCCAGCCTGGCTGCTGCCGGCGAAGAGTACCCGTTCACCGTTGCCGTGCAGCGACTGAACAATGCGGGGCTCTACGAACCCTTGATGGTCCCGGCGGGGGAGACAGCCAGCTTGTGCGTCGACTGGGACGACGGTTCCTTCACCTGCAATGACGTCTCCGGCGGTTGGCCCCTGCAATGGGAGAAGAGCCATATTTGGCTCAACCCGGGGGAGTACCAAATCAACGCCACCGTCGAAGGCATCAGCAACCTCCCAACGGACCCCTTCCATGTGGCGGACATCAGCGTGGAACGCGCCTTCGACCTGCGCTCCGAGGACGAACCAGTGCTCTGGCTCGCCCTTGACCCCCTCGGCGTGCGCACTTGGTACAGTGGCAGTCCCTATCTGGGCATCGTGGACGCGGCCGGGAACGACAGGTACACGGGCGCCATCGCGGGCCCCAGCCCCTCGGGGCGACCCTCCATCGTCGTTGATTTCCTAGGCGACGACGACTACCTCTCCCTCAATCAGAGGACGCAGGGCTACGGAGACTTCGGCACCGCCGCAGTCCTCATGGACCTCACCGGCGACGACCTGTACGTGGCCCCGGGCCACGCCCAGGGCGCAGCCACCCGGCTCGGCGTCGGCGTCCTCGTGGACCTCGGGGGCGACGACCGCTACAACCCCGTCGCCAGCACCCACCCGGACATCGTGTCCGGCTTGCCAGACGCCCGGGACGCGTGGCTTGAGCGCCCCGACTCGCTGAGCCCCAAACGGGCCCCGCTGGCCGGCGGGGCCCCCGACCTTGTTCAGGGGGCCGCCATCGACGCGGTGGGCCTCCACATCACGAGCGGCGGCACGGACATGTTCCACGCCGGCAACCAAGCTCAGGGGTACGGAGCGCATGAGCGGTTGGAATCGATGGAATACGCGCCGCGCACGGCGGATTGCCCCTCCGTGGATGAGCACCGGGGCCAGCTCATCGCCTGGATGGACACGGAAAGTGGGGCTGACCCGCCCTACCCGTGGTGCCTGGCAGGTCTGGAACGGGGCAATGAGGGCAATGGGGCAGGGTTCGACCCCCTGCGCGACATCAGTCAAGAACCCTGCCTCCACGAGGACGGTGGAACAGGAACCCGTCCCTGCATGCCCAACATTTCCGCCCTTGGCGCATTCATCGATACCGGCCCCCGCTTCGGCCCCTCCCTCGGCCTCCACCTGCGCCTGGACGGTGCGGCCACCTACCATGGCAACGGGTGGTTGCAAGGCGCCGCCCAGGGAAGCGGCCGCGGAATGCTTGTCGATCGGGACGGCGCGGGTCTGCTGTTGGCGTCGGACAACTCCCAAGCCTACAGCGAGGACGCCATCGCCGCCCTTGTTCTCGGTGGCCCCGCTGCACTCCGGTTGGGGGAACGCGGGCAGTCCCACGGCTCCGCGCCGCCTTCGGCCGGAGGCCCCGAGGGAGTGCAGACCCCCCAGGCGATCTGGATTGGACCCGATGATCAGGACGCCGCGTGCGACGATGATGCCCTTTGCGGGTCCCCGCAGGAGGTTCCGGCATCGCTTGGCCCCTCCATCGAGCTCACTGCAACCAGCGGGCAGTTGGTTGGAGGCGACTGGCAGGCCACCCTCAGCAACGAAGAGGTTCTGCAGGACGTGACGTACGTGGTCTTCGCCACCACCACAATGCGGGATGGGTCCGAGTGTCTGGCGGAGCCAATCTCCCCCCCGACCTGGGTGGATTCCGGGATGCTTGCGGCGGGGCAGCAGGCGACCCTCACATTGGATTTGGACGAAGTCCTCGACGACGGGCCCCTGCACCCGGCCGGCTGCTTGCAACTGTTCGTGTACGCCCGTGCCACCAACAGCCCTGGCGGCTGGAGCATGGAGATGGTGCAGGCGGACCTGGCGCGGCCCCCCAGCCTCGAAGTCTCCGGATTGCCGGACCCGGCGGCAGGCGAGCTGACCTTCCTGTTCACTTCCCACGAGCCCCTCGCGGCACGCACTCCACCCCTCGTCCAATATGCGTTCACCCCCACCACCCCCACCCCCGGCGGCCACCCCAACGGGGGCTTCGCCGCGCCCCCAATCTCATTGTGGGCCCCCACGCCTGGAAACGCTGGTGCAACCGCCCAGGCGACCTGGGAGTTCTCGGCCGGCGTGGCCGGAGCGCACACCTTGTGGGCCCGCACCCAATGGCCCGATGGTCCAGTGGGCGAGTGGCAGGAACTGGCACAGACCGATGTCGTCGTGCTTGAGAACAATGTGGGCTTGTCATCCATCAAGGGCGTCGTGGCGCTTTCCGGTGGCATGTACGTTCCTGCGAACTCACTCCTGCCCGCAGCGGGCACTGTGATCAGCCCCGCCGGAGTCGAAGACGTGCAGTTGCGGCTGCGCGACGGCCAAGGCGGGGAGGTCAAGCTGGTCAGGGACGGTTCGCAGCACGCCATTCTGTCAGCCCAGGTCGCCGAACCAGGGGCCCGATTGACGGAGTGGAAGTTGGATGTGCGCCCGGAGGCCACGTTCAGCGGCATCCTCCACGTCCAGGGGCGAGTGGGTTGGCTTGACGGGGGCACGGCCGCGTGGTCCGACTGGCAGGAACTGGCCACGGTCCACGTTGACGGCGAGGCACCCCGCGTCACGGATGTCTCAGGCGTCCTCGGCGCTGCCACGAACCAGGATTCCTTCCCCATCGCAATCACCATGGACCTGGACGATTCACTCCAGAATCCCAGCGAGTGCCCGACCCAATGCCCCGGCGCCGGCATCGATGTGGAAACACTGAGTGTCCGCCTGCGGGCCCCCAACGATGTTGCGCCCCTCAACCTCGTTGCTTGGGGGGCTGGGCCGGATGGGCTCGAGACCCACTGGGTGTGGGACGCCACTGCCGCGCCTCCGGAGGGGGAGTATTTCGTCGAGGTGTTCGCCCGCGATTACGTTGGCAACCAGTTGGCCACCTACCCCGGGGCACGGTTCGTGGTGGACCGGCAGGCACCGGTCTTCCTCCAGGCCACCGTCCAGTTGCCCGATGGCCAACAAGCCATCAAGCCCGGCGACGAGGTGTTGGTCTCGGCCGCCGTGACCGATGTGGGTGCTGCCGGCGTGCACCAGGTCACCGCAGCCTTCGAGGACTCCGATTCCGTCCCCCTGACCGGCACGAATGACGAGTACGAGGGCACCCTCACGGCACCGGCCAGCACGGCCAACACCGTGGTTGTGCGGCTGGAGGCACTCGACGCCGCCGGCAACGCCGCCGGTGATGCCCGCGAAATTCCCTTCCACCCCCACCCTCCCGTTGTGGAGCCGGGCATCCAGGTGCGCGCCCAGTCGATTACCGTGCACGTGGAATCTAGCCGGGACGTGGAGCTTCAGGGCGTCCTCCAGGGAGACGGCGACCCGGTCCCCGGCGTCGTGCAGGGAGGCCCCCAGACCCACGTGGTGACGTTCCTTGACCTGGTCCAAGACACGGAGTACCTCTTGATCCTCGAAGTGGTGGACGCTGCCGGTTGGGTCGTCACCCGGGAGGAATCCGTCCGGACCCTCCCCCTCCTGGAGTCGAGCCTCGGCGGGCTCGCCGTCCCCACCCATGCCGTCAGCGGACCCGTGGCGGTCCACGCCATCGCAGATTGCCCCGCCGCCGTGCCCGCCACGGTGACGCTGCTTGTGAGCGGCGGGGTCGCCCTGCCCGCGATGCACAAGGCCCTGGAACCCTGCGAGGGCCCGGTGCCGTTCACGCTGGAACTGGACACCCGGTCCCTCCCCGACGGCCCCGCTGACTTGGTTCTCACCCTGGACGACGGTTCCAGGGTCTTGGAATTGCCTTTCTCGCTTCAGATCGACAACACGCGACCCCTGTTGCAGACCCACATCGAGGGTCCGGCGGCCCGCAATGGCTGGCACAACGGCACGGTGGTCGTCCGCGCGACCGCAGAGGATGCCACGAACCCCGTGACCCTTGCGGTTCGGCATGGGGACCAGTCGGCCAGCCAACCTGGAGACCGCGTCACCCTGTCCAGCGACGGCGTTCACGAGGTCGCATTCACGGCCCGCGACGGGGCGACACCCTCCAACGAGGAGGCCCGTGACCTCTTGGTCCGCGTGGACCGCACCCCACCCGCCGTGGACGCGGCCGTCGCGACCGAACCCGCGGCCACCCGCGACGACAGCGTCCCCCTCCTCGTCACCGCGCAGGACCCGGCATCCGGCGTGGAATCCTACCGGATGCGCGTCGCAGAGGGACCGTGGTCTCCCTGGCTTGCGGACGCCCCCACCGAGGCGATGGTCCCTTCCGGCGCGCCGGAGGGGCAGCACTGGATCGACGTGGAGGTCCGCGACTTGGCTGGCAACGTCGCCACAGCCACGCTCTCCATGGTGCTGGACCGGACCCCGCCAGAAGTCCTGGGCATGCGCTGGGCCGGCGCCCCGACCGAGGGCGACCCCGTCCTCCATCTGGTCGCCGTCGACCGGTTGAACGGCAGCGGAAACCCCGTGGGCGTCGACGCGGTGCGCTTCGCGTCCCCACACACACCGGACTCCTGGTCCCCCTGGGCGACGACCGGCGGCATCGGCACGTTCGCCATCCCCACCGCCCACACTAATGGCACGCACACCCTCGTGCAACTGCGCGACCGCGTCGGCAACCTGGCGGCCCCCGTCGCATCGCCCGCCATCCCCCGCCCGGAGGACGCGCCTGCTGCCGCGGTCACCGATGGCGCGGAGGGCGCGGCACCGCAAGGCCTGGTGGTGCGCGACCCCGACGTGCAGCCGCGCCAGGGCCGCAGCACGGACCCCTTCGCGTTCTCCGCCGTCGTGTATGGCGAACCGTCCGCCGTGTGGCTTGAGGTCAACGGCCAACGCCACGCCGCCACCCCGGACGGCCCCCGGCTTGGGGACTTGGGGCGACTCTACGTCGCGACCGTCACCTTGTCCCCGACGCCCTTCGAGGACCCTTACACGTATCGCTTCGTGGTGGAACTGGGGGACGCCATCGTCACCACCAAGACCCTGCCCGGTCCGACCGTCCTGGCCGTGGGCTTGGCAGGCCATGACGACGCGATGCTGGAGCGTGGAGGCGACCGCGGCATCCCCGGCGTGCCGACGCTGGTCGTCCTTGCCGCCATCGCCATCGCATTCCTCACCAGGAGAATGAGACCATGAAGGACGACACTCTGCGCCGGACCGCCCTGCTGATCGCCCTCGTGGCCGTCGTCTTCTCCGACGTCACCATGGGCCTCGACTTCCAGCCCGGGTCCACGCGCGATTCCCTTTCGGCGGGTGGTGCCACGTCCTTCGGGTCGCCGGTGTCCCCGCCCTGGTCCATGCGTACCGGTGACGCGGATCGGCTCGCGGAGGGCGGAGGCCCGCTTCTCCTGTTCGCCGACGATATGCGGCCCGAGACGGCCGCCCACTACGCCGACATGGGCCTCGAGGGCTACTACGGCGGTGCGATTCCTGCCCCGGGGCAGGGTGCCGAGCAGTGGCGCCACGAGTGGTACCGTTGGGGCACCGAGGCCGAACGGGGGAACGGTGCCTGGAACCATCAGGCCGAGGGCATGCCCGCCCTGCGGTTTGGTGATGGTTCAACAGACCCGGGCTATCCGGCCGGCGCAGTGGCCGAACTCGTGTCCCCCATCATCGATTTGCGGGACGTGAGCAACGTCGAAGCGGAGGCGGGCATGGTCCTGACCCGTTCCGGCCCACTCGATGCAGAGTCCCGTACCCTAATAGTAGTCGAAGACCGCCCCACCGTCCTTAGGGAAACCGTGGAAGAGGCGTTGGTCGCTGAGGGCATCCTGGATGAAGACCGCCGTTTGGACACCCGCACGCATGTGCAGGAAGCCGCGGCGGCGCTGCGGCTGCGCCACGCCTACGGTTTCGACGGGATGCTTCGGGACGGGGGCCGCGTCGAGGCCGCCTACCTGGATCCGCACCGGGGATGGTCCGAATGGATTGCCCTTGAGCCCGAGGCGGGCGCCCTGCGCATCGGCGAGCGCCAAGTGAGTGGCCGTACTGCCACGGACGACGGCACCACCGTCGGGGTTGTCTTGCGGCCGGGCGGCCCCCACGCAGAGGTCTCCGTCGGCGATTCATTCATCGATGCCATGGCGGATTCCGAAGAGCTCGTGGTCACGGTCTCGGACGGCCCGGATGGGCCTGCCGTGGCACAGACTGGGCGGGAGGTTCAGGAACCGCACAGGTACCAGGGCATCATTGAGGCCTCCCAGTTCGACGTGGGCCGGGGTCCGTGGGCAGGCTTCGGCGGCGACAGCGGTGGCCTCGTGGAGTCGGTGTTCAACTTGACCGCCTTCGCAGGCCACATCGTACGCCTGCGCTTCGTCACCGCCAGCGCCGAGAGCGCCATCCCCGGAGCCGACACCCACCCTGGACTTGGGTGGCTGCTTGCCGGCCTGGAGGTGCACGGCCTGGGGACCCCCGGTATGCAGATTCTTGGCCTCGCCACGCCAGGTGACAGCGCGGTCGTCGCTCCGGACCGAGACTTCCAACCTGCCGTTGCACTCCACAATACATTCCAGGAACCCCTATCGACCAGGCTGCACCTGGGCGTGGACGAATCGGCGGCGACGACGTCGAGCGCCACCGTGGCCGGGGTCGGACCCCTGGCCCGCGTCATCCTCTCCCCCAACCCCTCGTTCCACGACCTTGTCGGGTCCACCCCGGCCCCGGGTCGGTACGCCATCGACGCATGGATCCAAGCACAGCAGGAGATTCCCACGGATAGTGTCCAAGGCACCATGGTGGAGCCCTTCTCGACCCAGTCGCAGGAACGGTTCCACGTGCTGGTCGGCACCGGTTCCGGCTGGGAAGTGACTGGCGTCGAATTCAAGCCCGAGGGGGAGTCCCTGCGTCCCTTCTTCGTCGAACGCGGGCAGCCGGGCCATGTGTATGTGACGCTGCGGAACCTGGCCGCCGTGCCCCAGGAGCTCGAACTCACCGGTGATGAAGCCGCCCTGCACCCCCTCCTCCTCGATGAGACGCTCAAGCCGGAGGGCACACTCACACCCGACCAAGACGAAGTCACGTTGGAAGTCTCGCGCGACATCTCCGGCACGCTCGGAGTCCCCGGCGCGGAGACCACCATCTCGTACCGGTGGGGCGGCAGCCTGAACGGCGGCGTTCTGAGGCTGGCGGTCGAGGACGCGGCGGGAGACGTCCTGGCAGAGGGGGATCGCGTGTTGGTGGATGCCGCACTGCCGCCCATGATTTCCGAAGACTTCGGCAACCTGTGGGAGTTCCATGGACCCGACTGTGGTCGCGTCACTGAGTTCGAGGGCATGCTGGGCGTGCTGCGCTGCGGTCTCACCGCGGAGGCCCCGCCATCCGGCGAGCAGGGCGGAGAGGACCCGGACGAGGGCGGGGGACTGCCCGTCGGCTCATCTGGGAGCCAGGCGGCGGTCGGTGAAGACGGCATCCTTAGCCTCAACGCCCCGACTTCGGTGCTCTACCTGCGTCCCTTCGAGGGGCCCGTGGAGGATGTGCGGGCAGTGTGCGAGCAGGGGGCGCAGGACGAGACGGTGGCGGGGCTTGTTGGGGATCTATCCGATGACTGTGAGGACCTTCCCCGGCTTGCCGGGGATCGTCCAACCGTCGCTGCTTCTGTCGTGGAGAACAACGTTTTGCATCCCGACTTCACTCAAGAGCGGGCGCAACCAGCCGTCCTGAGTCTGTATAGCACTTCCAGTACTCCCCGTTTTGAATCTCCGCCCCTACAGCCAGGCAGCCGCATCGGTGACGGGGACCCCGACACAGTGGACGCCGTGCGGGTGGTCCTGTTCGTGCAACTGGGCCTGTTGCCGGACAGGGATGCGGAGGAAGGCAACACTACCATGCGGGACCTGAACGCAGCGGCCCAAGGGACTTTGGCGCCAAGTTTTAAGATCGGTTTCCTACGCGGCTCAACAACTCCGGGGGCGACCCTAATCCCCCTGGACAGGACCACTGCCGTGCAGAAGGTGGAGGTCGACGTTCCCTTCCCTCCGTGTCCGAGTAACTGCCCGTTCGGTCAGACGAACGCTGACGGGGACATCGAATTCAAGGACAGCCAGCGGCTCTACATGGAGTTGAGCGGCTTCGGCAGCGGCCTGATCTACGTGTACCTGGACCACCTGGACTACCTGTCCCGCATCGAGGTGCCGGTCTCCGCGGGCGACCTGGCGGCGCTGTCCGGGTTCCGCGCCGAGCCCGCGGCGGGCCACGCCCCTCTGAAGGTCACCTTCCTCGGCGAGCTGGAGGCCGGAGAACGTGAACTGGAGAGCGTGTTCTTCGACCCAGGCGACGGCTCGCTGAAGCGCAACCTCATCGCAGACGGCCTGCTGGATTCGGCCACCGGCGGATCGATCAATCTGACGCACACCTACTTCCGGGCGGGCTCCTTCCAGCCCCGGCTTGACATCCAGGAACGGGAGGGCGTGTTCCTGGGCCAAACCCTGTCCGTGGTGGTGGAGCGGTCGTACGGCGTGGCGGTCAGCCCAGTCGTGCGGGCGAGACTGACCGACCTGAAGGACCTGCCCGGGACCGCGGCGACCGCGGACACGCAGCTGGAACTCATCCATCGGGGCGGCGAGGGCGTGCTCCGCATGCGGGCGCTGCCTGTTGGGGAATCCACGGACCCACCGGCCCGAGGCCAAAACAATTGGACCATCCTGCACGAAGTGGAGTATCCTGAAAGCGACGAGTGGGTCCGCACCGCATTCACGCTCCCCATCGAGCGCAACAAGAGCCAATGGATTGTCTTCGACCTGGAGTCCGGGGAGAAGGGGACGCGCGGGGACGAGTGGTCGGTCGCAGAGATCCGATGGAAAGCCGGTGACGTGACCCTAGGCGGCAGCGACTTCCAGGTAGAATTGCGCCCCGACGACGGCGATTTGACTGCCAGCGGGTCCACGGGACTCGCCCACCTGGCGTGGAGGGCCCCCGGCTTGGACGCCGTCCTGCAGGGGAAGACCCCTGGCTTGGACGCCGTCCTGCAACTGCCCGGCCCCATCCCCCTGGACGGCGTGCGACCCACCCTCGAGTTCCGGCACTGGATCGACACCGGCGACCGTGGCGTCGCCCTCGTGGAGGTGGCGCCAGCCGGTCCAATCCCGGCGCCTGCCGACGTAGGCGTCGGCGCCCCGCCCCTGCCGCCCGGGACGGACCCGGTCTGGCAGGTGGCCGCGGCGTTCCACGGCTCCTTCACGGACAATGCATTGCGACCCGTCCGCATCGACCTCAGCCCATTCCTTGCCTGGGAGGACATCCATGTGCGCTTCCGGTACCAGGAGGTCCTACTGCCCACCGCAAATGACGGGAGGGAGGTGGCTCAAGGCCCCAATCAGGCCGGCGTCGTGGTGGGCCGGGGGTGGTTCGTGGAAGAGGTCGTCGTCCATGAGGTCCAGGCCGCCGGCCAGACGACGTTGCACCAGGCCGGCCCCGGCTTCAACGACTACCGCAGGGCCAACGTCGCGGTGGCCCAGGACTTTGCTGGAGTGCCGTTAGGTGCCAAAATAGCTGGGGGCCGCCTCCACATCGACTTCCTTCCGGGTGGTGAATCCTGGCAATTCGCAGCGTCCCACCAGCGCAACACATACCGGGTCGGCCCCGTCGCCGTGACGGACCCAATCGATCTGCGCAGCACGTTCGACCCAGTCCTTTCGATTGAGCATGAATTCCTCCATAAGATACCATTCGATAAAAACAATCTGAACGATGATACAAAGACGGTCAGTGCGATTGAGAATCACCGGCGACAGAATGTCATCGACTTGGAATTCCAAGTGATGCGTCCCGACGGTTCGTGGCCCAGCCAGTGGATTCGTGCCACCCCGAATCATCCCCAGAACTTCAGCGCGTCCAGCCACTACGATGTGGACCCGCGCACCGGTCAACCCGGCATCAATGGGCCCGGCGGATTCCCGCCGGCCACCCCGTTCATGGATCATGACTTGCCCTGGTACGTTTCGACAGAAGGTCCCCCAGGTCGGAGTCGGGCACTCCAGACGGAATTCAACATCGGGGAGGACAACCGCATCGCCGGCAACATCGTACGGTTCCGGGCCCACCTCTGGCAGGAATACGACATTAAATGGGGCCCGAAAACTGGAGTGCTGCCAGACTGGGACATCCTTTCCTTTGACGTCCGGGAACGCCGCCACTTCAGCGATGTGGCGGTGAAATCCCTCGCGTTCGATGCACAGGACCGCGACCGCATCGGCCTGCTGGCACCAGACGCCCCGGGCCTCCTCGGACTCGGTTCGGCGGCCCTGTTGTCCAATGACCAGGCAGCCATCCTGCGCGTCCAAATCAGCAACGAGGGCATCGTTCGTCAAGACGTGCGGGTGCGCCTGACCCGGGAGAGCACCCATGACGGCGCCGACGCCACGGCGGTCCTGCCCGGCATCTTCCTCGCCGTCGACGGCAACCGCCTGATCCCGGCGCCCCCCAACGACCCCGGCATCGTGCGCGGCCTTGCGCCCGGCGAAGTGCGTGACGCGTTGTTCCGCATCGACGCCAGTGCGGCGCCCCCGGGCCGCTACCGGTTCACCGTGGACGTGGAGCCCCTCACCGCCCGCGACACCAACCCCGCCAACGACCTCGGCGAAATCGTGGCGATGATCACGCCGTTCCGGGCCATCACCCTCGACGCATCCCGGAGCGCAGTGTCGCCCTTCGTGGCGACGGATGACGCCCAGCGCCGCGTGCAGGTCACGGTGCGCAACGAAGGCAACATCGACGAACGGGACGTCCGGTTGTCGGCTCGCCTCGTGGAGCTTCGCGGGGTGCCGGGCCTGGATGGATCATTGGAAGAAGTGGAGGAAAGCCCCACGCTGACCGAGCTCAACATTGTGGTGGGTCGGCGCACCGGGGAGCACGAGTTCGTGCGCGTCTTCGACACGGAAGGGCTCGGCCTGGAGGCCGGCAAGCGCTACGCCATCCTGGTCCAATACGACTTGGGAGGCAGTTCCGTGGTCCCCTGGTGGGAAGGGGACAACGTGCCGGGCCTGTTCGAGGGTGTGCGACCTGAAGAGGTGGGCAATGGCGGGTTGGGCCTCAACCAGATTCTCGATGTCTCCCGCGACCTTGGGTTGTGTGAGTGCTTGCTGCTGCCGTTCCGCGTGGAGGAGAGCCTGTTCAGCCAATCTCACAGCGCATCCGATGCCAGTCAGTTCCCGGACGCTTTCCCCGCGGATGCACCGTGGACGCCAAGGACCGCGTGGAACGGGGAACCCGTGGACGCCGACGACCCGCTGGGCCTGCCGCAGTGGCAGCAGGTTGCAGCCGGTGATGTGCAAGGCGTCGCTGGAATTCCGGCCAGCGGCCAGGTCTGGCAATTGCCCGCCTACCAGGGCGTCGATGACTTGGAGCACACCCTGGAGTCCCCCGTGCTGCCCGCCCATGTGGTGAAGGCGACGTCGCGCGCCTTCCTGGACATGCGGTACGCCAGCGACCTGGTGGACGGCCAAGCGGTCCTCGAGGTGCGCGACATGGAGCGCACCGCCGAGGGCACCTGGCAGGCGGCGCGCGGCGTCGGAGGCCAGTGGCGACCCGTCGACGAGGCCCGCACCCAGCGGGTCGCGGTCATCATCCCCCCCGATTACCCGCAGGTGATCGCCAACAATGTCACGGATTCGTACGGCCGTCCCACCGGTCGCACCCCGTCCATCCCCTGCTACTACGATGACGGCGACCAAGGCAACTTCAACGCCCAAGAACTGGCGTACCTGGCAAAGGGAACCCACCTTACGCGCGACGACGTCCGCATCGCCAACCCCATCCAAGGCACCAGCTCGGGAAGCCTCGTGACGGGCGGCATCGAAATTGGGCGCCTCTGCAAGCCGTTCAAGGGCGGGTTGGCGTTCCATGACGCGAACGGGGACGGAGTGTTCAGTCCCGGCGAGACATTGTACATCGACAGCGACGGCAGCGGCACGTTCACGGTGGGCGACATCCGGCTCACCGGACAGTCAGCTGGTACCGTGGTCACGAGCACCGCAGGCACCGGCAACCCTGCCCTCCGGCCCGCCCGCGGCATGCTGCGGTTCGACGACGCGCAGGACACCGGCGTGTTCGGTCCCGGCGACACCCTGTACTACGTCGACGTCGAGGGGACCGGCTTGGGTCGCGACGTCGTCTCCCCGGGCGACGTCCGCTTGACCGCCGCGTCAGCTCCCTCAATGCCCTCCTTCGGCTCTATCGTCGCCGCTTCGGACGGCGACGTGGGCCGTCTGCTTGCGGCCGTGGTGCCGCCCCCGCCGTTCTACCAGCAGGTCCCCGGCCAGCCCGATCGGTGGTTGGCGCAGGACTGCAAGCGGGACGAAGGGTCCCCCGGCCAGTTCTGCCACTGGTCCCCGTTCCCGGACTTCCCCGCCGCAGGGAACGCCGAATGGCACGCCGCCCTCAACGACACCCTCCGGGACCTCGTCGCACGCGTCGGCAGCGAGAACGTGGGCCTCTTCACCACGGTCACGCCGGACCTGCGCATCGGCCACCAGGAGACTGCGACCGGCGCCGTGTACGAGGTGCCCCGCCCGGGAGCGGAACCCCTCCAGTTCCCCATCCGGACCCTCGATGACCTGTACCTGAACCTCACCGACTACGGCGCCATCGCCCTCCTAGGAGACGGCCTCAGCCGGACCTTCGCCGACCAGTCCAGCAGCCTTGTGCGCATGGCGCACGGTGACGACGCCGCCGACCAGGAGCGCGACCCGGTGTACGAGGAGCACTTCCTGCGTGTCTTCGCCATCCTGCGCGAGGCGGGCGACGCCGGGGTCTCCGTCATCGCCGCCATCGGGCCCGCCCCTGCCACCGTCGCCGCCAGCGGCGCCGCGCCGCCGGGCCTCCCGATGACCGTCTGGCAGCAGCCGCGCATCCCCGCGGACCTGGACACCGACCAGGTGTCCCTGCGCTTCGATTTCATCGGCATGGTCCGGGTGCGCTGTAGCGCCATCGACCTCTCCGGCACCGCGAGCGGCGAGGCCAAGCACAGGACCGTGATGACGACATCCGAGAGGGACCGGCAGACCAAGATTTTCTGCAAGCACGGAGGTGTACTCAGTCCCCAGGGAATTACCATCGATGGGAACCAGCTCCGCAACTACTACTTCTACGCGTCCGAGGACGCCCAATCGCTGGCCCTGCGCGACTTCTTGATTCGGAATGGAATCGACTTCAGTCATTCCCTGCTGTCCGGTGAACCGGGTGCCCGCCCATGCCTTGAACACGGCGCCAGAATCTATACTCCCCCGAGTCCTCCGCCCCCGTGCATCGTCCCTAGTCCGGTGATGTCTTCTGCGCACGGCTCGACTACCTTCATCACGGCCCCGTACGCGAGCGACACGGCCGAATGGGTGTCGGCCATCGTTGGCAACCTCACGGCCACCGGGGCACTCCCAGCGGGTTCGGGGTCCTGGCAGCACCTGCCGGCCCGGCTCGCCGCCCCGTTCGGCGGCATCCTGGACCGTGACGAAGCGGGCAACGAACTGTTCCGCGGCGAACCCGTGCAGTTCCGCGTCCGCATCCAGAGCGACCCAGTCCTGGGCGGCCACGGGTCCTTCGCCGTGGACCGCATCGAACTCCTGGGGACCCCCAACCAGCACGACGTTGGGGTGCGCTTCGTGGAGCCCCGCAACGAGGCCCTCTACGCTCCCGGCAGTAGCTTCGCCACCCTTCTCTCCGTCGCCAACCGGGGCACCGAAGCGGCCGACGACGTCACCGTGAACCTCAACATCCGCCAAGTGGGCTTCTGTGACGGCCTTGCCGGCAGTCCCTCCGGTCAGTGCACGCCTCTGCTCAGCAATTGCCCCGGAAGCCAGGGCCGAACGACCCCCCTGAACGTGGGCACCCTGCTGCCTGGAGAAGTGCGGGCCATCCGCTCCACGGACCTGTGCCGCATCGGCTCCCTGGGCCGCTTCCCGGACAAGGGCAGCCACCCCGCCGATGCGGACCCCCCCAGCCAATGGGCATTCCAGGCCGATCTGGACCTGCATCCCGGCTTCGGTGATGCGGACGCCACCAACGACCTGCACCGCGTCGTGGCCCTCGGACGCAAGGTTGTGGACACACCGGTGACCACCGTGCGCCTCGAACCCAACGCCGCACCCGACGCTGGCGCGGTGGGGACGGTGCGGGCCCACATCGAGGTCCTAAACCACGGCACCCAAACCGACCAGGTTTTCGTCGAGTTGACGCTCCACCCTGTCCGCCTGGACGGCTGCCGGTCCCCACCCCCGACCCGCCTCATTCTGGCCTGCTACCCCCCCGACCACGCGTCGGAGGGTGAACGGCCGAACCTGCCTCTCGTGCGCGCTGAGACCCTCATCACGGTGCCCCGCGACGGCCGCGCCACGGGCAGAGTGGACCTGCCCATCGCGGCCGCCGGCATCCCGCCCGGGACCTACAGGGTCCAGATCGCTGCCTCGGCGGGGGCTGCCATCCAGGCCGCCCCGGGCCCTCAGTGGCTCCACCTCGTCGATCCGTCCGTGGCCCCCGACCAGGCCAAGCCCTTCCACGCCGCCGACCTGTCGCCGCTGGCAGGCGGCAACGTTGGATTGCCCGCCCAGACCCCGGAGAATCAGGAGGATCCCGTCTTCGTGACAGGCGGCTTTTCCACGGACGCCAACGGGGGCGCCTGCCAGCCCGACGGCACCACGCAGGCCGACGGGCAGGCCCTCGTTCATGGCTGGTGGGTCACCGACCAGCAAGGCCACTCCTGCGGGGCCCCGCGCGATTACCTCGCGATGCAATGGATGCGCGACGCCCGACCCACATTCGACGTTGCGTCCCCCCCATTCTACGGGGCCAACATCACCACCGCGGAGGAGCAGGGCCACGGAGACTTCGGCCCGGACATCCTGTACTGGCATCCCAGCGACGAGCGCACCAACGACGTGCGCAGCAACGAGCCGGTGTTCACCCTGGCCACGTTGCAGGAACCCGTGCTGCGCCTGGACGCCCGCTATCACCTTACCTCCGGAACCGCGGTGGCGGTGGAGGCCCAACCGGCCCTGCGGGAGTGTACGGGCGGGGACAGCGCGAGCACGAGGGCCTGTTCCTGGACTTGGCCCGACGAAGGCAATTGGTTCACCCTGAATGGCGACGTGACGCGCAACGCATTGCTGAACATGGCTCAGACGACCCTGATCAAGCAGGACACGCAGAATCCACTCATCGTCACCTACTCAAGGGTAACCAACACCAACCCCCTCGCCGGCACCCACGGCATCTGGGGCGGCGACTCCCTGTCTGGCGGAGGAGACGGCTGGCGGGTCATCGAATACGATCTGCGGGCTTTCCAGGATTGGTGCGACGGCCTGGTCACCCCCGCGGGTATGTTCCCATCGACTAAATTCGCCCCAATCACAGAGGGCTGCCGCTTCACCAATTCCAACGGCGACCACCGGGGAAGCAACATCCCCGTTCCCATTCGCTTCCGGATTCAGGCCGCCTCCTACGGCGGCGACGCAGGCATCAACTTCTTCGAGGTGCGCGAACTGGCCATCACCAGCCACCACGTCCATTTCGCGGGGGCCAACGTCCGCAGTCCCATCATCCTGGACCAGCCCACCGCCGCCACTGCGACGCGGCTGCCGCTGCGCATCGAGAACACCGGCCCCCTCCACGAGACGCTGCGCATCACCATCCAGGATGCCCCCGGAACCACGCTGTTCCCCGGCATCGACCTGCAGCTCGGGCCCACCTCGGCAGGTCCATTCGACGACGAACTGGTCGTGGAGGTCCCGGCCCACTCCGCCACGGTGGTGTGGGTCCGGGCGCACGTCGCCATCGAGTTGGCGGAGTCGTTCGCGCCCGGCCGCGACCACCCCATGCCGTTCCTGGTGCGCGCGGAATCGGTCCTCGGCGACCCCACCCTGCGACCAGAGGTGTTCTTCGATGCGAAGATGCGCACGCGGAACTGGGCCGACCTGGACGCGGCGTGCTTCTTCCTTGCAGAGGACGACCGCTGCGCCAGCGTGTTCCCCGCGCAGCGTGAGGTGCCGGTGCCGGTCACCGTCCCCATCACGAATCGCGGCCGCCTCGACGTGGACCAGCCGGTCCTCGTGCGTCTCTACGAGGAGGAAATCTCCCTCGATCCCGCCACCGGCGACCCGACGGTGTTGCAGCGACGCGTCGCCCGCGACGCCGCGGGTGCGCCGAGCGAGGCCATCATCGACGCAGGCATCAAGTCCGGCAGGAAGCAGACGGAACTCGTCGACCTGGAATGGAACCCGCCCGAGTTGGGCCTGTACCGGCTCGTCGCCGAGGTGAACCTGCCCCATCAGGGCGACCCCATGGACCCGATCCCCGAGACCCGCCTCGACAACAACGTGCAGTCCCGCTTCGTCTCCGTGGGCCGGGTCTCCCTGTCCGACCTGCACATCGAGGACGCCCGCCTCGTCGAGTTCGGCACCAACAAGACCGTCGACCGCGCCGTGGAAGGCCACAACTACCGCGTCGTCGCCACGGTCCGCAACCACGGCAACGCCCCCGCCCTGGGGCCCAGCCTTGAATTCCGCGTCGGCTCCTCCTCGCCGTTCAGCTTCTGGAACGCCGCCGTCTTCCCCGGCGACGGCGCCGTGATGGAGGTGCAGAGCTCCGTGTGGACGGCAGTGGGACGCCAGGATGGCACCCCGCTACGCTTCCTCATCGGCGTGACCACCCAAAGCCCGTCCGCCTCGGTGGACGGCAAGGACCTGGAGTTCGTCATGCCCGTGGACCGCTACGGCTGGCGCGCCGAAGGACAAGAAAGGGAAATCCTGTTGTTGCCCGGCACCCGCTCCGTCGTCTCCTTCAACGTCACCAACACTGGCACGGCGCCGGGCACCCCCGTCGTCACCAGCTCGCATGAGGGCTTGCAGGCGGACCTGCTGGCAGCGCCGCCGGTGGACCCCGGAAAGACCGCCCGCATCGACGTTGCCCTCACCACCCGGCCCGGCCTCGAGACCGATGGAGATTCCATCGCCCTCACCTTGTTCGCCCGGGAGGACAGGCTGCGCCCCATCAGGTTGCCCGCGGATCTGGTGGTCCTCGACCTGGGCACCCCGCAGGCGCACGCCTTCCCGCTCCAGGCCCCGCCGGGCCAGGCCGTGGTGAACGTGGTGCTCGACAACCCGGCCAACATCGCCACCCGATGGACCCTGCACGAAGCATCGGCGCCCTTCTCCACCATCGAGAAGGACCAGCAACTGCAGGTTCCCGCCTTCGGTCGGGTCATGGAGAACCTCACCCTCCGCATCGATCCCCACGCAGCGCCCGGCCTGCACGAAGCCACGCTGCAACTCCTCGTGGGTCTGCAGAACACGACGGCCCAGGTCGTCGTGCTCGTCAACGCCACGGTGCACGTGCTGCCCAAACCCCTCCTGGAAGGCTCCGTAGGGGAGCCCGCCGCCGTGCGCCACGGCGAACCGGCCCGCGTCGTCATCGACCTCTTCAACGCCGGCAACGTCCCCCTTGAGGCCAGGCTCAACCACACCATCGACCGGGGACAGATGCAGGTTCCGGAGGAGGGGCCGTTCCGCATCGCGCCCGGCCAGAACCGCACCGTGGAGGTGGAGGTGACGGAGGGCAAGAGCACCCGCGTGCTGGGACGCACCACCGTGGAGTGGAACGGCACCAACAACCCGGCCCGAACCATCGACCTGCCCTGGCAGGCCACGTTCCTGGGCAACAGCGTGCGCATCGTCGAGACAGACCTGGACGCCCTCAAGGTGACCGCTGGAGCCATCCACAGGGTCCGGGTCACGGTCGAGAACCCGTCCGACCAAGCGGTCCAGGCTGAGGTGCTGGTGGTCGTGGACGGCCTTCTGCACGACCGCACCGTCCTTGAGCTGGCCCCCCGCGACACCGCCCTGGCCATTCTGCCGTTCCAAGCCGGACCCGTCGACCAGCCACAGACGGTCATGGTGCTGGTCCGTCCGGTGGACAGCACGGTCGGCATCGCGGACCCGGCCTTCTACGAGGTCGGGGACGCCGTCCTCCGCGAGGCGACCCCGAAGGACGGCGACCGGCGCCTGCCCATCCCGGCGACGGGCGCCACCGCGTGGCTGGCGTTGGCGTTCGCCGCCATCCTGCTGGCAAGGAGGCGGTCGCCGTGAAGCGCGCCAGCCTCCTCGCGGCCCTACTGCTCGTGAGCCTACTGCCAATCCCGGCTGGCGCCCAGGCCCCAATGGCGTGGGTCGAACCCCTCGACGCGGACGGGATCATGCCGCTGCCGACGGCGCGCCACCTGCGCATCCCGTTCCAGGTCTCCATCCCGCAAGCCATGGACGGGGTGCTGGACCTGCCAGCCTCAGCTACCGTGGACCTCAACGAGGCGCTCGCGGCGGCCGGCTGGCCCACCCGCGAGGGCCGGCTGGCCGGGTTCCACCTCGACATGGACTCCTTCCTCATCCGGGAAGTGGATGGCGCTGGCAGCGTGACCAACCACAACGTCCCCTTCGATCTGTTCCCCGCCGGCACCCAATTGCAGCCCTTCGACCCCGCCAGCAACCCCGTCGTCACATTGCGGTGGATCCTGACCGGCGCCAGCCCCGGCGGCGCCGAACGACACTACCACGTCTACTTCGACGGCATCCACCACCCGGCCAAGACCCCGCCGCAACTCACCCCGGAGGCGGCTGCCACCCTGGCCGCGTCCGTGGGCCCTGGCCGCGGCACACACCACTACGTCTCCCTGCCCAACCTCAACGGAATCCAGGGCAACGCCGAACCGCGGGCCGTGCGCGTCACAAGCCTGGCCGGTCCAGCCACCGTGCAGGTCTACGAATACACGGACGTGCACCGCAGGCCATCCCCCACCACGACGCTGCAGTTGGTCGGCACTGGCGCCCAGGCCCTCTACCGCCTCGGCAACGGCGGAATTCAGGCATCCAACGGCCTCGTCATGCTGGAATCAACGGGGCCCGTGATGACGGAGATGATCTTCAATGCCCCCTCCAACACGTTCCTGCCTGCCCTCGACGGCGGCATGACGGGACGCTCCTTCCTGCTCCCCATGGCATCCAACGACGGTTCCCAAGTCACCGTCAACTGCCTGGCCCCACCGGGACAAACTACGTGCCTTCTGCGCCTCAACGGCGGCGCCGAGACCCCCATCGCAAGCCACGACGCCACCGCCCTCAACGTTCAGGGGCTCACGCGGGTCGAGGCGACCCGCGGCCTCGTCACGGTGCAACGAGGGGGCCCCGCATCCTCCATCTCGTCGGCCCTCACCGCTTGGCCGGCCATCGACGGCCCCGACCGTGCGTCCATGCTGCTGGGCCAAGCCGGCTCCGGCGACAAGCTCCTCATGATGTCGTCCGAACCCAGCACGGTGCGCGTCCAGTCCCTGGTCGGCGGCAAGCCGGTTCTGACCCCCTCCGGGGGCCTCAACCTGCCCGAGGGCCTCTTCGGGACGTGGGACACCGGCTGGAATCGGGTGTGGCGGCCTGGCGACCAAGGCGCCACCCACGCCGGGGGCCCCGCCAGCATCCTGCGCACCGCGGGCGGGGGGCAACTCACGGTGGTCAGCGGACCCTCCGGCAATCCGACCGCCCTCGTGCCCCTACAACCCCCCCTCCAATCCCTCGGGACGGGGTTCACGTACCGGTTCCAGTTGCCCGCCGACGCCAACGGCATTCCGTTTGGACAACTCGTCCTCTTCGCCACCGAAGAGGGCACCACCATCACCGGGGTCCGCAAAGCCCAGTCCGGAATCACCACCCACGAGTGGCCCTCCAGGGCCCAGTACGAGGCGGTCCGCATCGAGGACCCGGGGGGCTGGACCCTGCAAGCCGACAAACCATTCACCGCCCAGTGGCTGCTGCCCGGCAACCGCGCCGTCAGCGCCTTCGCGCCCGGCGTCACCGACGCCGTCCAACCAGTCGCGGGACAGGCCCAGGTCACGGGGTACCTGCTGGATGTGGGCGTGGAACGGACCCTGGTGCGGGCCGAACCGGGCCAACAGGTGACCATCCCGTTCACGGTCACCAACAACGCCCGTTCCGTCACCGGCGCGGGCGTCCAGGACACCGCCGTCCTGCGCATCACCACCCCCTCCGGGTGGAACGGCCTCCTGTCCCAGAGCGAGGTCACCCTCGGTCCCGGCGAGTCCGCGGAGCTGGAAGCCTTCGTCCAACTCGGCACCGGCACCCAGGGGGGTGACGTGCGCATCCACGCGGAGAGCCTCGGCAACCCCCGCTTCCAGGCCGAGCAGGCCGTGCGCATCAGTTTCGTCATCACCCGCGGCGTCCTCGTCACTGCCGACGGCTCCGAGGTGGCCAGCGAACGGTCCACCCGGCCCGGGGAGGCCGTGACCTACCGCATCGAGGTCACCAACACGGGGGGCGTCCCGGACCAGTACCGCATCGTTGCCTCCGAGCCCCGCGAGGACTGGGCCGTCGACCTCGAGTTCGATCCCGGTTCGCCCATGGAGCAGGATGCTTCCGGGGAGAACCGCACCCCGACCCTCCAGCCGGGCGAAGCGTTCGCCTACACGGCCAGGGTCCAGCCCGGCAGCCACCTCACGGCCGGACGCCTGCCCATGCAGGTGCTCGCCACCAGCGTCAGCGACCGGTCCGTGTCGGACGGCGTCCGCTTCGTCACCACATTGGACGCCGACCGCGCCTACCGTGTGGAGGTGGTGGACGCTGACCGCATCGTGCCCCCCGGCTCAACCACCACGTACACCCTCCACATCACCAACGAAGCCGACGTGAACGAAGACCTGCTCGTGGACATCATCCCGACCGGCCGCGAAGGTTGGCCCGCCCCCACCGTGGAATGGGTCGGCGTGGGCGACCTTGCGGACGCGGACTTCCGCGTCAGCCTTACCCCTCGCTCCGAGACGACCCTCATCCTCAAACGCGAGGTCCCCGCCACGGCGCCCCCCCTGGTCGTGGGCATCGACCGATTGCAGTTCACAAGCACCAGTCCCGGCGGCCAGAGCGCTGACGCCGTGCTGCGCACCCAAGTCGCAAAGGTCAGCGCCGTGTCCGCTGCACTCAGCCCCGACGTGGTGGCCGCCGCCCCGGGCGGGACTGCATCCCTGACCCTAGAGTTGACCGCGTCCGGCAACGCGCCTGGCCAGGTCGAGGTGTCCCCCATGCTCCGGTCCGGTTGGAGTGTCGTCGAACCCAGTGGTGCCGAAGGGCCCTGGACCTACGCGTTGGAGGTCGGCGAATCCCAGCGCATCTCGTTCACCCTCCACATCCCGGAGGACGCTGGGCCCGGTCAACCCGTGCCAGTGCAGTTGCGGCTCGTCTCCCCCGGCAGGCCCACCCAGATCCTCACCATCAATGCCATCGTGGCCGAGGGGCCGGACCTCCACCTGGAACCGGGGGAGACGCGCGTGCATTCCGGGCGTCCCAACTTGGTGCAGATCCCGGTGCGAAACACGGGCAACGTGCCGCTGGATGTGGAGGCGACCTTGGAGGGCCTGCCGGCCAGCTGGACCGTCCAGGACGCCGCCACGCGGCTGGGGCTTGGCGAAGAGGCGGTGCTCACGTTCCACGTTGTCCCGCCCCTGGGCGCGGACACGGTCGAGGTCCTGGCCCGCGCCAGCACCAGTGGGATCGAGGCGCAGGCGCCATGGCGCTTGACCATTGGCCAACCCGTCCTGCAGGCCAACGTCGAAACCGCACGCCACGAAGGCGCAACCACCGTGTACAAAGTGCTGGTCCGCAACGACGGCGGCGAGTCCGCGTTCATGGTCCACGTCGACTTGGTGCATGATGCGGAGGTGATGGACCGGGTCACCCTGCTACAGGTGCGTCCGGGTGCCCAGCACGTCGTCAACGTTGTGGGTCCGGCGACTGGCACCGTGCGGGTCTCCGCAGACCACGACCCGGATGGTTTCCACCTCGCGGCCCCCCTCCACATCGATGGAGGTGAGCCAGGCCGAGCCGTTCCCACTCCCGCTGTCCTACCCGCTCTGCTGGCTTTCCTGGCCTCTGCAGCCATTGTGCGCCGGAGGTGGCGCCCATGAACCCCGTATCCCGCCTCGCCCGGCGCGTGGGGATCCAAAACGTTCGGCGCACCTTCATCGCGGCGACCCTGGCGTTCCTGGTTGCGGCCAGTGGGCTGACAATCCTCACCGTGGAACCGTTGTCCCCCGAACGCAGCGGTGGACTACGCACTGCCGCGTTCATCGTTCAGGTCGCCGGCGACAGCGACGGCGATGGATTGCCCGATGCGGTGGAGAACCTCATCGGCAGCGACCCGGGCCGCTTCGACGCCCTCGGGGGCGGCGTGGCGGACGGCTACGTCCACCACCACTTCGCCAGCGAGGTAGACTGGACCGACTCGATTCTCCTGGAACGACCGGTTCTGCGACCCCCCACGCAGGAGCTTCCGGAGCCCTTGCGACGCCCCGGCGCCATCACGTTCCCCACCGTGGCCGAACTGTACCACTACGACACGTCGCGCCACGAGGCCAAGGGCATCCTCGGCGCTTGGTGGTTGCAGGGCGGTTCCATCGATCCCCACGTGTGGGACAACGCCGGCGACGGCATCGCTGACGCGTGGTTGCTCCAGCACGGCCTCGACCCCCTCGACGTGGACCCAGACGGGCCCGCCCCCGGTGACGAGGCGATGACGCTGCGGGAGAAGTACCTGCAGGGCCTCGACCCCACCACCCGGGACACGGACGGCGACGGATTGCTGGACGTAGAGGAGCTTGCGGGCCGCGCACGCATCGCGGACCTGGAAAGGCAGTTCGAACCGACCGACCCCTTGCGCCCTTCGACCCGCAGCGATGGCATCGCGGACGGCTTCCTCGTCCGGTTCGGCCTCGACCCCCACGACCCGGACATCGGGGCCCAGAGCCCCGCGGGGGACGGACTCACGGTCGCCGAGGCGTTCCTGTTCACGCAGGAACACTGCCACGACGCTCACCAGGGGGTCTGCCCGTGGCGGCAACGCCTGGAAGCGGGCCCCCTCCTCGACCCGACGCAGTGGGACTCGAACGGAGACGGAGTCCCTGACATCTGGGCCCTGCGCGACCCCCACGGCGTCGCCCACCCGTTCGACGACATGCGGAGCCTCATCATCGCCAGCACCGAGGCCTGGGACGCGCAGCCCTGGAGCGGCGACCCCACGAAGATGTTCGGCGTCGTCATCGACGCCGCCAACCCGGCACCAGAGACCCCATTCAAGGTCAGCGTCGCCGACGCCTACGCCTACTTGCGCCCGCAGACCTGGGATGAAGGTGAGGACGGCCCTTGGTGGAATGGCCTGCCCACGGTCTTCGATGATTCCCCCGCGGGGGCCCTGCCCCTGGCGGTCGCCCTGCGCGGCTGGAACCTCACCATCGACCGTGGCCTTGGTGGCGTACCGGACCTGCAGGTCGTGCGCGCCCACTCCGACCCGCGCCGCGCCGACTCGGATGGAGACGGCCTGCTCGACATCCACGAGCACTTCGGCGTCACCGCGGAGGGCGTGGCGGGGCCCCGCACCAACCCGGCCGACCCGGACACCGACAGCGACGGCCTGGCCGACGCTTTGGAGCTGGAGCTCGGCACGAACCCCCTCAAGCGCGACACGTCCGGCAGTTTCCTCAGCGACGGGTTCGAGTACGAGTACTGGACGCAGCGCTTGACGGCAGCCACCACGCGGTTCCAGCAGGCTCCGGCGGCGGCCCGCGAAGAATACGCGTGGCTCAACCAAGGCGGTGTCCCCAACCCGGGCGGCGACCCCATGCTCCGCCTCGATCGGCTGGGGCCCCTGGGCGATCTCGACGCCGACGGCGTCCCCAACATCTTGGCCGCCGACGCCGACGGCGACGGCCTGCGCAACGGGGAAGAGTTGTTCCCCAACCAGTTCTTTGGATCCAGCGGCCAGGTCCGCCCCGCCACCGATCCAGCCCGCCTTGACACGGACGGCGAGGGACTGCCGGACGGATGGGAAGTCGCGTGGAGCCAGGACCGGTACTTCAACTGCGGCGCCGAGTGCCGCAGCCCCGTCAGTGGAGCGACCGGTTGGCCGCTTGACCCGTCCAAGTTGAAGAGCATCGACGTGCCTGGACGGGACTCCGATTTCGCGATCAACCTCGCTGCCGACACAATCTCCCTGCCCGGGGGTGGTCTCCGCGAGTTCACCAGCGGCCTCGCGTACATCTACGACCTCCACCCGTACCGCAGCGACACGTCTGGCGACGGGTTGAGCGATATGTTCACCATCCATCACGGCGTCGAGAACGTTCCTGCCGCAGTGGTGGCCCAACTCCAGGCCGGCACTGCCCCCGAATGGGTCGAGACGGCCACGGCGCGGGTCAATGAACGCCTGGAACAGGTCGGCCGACCCTCTGTTGCGGTGGCTGTGCTTGACCCTGCGCAGGTCCACGACGGTGCCCCCGGACGCGACGGCGACCTGCTCTCCCGCTTCGACGGTCGTGAGAAGGGCACTTGGCTGTACAGTGACGTGCCCTGCCCGACGCCACTAGGCAGCAACCATGTGGCGGTCCTTTCGGCCACGGGGCTGCGCCGGGAGGCGTACGGCTCCACCCCGTGGAGCGGTGCCGAGAACATTCCGGACCGCGTCGGATTGACTGCAGGGCCCGGTTGCTGGCAATGGCAGCCGCACACCCTCGGGGTCGACCAGGAACTTGGCACGGACCCGTGGCGGCATGCATCGAGTGTGGCCGCCGCCGCGCAAGTGCCCGACGCATGGCGGCATGCCTACAGCATCCCCGCCGCAGCCGACCCGGGGTCGCCCGCGTTGGGTAGCGTGGCTGCGGGTTGCGATGACGAGAGCCGACACGACGGCCTCCCTGATCCAGCAGAGGTAGCAAGAAAAGTCGCGAAGGGCACCTACTGTCTCACCCTCTTGGAGGCCTATCTCTTCGGCCTGAACCCTAACTCTCAGGACACGGACGGTGGCGGGATGCCGGACTGGCTGGAGGTCGCATTGGGTCTTGATCCCCTCAACCCCAATGATGACGACCCCGACGGCGACTGGGACGGTGACGGATTGACCAATCTGGAGGAGATTCTGCTGGGGACCAACCCGTTGACCCCCGACTCGGACCGCGACGGCTTGGCCGACGGCGGGACCCTGCCCTGCCATGCGCCTTCCGCTACCGTGGCCTGCCCAGGATTCGGCCAACCCCGGCCCCACCCCCACTACCGGGCCGGGGGCGACCTGTGCCTCCACAAGAGCGGTGGCCAAGACGTTGCAGGCACGGCGAAACGCCCCGGCGGCCCCCTCACCAGCACGCAGATGTTTGCCCGGTACGTGGCGGCGGGGATCCTGCACGTCGAAGGCGCTGGCAACGGTTGCCCGACGGGAATGGTCCGATTCCTCTCGGAAAGCCGGTTGGACCCTGCCACCACAGAGGTGTTGGGTGCGGGCATCGGATCCGACCCGACACGCATGGACACCTCGGGGGACGGCCTGCCCGACGGGTGGGTCGTGTACTGGCGCATCCACGGCGACTCCGACCACCGCAGCCGTTTCGACCCCACCTTCGCCATCGCTTCGGAAGACGCCGACGATGGCGTGGGGACGTTCGCGGTGTTCTCGAACCTGGAAGAGTATCAAGTCGGCCGCCCGGCGGATTGGGACGACCCCCGGGACGGTCCCTGGTGGGGCGGCACCGACCCGACGCGGCGCGACACCACGGGAACACGCGACTGGTTCAATCCGCCCTCCCAGGGCGAAGACCTCCAGGACCCCGATGCGGACGCGGACGGCCTCATCGGTCCCGCCGATCCGTTCCCCCTCGAGCACGGCAACCAGGGCCAGGTCGTCCATTGGAGTGACGAGGAGGAACGTTACGTCGCGAACTACACCAAGCTGTGGAACGCCATCTCGCAACCGGTGCGCACGACGAACCAGTTCATCGATTCGGGCGGCGACGGCGTACCCGACTGGCTCGACCGCGCCCGCGTCCAAATCCTGGACCTGGTGGTCGCCGGCACGATGGTCAAAGGCGCCGGGACCGCGACCGTCACGGGTCGCGTCGTGGTGGCAGAACCATTCGCAGGCGGGCTGGAGGACCGGGCGCCGGGAGCCACCACCGTGGACAACGGCGCCGGCGTCGTGGGCGCCACCGTGCGCTTGATCGCCACCGATGCGGCCGGCAACACGGCATTGGTGGGCGCCGGGTTCACGGAGACGGACGGCTTGTTCACAATCACGGCGGCCGCGGACACGACCGTGGCGGCGTCCGTGGTCCCGCACGACGGCAGCGTCCTGGGCGGCCAGGTCTGGGAGGCGGGCGATCAACCGGTCCTTGCGACCCGCATCGGCGGGGGACCCAACGGCCTCGGGCTGCAACCCGGCCCCATCCAGATTCGCGCCATCGTGGACCCCAACGACCCAGCCCTGCAGGACCTGTCGTTTGGGGGTCCGGAACCGGTTCGTGCGTACAAGCCGGTCTCCCAAGGAAATCCATATCCTCTGCCTGACGGCCGCACCCTGCGGGCGCTCGTGTACCATGAAGTCGATGACAAGCTTGTGCCCGATGCCAACCGTGGCGTCACCCACGCCACCCGCGCAATCTTCAGCAACACCTCTGCGCCCGTCAGCACGGGACTGGCCGCCACGACGCAAGTCATCCTGGACAACGTGCCAGGCAGAGTCGTGCAAGGCCTGGATTCACTGGCCATCGGCGGGCGCTTCGTGGACGTGGAGGGAGTCGGTCTTGGCGGACGCCCCGTGCACGTCACGGTGCCCGGAGTGTCCATGGATCCATTGCAGGTCAGCAGCGACGGCACCTTCTCCTTCACGTTGAATCCGCTCCTGTTCCCCGTCGGGGACTTGGAGATCCAGATTGAAGGCAAACTCCTGGACAGTGACCAATTCCTGGCCCCCGCAAACGCCACAGCAATTGTCCCCATCGCCCGCGAAACCCATTGGGCGGAGGTCGCCCTGGACGGCAAACCCCTGGCCGGGACGCGCCCCCAGGTCCAACCGGGAGTCGCATTCACTGTCACTGCAACCCTCACGGACGACCACAAGGGGATTTCTGTGCCCGGCCGGCCCGTGCAGGTCCATCTCTTGCGCGGCTTGGAGGCGACCCCCGTCTGGACCGGCGCCGCCACCACGGACAACACGGGACGCCTCAACGTGCAGGTGGCAGCAATCGGAATCTCCGACGATCCCACCCTCCACCACATCCGGCTGCGCGAGGTCCCGGAGGGCCAAAGCAGTCACCGTGAGACCACGTTCACCATCGAACCGCGGTACCCCACCACCTTCGAACTCGGCGGGGTCCGCGTTCCCGTCGGCCAAGTCGGTTTCCTTGAGGGGCGACTCACGGCTTCCCAGGGACCGGTCTCCCTGTCCGACGCCCCCTTCCTCCTGACCAGCCAGGACGGCAAGACCCTGACCCACACCGGAACAGACGCCCAAGGCAACGTCCGCATCCCGGTCAGCAGTGACGAACCCTTCCTGCGCAATTGGACCGTCAGCTTCGGCGGGACCACATTGTATGCCCCCTCCGCCCCCATCCAAGCAGACGCCGCCCACCACATCTCCACCCGCATCCAGGTGGAAGCCCCCCCGGCGCTGCGCAGCCACGACGTCCCCGTGTCGGGTCGGCTCCTCGACGGGTTGGACCGACCCCTCGCGGCATTGGACCTGGAAATCGGCTGGGACGACGGCGAGTCGTCCATCGTCAAGTCGAACGACGATGGACGGTTCGAGGCCCGCCTGCCACCACGAACCGCACTCGGAGGCGCAGACCTGCGCGTCCGATTCAACGGCACGGACTTGTTCGACCCATCGGCTGCGACTGCCCGAGTGGCCATCCACTTGCCGACCAGACTCTCCCTCGACGCCGACGATGAAATGCTCGCGCCGGGGGACGCCAACAAGACGGTTGCACAAGCCGTCCTGGCCGACGAGCGCGGCGAGAAGCTCCCGGGCCGCATCCTGCATCTGGAGGCGGTTGCGTTCCCCCTCGACTGCACCAACCCTGCAAGTGGCCTGTGCCCGCCGATTAGCCAATTCTCGGTGGAATGGTCTACGGGGGCGGATGGGGCCGTGTCATGGACCGCCAACGACCTACCCGTCCGGAGGCCCGCCAATCTCCTGCTGGCCGCTTCCTACCACGGCACAGCCAACGAGGCCCCCGCCCAGAATTCCACCAACCTCACCGTCACCCACCGCATCCAGGTGCAGGTTGACCGCCTGTCGGAGCGCGTGCGGCAAGGTGAGGCAGTCCTCTTGGAGGGCCGACTTGAGGGCGCAGTCCCAGATTTGGAGTACGGACCGGTGCTGTTCGAGGTGCGCATCCCCGGCCAGCCGCCACACCCCGTAACAATCCACGACCCAGCCAACTTCCGCATCGAGTACCCGATTCCCCAGGGGACCGCCCTTGGCGAGCAGAACGTCTCCCTGTCGGCGAACGGAACCGACGGCTACCAGATTTCGTCCTGGCAGGGAACGCTGGTCATCGTCAAGGGGGTGGACGTGCAAGTGCACGAGACCCTTGGGGAGGATGGCCGGAAGGTGCGCGTCAAGGTAATCGGTGCCGATTCGGAGGGCGGGCAGATGGAAGGGGAACTGGTGCTGCTGCGCCGCGACCCGGCCACGCAACGCGTGCTGGACATCCACCGCATCGACCTGGACCCCCAGACCGGTGAAGCCGAGCTGGATCTAGGCAACAGATACGACGGCGAGTTGAGCGTGGTGGCCCTGCGCAGCCCGACACTGGAAGCCACCGAGACCGTGTACACCCTGGAGACATCCCTCCAAGAGGTCCGTACAACCAACACGCCCTCGTGGATTCTCCCCGTCGCCGCAGCAGTCGCTGGGACCTTGGCCTTGGTGGCCGCCGGATTGTACCTATTGTGGCGGGCAAGCGGTCGCCGGAGACTTCAGCGGGCCTTCGCCGACGCGCACAAGGCGCTGTGGGACCCCTCGCTGACCCCCGCCGAAGTGGTCCGGCGCGCCTACCAGCAACTGCTGGCCATCCTGGACTCCTCCGGGTACACGCCCCCTCCCGAGCAGACGGTCCGCGACATCGCCGACAGCACCATCCGGGCCTTCCAGGTGAAGCCCCAGCCGATGCGCGAGGTCTCCAAACTCTTCGAGCTCGTGGTCTACTCGAAGCAAGAGATCCCCGAGGCGGGGCGCCGTGAGGCCCTGCGCGCCTTCCTCCAGTTGGCGCGGGACCTCGGGACCCCTGAGCGGTCACTGCGGGGTGGCGCCGCATGAAGGGGTTCGCCATGACCGGAGCTGCCGTGGTCCTGTTGGCATCGGTGGCCGTGCTGGGCGGCTCCCTTGTGGGGCCCGGTGGATTCGGTGGGTCCGGCGTCGGTTGGGACGACCCGGGACCGGATGGGCACACCCTTCTTGTCGAGCGCCTGTCGTCACAAGCCGCCCTTCGCGTGGTCGTTGGATCCATTGGTTCCATCCCCGCTGCGGCGGGCGCCGGGGATGTCTTGTTCCTGTTTCCGACGCACCGCGCCGCTGCCGTGTCCGAGGCCGAGCGCCTGGAGGACTTCGTCGCAGCGGGCGGGACCGTGGTGGTCGCCACGGACGGAGGCCACGCCAATTCCTGGGCATCGGGACTCGGCGCCATGTTCCACGGCCAACCGGTCCTCCTCGCACCGGGCGCCGAACGGGACTGCGTCGAGACCGTGGTCCAACTCCTTCTTGCCCACGCCCTCTGCCTGCCGTCCCCCAGTGCCATGCCCGACCTGGAAGACGCACTCGTCGCCGAGGCGGTTTTCCAACAGGTGGCCAAGTCCGGCCACGAGGTCTTCCTGGACCTGGACGGGGACCAGGAATTGAGCCTCGCTGACCAAGGGCCAGGCCACTATCCCGTGGTGGCGGCCTGGCAGCTTGGGCAGGGAACGGTATGGGTAATCGCCGACGGCGACTTGTGGCGCAACGGAGTCGTCACCGAACGCCAAGGGCACCTGGAGTTCGCCGCCGGGCTCGCCCAGGGTGCGGATACAATCTACCTTGATTCAACGGCGGGGGCACGCAGTGGGCTCGGCCACCTGGCGGTCCCACTCTACCGCGCCCTCGGGGGCCTGACCACGAATGACTTGGCCGCCGTCGCCCTCATGTTGGTTGCAGCAGCTCTGGCGGTGTCTACCGCACCCCGCACGACCCGTTGGGCCCCCCACGAGTGGAAGCCCGCGGAGGACCCGGAACTCGAGGCCGAAGCAGCCCACGTCATCGCCCAGAGCAACAACAACCCCACGAGCAACCGGAGCCGGATTCCATGACGTGCACGCCCGGCGGGTCCCGATTGATTCAGGTTCTCCAGGAAAGGAGCAGGTGATTTTGTCATGACAACTGAAAGCAAGCAAGCCCTCGGGCGCCCGGCACAATCCATGGTCGTCCGCCAAGCACCCACGAACCGCAATTCCATGTCCGCAAATCAGATGCGGAACGCGATTCAGACCCTGCGCACCGAGACGGCCAAAGTGATCGTCGGCAAACGCAACGTCATCGAGTACCTGGTGGCCGCCAGCCTCACGGAAGGGGCCCACATCCTCTTTGAGGACATGCCGGGCCTGGCCAAGTCGGTGTTGGCAGCAACGTACTCCAAGGCGGCCGGGTGCAAGTTCACCCGCATCCAGTTCACACCCGATCTGTTGCCCACGGACATCAGTGGTGGCCACATCTTCAACCGCCAATCGAACGAGTTCGATTTCCGGCGGGGTCCCCTCTTCACGAACTTCCTGTTGGCCGACGAAATCAACCGAGCCAGTCCCAAGACCCAATCCGCCCTGCTGGAAGCCATGGCAGAAAAACAGGTCAGCGTGGAAGGCGTCACCCATGCCTTGGAGCCCCCCTTCATGGTCCTGGCGACGCAGAACCCCGTCGAGCAGGAAGGCACGTATCCATTGCCAGAAGCGCAGATGGACCGGTTCGCCATGCGACTCAGCATGGGATACCCGACCAAGGACGAGGCTGTGGAGATCATGAACCGGCGCCTGGGCCGAGGCCGCGACTCGTTTGATGTCAAGTCGGTGATCACGCGGCAGCAGTTGCTGGAAATGCAGGCGTTCGTGGAGTCGATCCATGTGGATGCAGGCATCGTCGACTACATCGCGCGCATCGTGGACGCCACCTGCAAACACCCGGACCTTGTGGCCGGCTCCAGCCCCCGCGGGTCGTTGATGCTTGTCAAGATGGCGCGGTCGTGGGCGACGTTGCAGGGCCGCAACTACGTCATCCCCGACGATGTGCGGGAACTCGTGGTCCCCGTATTGGCGCACCGCACCATCCTCGCCACGGACGCCCGCGTCCGGGGACGCACCCAACAAGAAGTGCTGCAAGACATCACCCGCCGGATCCCTGTGCCTCGCACGGCAACGCCGGTGTAGCATGGCGACGCGGTGGCGACTCACATGGACCGCCCAGGCGGCCGGTTACGCTGCCCTAGGGCTGGGGTTGATCTTTCTTGGCCCCCTACTGGATTCCCCGTACTGGGTCGTCTTGGGAGGCGCCCTGCTGTTGTGGATGATCCTGGATGCCGGCGTCGCGGCGGCGGATTCACCGCAACCGCGGCTGCAAGTAACCCCGTCCCGGGTCCCGGAAGAATCCGAAACGAGCGTCACCGTGGAAGCCCGCGCGGGTCGGGGAGGCCAGCAGTTCCGGGTCCACCTTGACCGCGGTCTGGCACTGCCGCAGAACGAGAGCAACGTGTGGACACCTGAAAAAGGGGACACACGGCATGCGTTCAAGCTCCGGGCCGCCGTCCGGGGCCCCCAACGCGTGGGCCCGGTCGAGGTGCGCTCCTGGAGCCCATCCCGCATCTGGGCCATGGACGACCAGTTGCTGCACATCGAAGAGGTGGAGGTGATCCCTCGCATCTTGGAGGGCAACGTTGGGCTGCGCAGCCGCGTCCTCAAGCCCATGCAAGGCCGCTTCCAGATCAACCGGCCTGGCCAAGGCTTCGACTTCTTCACCCTGCGCCAGTATGCGTCCGGTGACACCATTCGGGACGTCAACTGGAAAGCCAGCGCCAAGCGCGATGATGGCCTGATCGTCAACCAACGTCAGCGCGAGACCCAAAGCGAGATTCTGCTGTTGCTGGATGCCCGAGTGGTGTCCGGCGTTGGCCCTGCGGGCAGCACGCCCCTGGACCGTTCATGCCGCCTCATCCTGGCCTTGTACTCGGAAGCGAGCAGCAACCGGGACATTACGCGGTTCCTCGCATATGGGCAGGATTTCCAGGAGGTCCCGTCCCGTGGCCCCGACCGCCTCAGGCAACTTGAGAACGTCCTGGCCCGGTTGCCGGCAAAAGGGACCAATCTCCTCATGGAAGCCTGGGAGCGTGCCCGCCGCGACATGCGCTCCCGCGGCCCCATCATCATCCTCACCTCCGCCGAGGGTGACCCCACGCTTCCCGCGGCCATCGCCGACATGGTCGGACGGGGGCACCCGGTCACCCTGGTGAGTCCGCGGCCACTGGGCTCCACGTATGATGGCCCGGATTCCGCGGAGCGGCGCCGGCAACGCGATGCGTGGCTGCAACAGGTCCGCGACCGCGGTGCGGCCGTGCTGGACTGGCAGGACGAGAAACCGCCCTGGGTGCCAGCCCCTGAATTGGGGGTGCTGGTCTGATCTTCAATCTCTTGTTGCACGCCCTCGCCATTGCCCTTGTCGCATGGTCCAGCCCCGCGCCCCTCCCCCCAGTCCTTGCAGCAGGCGCCGTCAGCTTCCTAGCCGCCGCGATTGCGCGCGCCGGCAGGCTTCGACCGTGGAGCGACGGCATCGCCTGGGGTGCTGCGCTGGTCAGCCTGCTGGCAGCGGCGGGCCCCTCACCGACCCCGGCAGCCCTCACGGCGGCAGCAAGCGGAGTGATGGCCTTCATCATAGCACTCCACGTGCCGCCGCAACGGACCCCGCGAGTAGATGTGCCTCTTCAGACCCTCATCGTGGCAGTCGCTGCAGGCGCGGTCGCTGCTTCGGCGTGGCTGCCCCAACTCCTTGCCAACCGGCAATCCGTGGTCGTGCAGGACACCCTGGCTCCGGCGGGACTCGCGGTACGCGTGATGGCCGTCGTCTTGGTGGGCGCGTTCGTGGGCCTGCTGCCGGGGCTTCTGAGACGGTTGCTGGCGGACCGCAAAGCGGAGTGAATTGAGGATGGATTGTCGGGCGATTGATTCCCGGCTCGGTCAGCTCAGACAATAACGTGGTGGGCGACCGGACCAAAGCCTACGCCGGGGCGCGGCGATGCTCGAAACATTCCGCTTGAACACCAAGGAATGCGCAGGGCGCTTATATCAAGTAACAACACGGCTTAAGTTCCGCATGGACTGTGGGCCGTCTATGCGGTGGTTGGTCCTCAGCAGCATGCTTCTGCTGGGCTTGGTGGTATCCGTTCCCGTCGCCTTGGCGCAGGAAAGCGCCGAACAGCCCCTTGGCGCTGAGCCGGAAGCTGCCGACTTGGCGGCAGAGGTATGGTCTGAACCTACCTCGGTTGCGTCCGATACTGAAGTCAGCGCCGTGATGGATGCCACAGGTGCGCCGGATTCCGTGGCGGACGAGCAAGTTCCCATCGGTGCGGGCAGTGCCAGCCCCGCTATGGGACTGCAGGAGCAAGTGACGCTCCCGGTGGATGCCTGTGGTGCCACCAATGTCAGGGCAACCGGACTGGGTATCGCTGGGCCGTCGGTGTGTAATGGTTTCGTGAAATACGAGGCGCCCGTGGTGGAGGCCATGCTGGCTGGACCTGATTCACTTGCGATGCCCCCTCCGGTCGATGCCAAAGCATCCACACCCGAGTCTGCCACCGAGGACGAAGTGGTCAACCCTACGGAAGAGCACCAAGGCTTGAACCATACCGAAGAGCACCAAGGTTTCATTCTGGATCCCCCGTCAACGCCGCCTGGGCCCCAGGCAATTGACCGGGACGGGGACTGGAAGCCGACGTCCACGGCAACGTTCAGTCCGACCTCCAAGTCATTTCAGATGGCTTCCGCTTTTGCCGCGACCGCGGTCTTGGCGCTGTTGATGGCCAATTTCGGACGCATCCTACGCTTCCTGGCGGGAATGCCTGCAACGGCATTGTTCTCTCGCGTCAACCGCAACAAGGCCTTGGCGCATCCGCCCAGGCAAGACTTGCTAGAGGTCATCAAGTCCCATGCTGGCATCACGTTGCCAGAGTTGACCGAGCGCCTGGGCATGAGCCGGAACAATGCGACTTACCACTTGGACGTCCTCGAGCGCAACGGGCTCGTCGTCAGTCGACTCATCGGGCGATGCCGCTTCTTCTTCGCCAGCAACGGCAGCGAGAGCAGCAAGGTGGCCGTCCTTCGAAACCACCGGCGGCGCCTCATCGGCGAGTACGTGCTCGTGAACCCCGCGTGCATCCAGCGCGACATCTGCAGGGACCTCGGCATTCCCGCCAGCCGAGTCCACGCACAAGTCAAGCAGCTCATCGCGGCCGGCCTTCTGGTGGCCCAGGCGGGTGGCCGAGCCTTGCACCTCGAGGCCACTGAAGACTTGCGCAACATTGTCGCAACCCTTCGCGCTGCGGACTCCATGCAGGCTGCCGAAGTGAGCCAATCCTCTGCCGGATTCGATAGCGCTGGTCCTTCTTAGCAACGCCAAACATCTGACGTTCCCGTGCCAAGTTCAGCCGCCGTCCTTGGGATGCCCTCCTACGGATGCAACCCCTAGTTTTCGCCTACTGCCCAAAATCGTTGTACACCCCGCCAGTCTGCAAGTGAATGACGATTGGGCCCCTTGTGGCCCCCCTTCGTTGCCTTGGTCCGGCAACCGGCCGCAATCGACCCGCCGGTACCACACCACCACCCAAACAACCGGCCGGACCAAGGCCATTTTGTGTTACTGGAAAATCCGCGATTTGGGTTGACGGGGTTAGGTGCAGCGCCCGGAACGAAGGGGGGTGCGGCGTGATGATTATGCTTCTCGGCCAAGCCGGCAGCTTGGGCGTGTAGCCGTGGTTCCTCCCCGGCACGAGGTCCACCTCCAGCGTTTTTATCGGAAAAGGAGAGCCGGCGAAACTTCTCTTGGTCCCAATATAAAGTGAAAAACAACTTGCGTGGGCCGTTGTCCGTCTTTCCAGAGAGGAAACGTCTTCGCGCTGATTCCAGGGGCCCCGTGGAGATTTCCGTAGCGGTAGTTCCGCTTATCTAGGCCCTCTTAGTCCGACCTTCCGTGCCCTCGCATCCGCGGGCCTAATCCGGGCCGTCCGTCAACGGACGATTACCACACACGCTCGGATTCAGGCTCATGCATCCGCCTGGCCCGGGTAGTGTAGCTTGGTTAACATATGGGATTGTGGCTCCCTTGTGGAGGGTTCAAATCCCTCCCCGGGCCCCTTTCTTTTTTCCACGCCCTCGTCCTTCGCGTCTACTTCCCACGCTTCGCTGCCATCTTCGCGTGTAGACAGTTGACGTGGTGGCCGGGGTTGCAGACGACGTCGGCGCCGGCCGGCGGAGACGACGACGTGGGTGTCGCCGCGGACGTGCGTGCGTTCACGGTGTGGCCGGTCGGCCGTAGGGTGGGAGGCCTGGGATTGCACAGAACTTCACAGATTCAACCCGTCGGCGCGAATCCCTCGGGGTTCAACGGCTGAATCTTGAGGCACAAATTCTGTGGGCATCCGTGAAATCCCAAGCCTCCAGTTCCCCGCGCCAACCCATCGAGGAGTGGCTTCATCTTGGCCCATCGAGTCCGTGCCTTTGCATGCGAAGCTGGCTCGACTTCTTCCGCAAGCTCGGCGCGCTCCTGCTCGTGCTGTCGTCGGTGACGATTGGCATCATTGGCCTCATGTTCGTGACGGAAGGCGTGTGGTGGGGCGCGCTGCTCATCGCACTTACGCCCTTCGGCATTTGGGTGGCGACGCGCGTCACGCCCGAAGGCGGGACGACGGGTTACCTGGACAAGTCGCTGTAAGGTGCCAGCACCGGGTGTTCAGGGGGTCCAGGGGGACGAAGTCCCCCTGGCGGGGGGCAGCGGATGGGGGGCAGCGCCCCCCATCGGGCGACCGCAGGTCGCCCCCAGGGTCGAGGGACGGAGTCCCTCGGCGCTCACCAAAGTCCAATCCATTCATCGACGCCTTACGGCGGCTCAGAGGATGTGCCAGATCACTGCGCCAACTGAGCGACGCGAGGTCGGATGAAAAACCGGCAGGTCCTGCGCGTTGGCGGACTTGCTGGAGGCGCTCGTTAGTGGGGAACCCAATTTCCAGCGGCCGGGTTGAGCCAGAAGTATGTCTGGCGGGTGTCGCGCAGACTCTGGCGCTCTTGGAGGAGGCCCATTTCACGCAAGCGGCGCAGGGCGGTGTAAATCGTGCGGCGTGGGAGGCCCGTGGCCTCGCGCAGCTCCTTTCCTGTCATGGGTGCGTGGCCATGCAGTTTGCTGACGATGGCCTGGACCGACGCGGGAGCGGTGCCGGGTAGGGCGATGTCATCCATTGTACCAGATTGTTCTTGCTTGCTATTTCAGGTCTCTGCTCATTCTCTCTAAGGGTGGAGCAAAGCGCCCTAGGGGCAAAGCGCTGGGCCTGGCCTCGAATCGAGCGATATGTAGTATTCCAATAATTACGTACTTCACAAGAAGTTAGGTATATATGGGCGGGCAGCCAATTAGGGTGTGCAGTGTGGCGCACAAGGAGCCACGCGAGGGCACGGGGCAACTCGAGCTCGGCCCAGTGAATCTCCGCCTTGTCGGAAACGCATCACGCAACCACCACTAACCACCCGTCCCGGAGGCCCTCTTGGGTTCTCGGGGCACTTCACTGGGCCTTACTCTCACAAGCAATCCTCCCGCCAACAACTCTCCCCCACCAACCTACGAGAAGAAAGGTCCACCATGAGCTTCACCGCATTTCTCTTCGCACTCTCCGTCGTCGCAAGCCTGGTGCTCGCTTCCCTCCTCTTCTCACCGAAGAAGGATGTCGCTCAAACCCGCTGGCCGTTGCAAGTAATCGCGGTCGCAGCGATTGCAGCCGCGTTGGTGGCCTTGGGCTTCTCGATGCTCGGGTGAAGACGAAAATTTCCTCGACTGAGCCTAGAGTTGGCGCGCACCGTTGGCCCTCGGACGTTGCCGCCGACTAGACTGACCGGGGATTTCGCGGATTTCACAGACCCCGCGGATGAGCCTATGCTGGCAACGGTGGGGTAACAGAATCCATTCAATCTGTGCAATCCCAGGCCTCCGGTTCCCGGCCGCGGCAGGGTGTGGGAGGCTTGGGATTTCACAGAGGTTCACAGATTAGGCATGCCATGCCGGGACGAGGAATCGGTTCTGTGATAATCCGTGCAATCCCAGGCCTCCAATTCTTGGAGCGCAGCGAGAGCGCAGGAGACTGGGATTTCGGGGTGGTTGCCAGACAGGAGTTCCCCGCAATCCCCGCAATCCTCGGGAACGTCGGCGGGCGTTACCTTCGCTTCCCCCACCCCTTGGCTTTTCAGACTTTGTGACCTCGCGGGTGTTCGTGCCCTTCGCGCTGGAAGCACCCTTCGCCCCCGCCGGCGACCAGGGCCCCGCCATCGACAAGATCGTTGAGGCTGTGCGTTCCGGGAAACGGTACGTGACGCTGCAGGGCGTGACGGGCGTCGGCAAGACGTACATCATGGCGCAAGCCATCCAGCGCCTGCAGCGGCCGACCCTCATCGTTTCGCACAACAAGACGCTGGCTGCTCAACTCTTCGAGGAGATGCGGGCCTTCTTCCCAAAGAACGCGGTCGAGTACTTCGTCTCCTACTACGACTACTACCAACCGGAGGCGTACGTCCCCCAGTCGGACACCTACATCGCGAAGGAGTCGGACGTCAACAAGGAAATCGAGAAGCTCCGCCACAGTGCCACGCAGAGCCTCATGACGCGTGAGGACGTCGTCGTAGTCGCCTCCGTCTCGTGCATCTACGGCTTGGGTTCTCCTGAAGAGTACCGCAGCGCCAACCTCCTCATTCAACCCGGCGAACAGATGGACCGCCGCACCCTGACCGGCCGGCTCGTCGACATCTACTATGAACGCAACGACGCCGAACTCAAACCTGGGACGTTCCGGGTGCGTGGGGACACGATTGACGTCCTGCCGCCCGGTGACGAGAACCCGGTCCGCATCGAGTTGTGGGGCGACGAAATCCAATCAGTGCGCCGCGTCCATCGCGTAACGGGCGAGGCGCTCACGGACTACAACGTCATCACGATATTTCCCGCGAAGCACTTCGTCATGGCGCCAGACCAACTCGAAGCCGCCATCAAACGTATCCAGACGCAGCTCGCCGATCGTCTCGCCGAGTTGCGCGGCAAGGGCAAGGTCCTCGAAGCCGCCCGCCTCGAGCAGCGGACCAGGTTCGACGTGGAGATGCTGCGCGAGATCGGCTACTGCAACGGCATCGAGAACTATTCCCAGCCGCTCTCCGGGCGGACCCGTGGCGACCCGGGCGCCTGCCTGATCGATTACTTCCCTAAGGATTTCCTCGTCATCCTCGACGAGTCGCACGTCACGGTCCCGCAGATTCGCGGCATGTACCACGGCGACCGCGTGCGTAAGGAGACGCTGATCGAGTACGGCTTCCGCCTCCCCTCTGCCCTCGACAACAGGCCGCTCAAGTTCCACGAATTCGAGAGCAAAGTCAAGCAAGCCGTCTTCACCAGCGCGACGCCGGGGCCATACGAAGACGAGCACGAGGAATTGCGCGTGCAAGCCGTCGTGCGCCCGACCGGGCTCATCGACCCCGAAGTCGTCGTCCGCCCCATCTCCGGCCAAGTCGATGACCTGTACGGGGAAATCCAGAAGTGCATCAAGCGCGGTGAACGCGTCCTCGTGACGACGCTCACGAAGAAGATGGCGGAGGAGCTCACGAAGTACTACCAGGGCCTTGGCTTGAAGTGCACGTACCTGCACAGCGACATCGACACGCTGGAACGCATCATCATCCTGGAGAAACTGCGAAAAGGCGAGTTCGACGCCCTCGTCGGCATCAACCTCCTCCGTGAGGGCTTGGACCTTCCAGAGGTCTCCCTCGTTGCCATCTTCGATGCGGATAAGATTGGCTTCCTGCGCAGTGCCACCAGTCTCATTCAGACGATTGGCCGCGCCGCCCGCAACTCGAATGGTCGCGTCATCATGTACGCCGACCGGATGAGCGACGCCATGACGAAGGCGCTTGGCGAAACGAATGCAAGACGTGCCAAGCAGATTGCATACAACAAGGAACATGGCATCACCCCGACCACGACCATCCGCTCCATGAAGGGCATCGAGATTGACGGCCGTCGCCTCGGCGAGAAACTCGTGCTCGTGAGCCCGGAGCGGCTCGCAGGCCTGGACAAGTCGGCGTTCGACAAACTCATCCGCGACCTGGAAAGCGAAATGCAGGCCGCCGCGAAGGCGTGGGACTTCGAACGAGCCGCCTTGCTGCGCGACGAGATTCTCGAACTCAAATCCAAGGGCGCGCCGAAGGACGAAGCGGCCCCCCGCGTGCTCGAAGCGCAAGGGAAAGTCGAGGAACGAGTCGGCCCCCGGCGTGGCAAGGGGACAGGACAGGGGAAGGGAAAGGGGAAGGCGCGGGAGCCGTTGCTGTGACATTCGCCGTGACGCGCGGGCAAGATTGCAGTCCGACGCACGGCACGCATGCCAGGCGGCGAGGCGCGTGAGCCAGGCCATCATCCACTTCGACGGGGCATGCTCCGGGAATCCAGGTCCGATGGGGGCGGGCGCAATCGTGGAGATTGACGGCAAGAGGCACGTCTTGTCCCGAGCATTCGGCAAGGGCACGAACAATGAAGCGGAATACCACGGCGCAATCCTCGGCCTGCGCAATGCGTTGGCTCTCGGCGCGACGAGCGTCACGCTGTGCGGCGACTCGCAACTTATCCTACGCCAACTCGACGGCCAGTACAAGGTGCGCGCGCCAAACCTGCTTGCTCTGCACCAGGAGGCCCGCCGACTCATGTCGATGCTGCGCCCGTCACGGACGAAGTGGGTGCCGCGGGCTGAGAACGCGGAGGCCGATGCGGCGGCGCGGGCAGCCATCGCTTGAGGAGCCCGAGCGGAACCTTCTTGACCAATCCCGCGGGTGGTTGCGCCGTGCCTACGGGAATCTTCGCATTCGTCAGGAGGGTATGGGACTCCGTCGACGGCCGCCTGGCCCGCGTGGCCGGAAAGTTGCGGAGCCTTGTGCGCACCTTGCGCATCCTCGCAGTCCTCCTCGTCATCGGCATCATTGCGGTGCTGGCGTCGGCCGTCGTCGGCATCTGGTGGCCTGAATACTTCCCCTACGCGTACGCGGTCTCGACGGTCGTTCTACTCGTCCCCGTCATCGGCGTCCTGACGTTAATCATGCTGCCGCTCCGCATGAAGTCGGTCATCCGCCTCATCGAGAAGGGTTACCCCGGAAACGCCCGCGAACTAGCCATCCGCGTCGCCGTGCGCAAGGTCCGCGACCAATCCATCGAGACGGAAGAGATGCTGGTAGAGACGGCGCTCAACGAATCGCGTAAGGCTCTCGAACGCTACCGGGAACGCGCCGAACGGTTGCAGCAGGAAAAAGAGGCGCCGCCTGCGTCGGCGGCCGAGCCCTCGTTGACCTAGTCAAGGTGCCCCGATGACCCACCGCCCGGAACCCGCCTTGGGCCGGCTGCTGGGGAGATTGTCCCTCCTGTGTGCGGCGAAGCCTCGGTCCACAATCGTGGGAATCGCCGTGCTGACCATCGTCATGGGCGCCGGGCTCACGCAACTCTCCACCGAGGCGGACCTCCTCGACATCATGCCGCAAGGCAACCCGCACACGGTAGCCGCCCAGAACGCAAGCCAAGAGTTCCGAGGATTCTACGACTTCGTCACGGTCTTCTACAAGATCGACGAAGCAAAGTGCCGGGCGGTGTCCGATGCGCAACTGCCGTTCCGCTCCAGCCCAGCCACATGCGGGAACGTCACGGATGAAGTCTACGTCCGCGGCATGGAAGAGTTGTCGCAGTTCATCCAGGCGGAGATTCCCGCAGCCGAGTACGCCATCGACCTCGCCGCCATCGTGAAGACGGTCAACTACACGAACTCGGGTTACTTCAGCGGCGACCCGCGGCCGGGCATCCTCGACCCGATCATTGCCGGGCAACCTGAGCGCGTGGGCTCGCCCCAGCCCGCGGCGTTCTCCATGCCAGGCACCGACCCCGCAGGTGAACTGCAGTACGAGGCGGCGTGGCGGGGGGCAAACGCCGCCGACGACTCAGTGAAGGATGTCGTGGCGCCGACGTGGCAAGCCGGCCGCACCCTGATATTCTTTAACACGACGGAATCAGGGCTTGACCGCGTCGAGCTTGGCCGCGCCGTGTATCGGATGGTGGATGACTACGCCGTCGCAGTCCGCGCTTGCGACGACTCCGACGCGAGCACCACTTGCACGTTGCGTTGGAACGTCTTCTCCGATTCGGGGCTCGCCGTGCGCGGCGTGTCCGCCCTCGATGCGCATGCCACCGACGTCACGCAGGATGACTTGTCGCGCCTAGGCCCAATCGTCGCGGCGGCGCTCGTCCTCATCATGTACCTGTCATTTCGCGATGTACGCGTCATCCTCGTCTCGGCGGTCAATCTGGTCGTGGCGTTCGTTTGGACCGCCGGCATGATGGGTTTCCTCGGGATTCCGTTCACGGGCCTGAACCTCACCATTATCCCAATGATCCTCGGCGTCGGCATAGACTACGGGATCCTCATGGTCTCGGAATACCTTGACCACAAGGCGCAAGGCCACGGCGATACCGAGGCGTTCGGCAAGGCCGGATCGCTGGCGGGGATGGCGATGCTGCTTGCGACGTTGACGACGGTCGCCGGCTTGCTGCTCATGCTCTTGTCGCCGAGCATCCTCATGGCACAACTCGCGATTGTTGGCAGCATCGCGTTGACCGTGTGTTTCCTTTTCTCGCTCACGATGATTCCGGCGCTCCTGAGCGTGACGACGCGGCAGAACCTGCGCCACAAGCCCGAGCAAGGCTCGCCCCCCATCCTGGCCATGTGCGTTTGGCTGGGCAGGCATCGCGTGGCGACGCTGACCATCATCCTCGTCGCAAGCGGCTTCGCCTTCGTCGGTCTTGGCCAACTCCGCATCGAGGCCTTCGGCAACCCGGAACTCAACTATCCTCCCGGCGACCGCGTGCGTGACGATGCCGACATGGTGAACGACCTCTTCTTCGGGGGGTCAAGCGACACGGGGACGAACTACCTCATCGTGGAGGGCGACTTGACGCGACCCGCAGCTCATCGCTTCCTCGACAGGCTTACGGCAAACCTGGAGAACGACGAGACCATCCAGGGGTTCAACACGGCGAGCCTGACGCGCGTGGTGCGCGCGTGGACGGCCATCAATGGAGGGACGCCGGACGCGGTCATCACGCAATTCATCCTCGGCAACATCCCGAACGAGCAGGCGCAGGACGCGCAGTACCCGAAGACGCAAGCGGAAATCAAGGCCACGTTCGACGAGATCTTCGCAAGCCCCTTCGCGAACTTCATGACGATCCTCCTCAACCCCGTCGCATACGACATGGCGATGGTGCCCTTCGACACGCGCCAGGAACTGTCCTACGATGAGGCGGTGCGGATTTGGGATGCGACGGACCGCGTCATCGCCTACACGATAGCGGAGGAGGGCATCTCCGACATCCAAGTGCACCAGTTTGGCAACAACGCGGTCAGCTACCTCTTCATCAAGGAACAGTTGCCGTGGGTCAACCGCGTCGGCATACTGTCGTTCGGCCTCGTGACCGGCCTCGTGGCCGTGACGACGCGGAGTTGGAGAGCTACCGTCGCCATCGCAGCCGTCATGGGGCTCACGAGTCTGTGGTGGCTTGGGACTCTCCCCTTGCTGGGAGTCGGCCTGTCGATTGGACTCATGCTCCCCCTCGTCTTCATCTCCGCCATCGGATCCGACAACGCGCTGCACCTCGTGTGGAACCTCGAACACGTCGACGACCACCGCCGCGTCTACCGCTTCGCCGGCAAGGCCATCACCGTCGCCATCGCCACCGACATCCTCGCCTTCACGGTCTTCGTGTTCCAAACCGACCTCCTGGTCCGCAAGACGATGCTTGCCACCGTGAGTTCAGTGACGATCCTCTTGTTAGTGACGTTCCTAGTTGTGCCGTTGTTGTATCCGCCACCCCCGGCGCCCCGCCGCGGCGCTTGACGTAGAAAGACCAAAGAGGTGTGGGAGGCGTGGGATGGCCGACAGAAGTGTGGGAGGCCTGGGATTATACTGATTTTCACAGAACTTGGTCTTCGCGTGCCTCGTACTCCACGAGGGAAAAGTCATCTGTGTGGTTCTGTGAACTCCCAAGCCTCCCACACTGCCGCGTTGCGGAACCGGAGGTTTGCGGGCGCCACAGGCCTCCAAACCCAAATAGCCCCGAGCGTTGAGGAGCTGCGTGGACTGGGAGCTCGCCGCCGCCCTCTTGCTGGTGGGCGCGCTGGCGGGATTCCTCTCCGCCCTCTTCGGCATCGGCGGCGGCATCGTCATGGTGCCCATCCTGCACTACGGCTTCCACGTCGAATGGCACGTCGCGACCGCGCTGTCCCTGCTAGCGATTGCGCTGATGACGCCGACGGCTGTCTATCAACACGCCCGGCGCGGAACTGTCGATTGGCGGCTTGGCGGCTACATGGCAGTCGGCGGGGGAGTCGGGATTTTCGTCGGGGAATGGTTGGAGTCACGACTCGAAGTCCCCGTGCTGAAACTATGCTTCGCCGGTCTCCTAGTGCTTGCAGCACATCGCACGCTGAAAGGTCCGGTGCACGCGCGCTTCCACACGCAGCATCCGGCGTTCCTCGTTGCCCTGGGCCTTGCGTGCGGGGTCGCGGCGAAGTTGTTCGGCATTGGTGGCGGACTCATCAGCGTCCCCGTGCTCGCGCTCTTCGGCACGGCCATCCACGTCGCCGTCGCCTCAAGCCTAGTCCCGGTCTTCACGAACGCCGCCGTCGCCACCGCGTCGAAGTTTGCCCACGGCGCGGCAGACCTGTGGCTTGGTGTGCCCATGGCCGTGGGAGGCCTCGTCGGCATCCCAATCGGCGCCTGGGCCGCGCATTCGCTCCCGGAGCGGGGACTCAAACGCATCTTCACGCTTGCACTCGTGCTTGCCGCCGCCTACATCGCAGTCGTGAGCGGCATTGTTTGACTGAGCCGCTTGCCGGGCCGCTGACCGAGCCCCGCTTCAATACGCGGGTCGCGGGGCGTTGCGCGACATGCGCAAGGCCAAGAGGCCGAAGATGAGCAGGATGGCGACGGTCGCGACGAGACCCGAATCCGTGACGGGCGTGGCTTCCTTGTAGAGTAGGCCCGCGACGGAACCAATCGCGATGAGCAACGCGAAGGCAATGAGGGTCCAAGCGATGATGAAGGCGGTTCGCATGAGCTGCAATGTGGGGGGTGGGTCTTGGTCGTTACGGCTGGCATCGTGGCATCTTTGACCCTGAGCGCGGCGCCGCGCTGGCCACCGTCGCCACTGTCGTCCCTGGCTGCGCGCTCGCTCCGTTGTCGTTGGCGGTGGCGCGGCCTGACCTGTCGCGCCGCCCCCTCCTACCAAGACCTACCCGCCCATCCCTGTTCGGGATGTCTTTGGCCAGTGAATTCCTCGCCACGTGGGGATGAACATGCGATGCGAACCGTTCCGAGGAGATCCCATGCGCATCACGCTCGTCTGTCCGTATGACCCGCAACCCGCCGCGGTCAGCGCGGGCAAAGCCGAAGTCGGAGGCGTCGAACGCGTCTTCGCCGAAGTATCACGCCGCTTCGCGCAGCGCGGCCACGAAGTGACCCTTCTCTGCTCCACCACAGGACCTACCGGGCGCCGAGTCGAAGCCGGCGTCCGCGTCGTGCGCGAACACCGACGCCTCACCATCTTCCGGGCGCCCGTGTGCCGGCTCGACCGCCGCATCCCACCTGACTCCGACATCGTGCACGTCGCCGCCACGTACCCGTTCACGACGCCGAACGTGCTGCGGCGGGCCGTCGATCTAGGCATCCCCGCGGTGCTAGACTTCCACTTCGAACCCAACCCACCAGGGACGCTGGGCCGTTGGGGAGCCGCCGCGTATCGCTTGATGGGGCCGCCCATTTACCGCCTCGCCGACGTCGTCCTCGTCCGCTCGGAATCCTATGCCGCCAGTTCCCCCAGTCTAGCACGCATCCTGCGCGACCGCCTGCGCGTCGTCCCGAACGGCATCGACCCATCGCATTTCCACGCGAATGATGACTTAATCCAGACGCTGCAAGCCACTCAGACGCCGCAAACCGCCGGGCCGCCCGCCTCGCAAGTGCCCGACATTTCAGCCAGCGCAGCCCAACTCGGCACGGCGCTCATCGGCGCAGCCGCGGTCGAACGGGTGGCTCCAGCCCCGGCAATGACTGCGTCAGGCTCCGGCGACTACCTCCTCTTCGTCGGTCGCCTCGTGCCGTACAAGGGGCTCGACGTGCTCCTCACCGCCTTGTCGAAGGCCAAACTCGGGATCCCGCTCATCGTCGCTGGAGAAGGGCCGGAACGCGAGCGCCTGACCAGTCAGGCCAAGCGGCTCGGCGTCGCAGCGGCGTTCCTCGGCCGCGTCGCCGACGACGAACTGCCGCGGCTGTATCGCCGCGCCAAGCTCACCGTCCTTCCCTCCGTGAACCGGCAGGAAGCCTTCGGCATCTCACTCATCGAGTCCATGGCATGCGGGACGCCGGTCGTCGCATCCGCTTTGCCCGGCGTCGCGGACGTCGCACGGCTCGGCGGACTCGTTGCCACTCCCGGCGACGCCGACGACCTCGCGCGGACCCTGCGCGCAGCCCTGGAACCGGGCGCTGTCCCTCGCGGCTTATCCTTGTCCAAGGCGATTCATGACCAATACTCGTGGGACGCCGTGGCCGACCGACTTCTCTCCATTTACGGAACACTACAGGGACGAACCCTCGCGACTCCGGGGGTGACGCCTCTTGCGCATCCTAGCCGCGGCGCCATACTATAGCCCGGACGGTGGCGGCCTCGAACGCTACGCCCACGCAATCCTCGCGCGCCTCAAGGAACGCGGGCACGATGTCCGAGCGATGGCGTTCGGGTCCGAATCCTCGCAGACGACGCAGGACGGCATCCTCGTCGACCGCATGGCGCCCATGACGCGCCTTGGCAACGCCCCCGTGCACCCCGCCTTTGCAAGCCGTGTGGCCGACTCCATCCGCGCGGAACGTCCCGACGTCGTCATCGCGCACACTCCAGTCCCCTTTGTGGCTGAAATGGCGTATCGCGCGGCACGCAAGGCGGGCATTCCCTTCGTCGTCACGTACCACGCCGGACGCCTGCGCGGGAGTTCCCGTTTCCTCGACGGACTAGCTGCCATTGACCGCGTCACGATGGAGCGCGGAATGCTCGCCGGAGCCGCCCGCCTCATCGCCGTAAGTCCGTACGTGGCCAACCACGCCCTGCGCCACCACAAGGAACGCGTCGAAGTCATTCCCCCGGGCGTCGACCACACGTTCTTCATCCCGACGCGAAACCCCGTGCCGACGCAGGACCTCCTGTTCGTCGCTCCGCTTGACACGTCGTATGCCTGGAAGGGCCTCGATGTCCTCTGGGAGGCCTACGTGCGGCTGCGGCGCACCCATCCCAATGTCCGGCTCACTCTCGTCGGACGCGGCGACCGCGTCGCGGAATTCCACGCCAAAGGCCAGAAGGTTGGCGGCGTGAGAATCCTAGGCAGGCTCGCCGAAGTCCGCCTCGTCAAAGAATACCAAGGCGCCATTACGGTCCTCCCGAGCACGACGGACGCGGAGTCGTTCGGCATGGTCCTCGCCGAAGCGAACGCGTGCGGCCGGCCGGTCGTGGCGTCACGCGTCGGAGGAATCCCAGGCTTCGTGCGGCACCGCGAGAATGGACTCCTTGTCGAGCCGGGCGACGCGCGGGCACTTGAGGTCGCCATCGCCAAGCTGCTTGACAATCCCGAGTTGGCCAACAAGATGGGGCAGCGCGGACGCGAGATCGTCGTCGCGCACCACGACTGGGACGTGCTCACGGGGCGGACCGAGGAAGTCCTCGAAGATGCCGCGGGGATGCCGCATCAAGTCGTCGCCACCGTAGCGTGAGCCGACGCGACGTTTCACGCGGAACGCGCGGAACCCACGTAGTTTCCGCGCATTCCGCGGCTTCCGCGTGTAGGCACGGTGCGCCGCTGGTGCATCTACTTCGTTACGGCCCCGCGGATGACCCGCTTTGCGCGCGCGGAAACATCTGGGTCGTGCGTGACGACGACCACGGTCGTGCCGTTTTGCTTCTGTAGGTCAGCGACGAGGTCCATGACGGCGTCGGCGTTCTGCTGGTCCAAGTTCCCGGTCGGTTCGTCGGCGATCAGGAGGTCGGGTTCGTTGATGAGGGCGCGGGCAATGGCGACGCGTTGTTGCTGTCCCCCGGAGAGTTCGTTCGGCAAGGCCTTTGCCTTGGCTCCCAAGCCGACCTGCTGCAAGACGAGCGAGGCACGTTCGAAACGTTTCGCCCGGCGCATTCCCGTCGGCACCAAAGGCATGGCGACGTTGTTGAGGACGTTCAGGTCGGGAAGGAGGTTGAATTTCTGGAAGATGAAGCCGATGTGTTGGCTGCGGATTTTGGCGCGTGCGGCCTCGCCAAGGTGTTCGACGTTCTTGCCGACGAGTCGGTAGGTCCCGCTGGTGGCGGTGTCAAGCAGGCCCATGATGTGCATGAGCGTGGACTTGCCGCATCCACTGGGTCCCTCGATGGCGACGTAATCGCCCTTCTCGACTGTCAGGCTGTTCAGGGACAAGGCGCGGAACTTGTTCTGGCCGGATCCGTAGCTCTTCTGGATGTTCTCCATCTCAACGATGTTCATGGTGGTCTTACTCCGTGGCCTGAATGGCCTTGATTGGGTCTTGACGAATGACGAGGAAGAAGGACACAGCGCTGCCGAGCAGCGCCGCGACAAGAGTCCTGAAAGAGGCCGTGGCGTATGTGAGTTGGTTGACGGCGGGCTCGAAGCTGAACGAAGCTTCCGGCATCGGCGTGGCATAGATGGCCAGCAGGCCGGCGATAGCTCCCGCGGCGACACCTAGGCCGGCCAGGATCAGCATCTTGTTGCCCATGTAGGAGGCCAGACGCCCCCGGGTGAAGCCGACGGCCGCCATCGTGCCAATGGCTGCGCGTTCGCCGATGAGCAGGAACAGGCTCATGGCAAAGACGGTGACTGCGCCAGCAACCCCGACGAGGCGAGCGGCGGCGCCGAGGACGGTGGCGGTCCGCGAGGATTCGTACTGCTCGCGTTCGAATTCAGCCAGGCTGGCCCGCAGGGAACCCGTCGATTGCGGGAAGTCCTCGATGAGCCTGGTCGAGACGCTTTGGATGTCCTGGAAGTTGTTGTCGACGATGATGTGGAGGCTGGAGATGGTCCCCCCGGAAACCGTGGCCTGATCGACCAGGATCTGGCCGGCTGCAATCACGCCCTCGGCAGAGGCCGTCGCGGGGTGGCGGTTGTCGATGATGCCGACGACAGTGTAGGTTTGGCCGTTGGTATCGAAGGTGGAGCCCAAGTCGTATCCCTCGTTGGCCGTGCTCTGGGTGACGACGGCGTCGCCGCCGCCTTGTAGCCAGTGCCCCTGGAGCAGCGTGTAGTTGCGGGCTTGTCCGCGGAACATTACCGCGCCGCCGCCTCCACCGAAGGGGTTCTGCGTGGATTGCACGGTGCCCTGGACGACCAAGGTCTCCTCGACGTCGGGGTCGATGCCGACCAGGATGAGCTCGCGCCTGAAGGTGGGCACAGGCGGCGTCGTGCCGTTGCCGCCAGTGGTGGTGGAATTGCCCATGGGCGCGGGCATGAAGGGAACTTGTCCGCCTTCGACTTCGATACCGGTGGCGACTGCGGTGCGCGTGGCGACCTGGACGACGCCGTCCCAGCCGGCAATCGCGTCTACGTCGGCCTGCGAGAACGCCGTGGCTTGCGGGCCGAAAGTTTGCCGGTTGAGTTGCACGTGGTCCCATTGCTGGTCCTGCACGGTCTGAGCAAGGCCGTTTTGCATTCCCGCAGAAACGGCGGTGAACGTCATGAAGGACGCCATCAGGATGGCAACGACGGAGAGCGCGGTAAGGTGGCGCTTCCAGTCATACTTCATGCGGGACAAAACGAGGCCAATGGTCGTGGAGATGGGGGGCAAGTGTTCAGGCTCCAAAGGCGCGCAGATTCTCCGCCGGTGTCGACCGGAGGACGCGCAGGTACGTGGGCAGAGTAGCCAATCCGAAGGCGAGGACCGACGCGATGGGCGTGACGAGGGCGCCGAGGCTGCTACGGAATGTCAAGTCCAGGCCAAGGAGCACGTTGCTGGTGCCTGAGGTCGCCAGGGCGTAGACGAGCCCGATCCCGATGATGGCACCGACGAGGCCCATGGCCGTGGCCGTTGTGGCCCAGTGGATCCAGATGCGGCGAATGGGGAAACCAACGGCCTGCCGGACGCCGACGTCTCGGCGGATCTTGCGTTCCATGGCGGCCGTCACGAAGCCGATGCCCAGCAGGGCCATGGCGACGGCGCTCGTGGTCAAGAGGCGGAACCAGGTTCCGGCCCGGTCGGCAGCCTCGAGCGCTGAACTGAGCACGTCGCCGTTGGCCAACACGATGAGGTCGGGAGTCGTGCCTCCGCCGGGGAATCCGCCTCCTCCTGGACCTTGAGCCTGCAGGCCGCCAGGCCCGCCTTGGCCGCCGAAGCCGCCCCCGCCGGGGAAGCCTGGCCGGCCGCCGATGGCTCGTCCTCCGGCCCGGAACTGTTCGGTGCTGACTTCGTAGCCTTGGTCTTCGGCGGCGTCGATGACGCGGTCCGACACGGTCAGGATGTTCGACATGGTCCCCTGCACGAGGACCGAATGGCGGTACACGCCGAAGCGGCTGGTGGACGTAAACAGGTCGACGATGCTGGGGTCGTATCCAAGGATGACGACCTCGGGGGGATTGCCTTCGGGGTCGCTGTAGGCGCGGTCGTAGACGCCGGCGACAGTGAACGTCTTGTTGAAGCGGCCGTCGGCGTCGAACGGCGTGACGTCGAAGGCGTGGTAGAGACTCGATCCGACTTGGAGGCCATTGTCCTCGGCGTAGGTCGTGCTGACAGCGGCTTCGCCTGCTTGGGGTGCCGAGCCGGAAACCCATGTGATAGTGTCACGGTAGAACACCGCCTCCGTGTCGCTGTCCTCCTGGTACACGAAGAGGTAGGGGGTCGTCGCGAGGTCGTAGCCGGGACCGGGAACGAGCCATTCGGATTGGTCCGCGTTGGTTTGCGCTCCGAATGCGATTGATGTCGACGCCCAAGAGGTCATGGTCGCTTGGACGCCGTCAATCGAGGAGAACTGGCTGGCGAGTTCGTCCGGGTCGATGGTCGAGTTGAGGGCTTGCAAGCCAATCCAATCTGCACCCAACTCGATGAATTTGTCGTTGACCGAGGCCACGAGGCCGACGCCGACTTGGTCGAGGACGCTGAAGTTCAGAATCGCCAAGGCGACCAGGGCCGTTCCGAGGACCGTGGACTTGGTCAACACTTGCATGGGAGTCCCCCAGGATTGCAGATAGACAAGAGGTCCGAACAAATCATTCAGGTCACCTCACCCTGCCATGATCATCATGACTTCAGGTGTCGGAGTCCTCCGCGTCCTCGTCATGCTGGGGCGAGGGGCCTCGATGGCCATGGCCGCCTGGTCCGTGGCCGCGGGGTCCGCCGCGGCCAAAGTGACCGGGCATCTCGGAGCAAAGCGTCTCGTTGCCGGTGCGCTCAACGCATTCGGCTTGACGCTCGGCTTCGAACTTGCTGCGCTTTGCCTCCCGTGCCGCCTTGCAGTCGGCGACCGTCATGTCGTCGTTGCAGGGGTCGCCACGGATTGCGCGGCACGCGCCGACAGTGGTGCCGTCGCTACACGCCAGGGTTTCGTTTCCGTCCGCGCTGAAACGGGGTCCGGGTCCCCAGAAGGCGCCGCCGAAGCTTCCGCCGTGTGCGGAGGCGACGCCGACGCCTGCAAGAGAGACCAGGGCCAGCAGGCCTAGGGTCCAATTGATTGTGGTTCGCGTGGTGCTCACCGAACCCCGTGAACAGCCTAGATAGTCAAGTTCCTCGAACGAATCGTCTAGGTCGCGTCAAGACCCATCCTGAGTTCCGAACAAATCATCCAGGAGGCGTAAATACCAGCACTGAGTCGACCAGGAGTGTGGTAGACGGCCAGCTCCTAGGCACTGCTGTCGTGCAGCTTGCGACTGTTGCGGTCGCTGGCTTCGGCGCATTCCGTTGCATGCGCCTGCAACGCTACGGCACGGACCGTCGCCTCATGGCCCTGGCTTGGTTCTTCGGCTTGTTCGCCATCGCAGTCGGCCTCTTGGCCATCTGGCAGATTAACTACGGAGATCCCCGGCCCGGACCGGACGGCGCCGGCTTCCGCGTGGACTTCGGGCCGCCGCCTGACAATGAGTCGGTCAACCAAACCATGCCGGAACGGCTGCGCCACATCCGGGGAGGCGAATTCTTCCGGCCCCAAGGCGACGAGCGCGTGAACATCCTGCTTGCAGGTCATCACATCTTCATGCTGGCAAGCCTCATCGTCGCCGTCGTTGCCTTCGGGCGAAAGCGCCCCGTGGAATCGGGCGCGGCTGCGGCCATTGTGTCGTTCGGCTTTGTCGGCGACCTCGTCCCGGCGATGCTGGCACTCGAGGCAGGCCTTACCCTGTACCTGGCAGCGCGGGCCTTCATCCATCACGTGGAGCGAAGGAGTCCCGGCGCCGTGCAGGCGGCCCTCGGCTTCGGCTTGTTCTTCCTTGGTCACCTGCTGTTCTACCTTTCCCACACCCCCGGATACGCGCGCGCGGGCTTGGGCGATGTGTTCGGCCTGGTCGGCATCACGTTGCTCGTGCAGCTGCTCCCGGGGAAGCAATAGGATGGCCAAGGAATACCGCTCCCGCGGGCAAGTGGTGCAGCAATTGCTGGCCACGATTCAAACGGAAGGCCCCGTCGGCGTGACGCGCCTCATCACGGTGGCGAACCTTACGCATACGCGCGTGCAGGAACACTTGGCCGGCTTCGAGGCCAACGGCATCATCGAGCGGCAAGGCGAGGGCGATCGCCCGCAATGGATCCTGACCATCCGCGGCAATGAAGCCCTCGAAGAGCTGCGCCGCATCGACCGCGCCATGCGCGACTTCGGCATTGACCTGTAGGTGTCTGCACGATCCTTTCGCAACGCGGAACGCGGCGAGAATTCCACCAGCTACACGCGGAACGCGCGGAACCCGCGGAAGCGACGGAGTTTCCGCGCATTCCGCGTTCTCCGCGTGTAGGCTAGCCTCGGCGCGGCCGAGCCGGCGCTCACTGCAACGTCGCATGCCGTAAGGCATCCAACGTCCGCACGGGGTCCGAACCTGAAGCTGCGAATCCAGCGAGCAGCGTGTCGGCGGCCTCCGTCGGGATGCGTCCATCTGGAGATGCTTCCAGCAATCTGAGCGTCGCAACGCGCACTCTCCCGGTCGGGTGCAGCGCGAGCGTCGGAGCGTGGCGCGGCTTGCTGCCGCTCGTTGCATAGACCAGCATGTCGAGCATGCCGTCCTTGCGTGCGTAGTCGTCGAGCGATGCCATGCGGGCGTGTTGCAGGGCGCGCGGGATTGCGGCCAGCATGGCCTTCCGCGCTGCTTGCCAAGCCTCCTTTGCTTCGCGGTGAGGGGCATGTTCCGGGTCCACTTTGAATTGGAAGGCCCACTCGTACCACTCGTACCATTGGTCCCACTGCGCGACTGGCCCCGGTGTTTCGTGTTGCACCCAGGACGCCATCATCGCATGGCGTTCGACTTGGCTCGGCGCGAAGCGTCGGCTGCAGAGCAGGTGGACGTCCGCCGATGCGAGCAAGGCTTTCGCAGCTTGGAGGCGGTGTTGGTGCAGGTCGCCGGAATTCGTGACGAGCAGGAGTCCGGCTGCGCGGTTGACGAGGAGTCGCAACGCTTCAGTCGGCGCAATCTCGAATGGCGCTCGTACCGGCAGTTTTGCCAGGAGCGCGTCGCCACCTTCACCCCAAATGACTCGGCCACGGAGGGCGGTCTCGTACCAGAAGATGCTGGGCGTCACCCAACGCAGGCGCCAGGTGGCGACGCGGCCGAGGTCGATGTGTAGTCCCAGTTCGTCCTCGAGTCGGCGCTGCATCACTGCATACGGCGTGCTCGGTCGACCCGATCCACGGATGGCCACGAAGTCGTAGTCGTTCTGCGGCTTGCCGTCCATGACCATGCCCTCGCCCCTGGCAAATCCGCCGGTGAGCACGACTGCTCGCAGGTGCGGATCGCCAGCGCGCAGCGTGGATACGACCTTGGCCATGTCTGCGTCGATGCGGGCCGTGATGGCGGGAGTGTCGCGGACAGTGTAGGCGAAGGGCGCGCCCGCCGTGGGTTCCCCCGTTGGGCGCGACTGTCTTTGGCTCGCCGTGACCGCTGGCATGGCTAGACCCGCTTGACCGGCTGCGCCGGGACCTGGGTGGCGATGGCTGGAGCGCCGAGGAGGCTCGTTCCTTCGTTGCTGGCCGGAATCTCCATCTTCAGCATTTCGCACAACGTCGGGAAGACGTCGACGAGGGGCCTGAGTCCGACGCTGCGCACGGGTGTGCGGGTCTTGCTTGACGCGATGACCATGGCGCCGTGCGTCTCGTCGCGCTTGTCGAGGTAGCCGTGCATGCCGACAATCTTGGAGTCGGTGACGTGGAAGTAGTCGGGCCAGAACATGACGCCGGGTTCAGCGGCGAGCATGCGGTCGCCCCACCTGCGGTCCAAGGGGATGCGTAGGCGCTTGCGTTCAGCTTCGTCGACGACGTGCGTGCCCGGGATGGTTGGGAGGACGGCTTCGACGGCGGTGCGACCGAGTTCGGTGAGGTACCACAGCACCGTCAGCGTGCTGTTCACGAAGACGACGTAGTCTTTGCCGGGTTTTGCGCCCTCCTTCTTGGCGGCCTTCTTGATCGCCTTGAGGACGTTGACTTCCGTTTCAACCGGTGCCATGCCGTGGTCGCCGCAGATGAAGAGGTCCCACGAATCGTAGCCCGCAGCGAGGGCGGCGTGGACGGTGGCGAACTTTTGGTCGAGGGTGCGCAAGTGCCCTTGCTGCATCTTGTCGCTGAAGGGTCCATCGGTGTGGCCTTTCTGGTCCGTGATGCTGAATTGAGCGACGTAGAGGTCGTAGGGGCTTCCGGCCCGGAGTTCACGCACGAGAATCTTGTGGATCTCTTCGTCGTCGCCGGATACGGGGTGGGCGAGGTAGCGGAAGCGCAACCCGTTGTCACGGCACAAGTCGAAGATGCTCGCGGCCCCGAGGGCGCCGGGTTCGTACATGGGTTTCATGTCTTCGCACATCGAGAACGACGGCATGAAGCGCGCCGGGATCCAAGCGGGGTCCGTGTGGAAGGCTCCCGTGATCCACTTCGTTATGCGGTTGATGGCCCAACGCGCGGGCACCATGACCTTGCGGGGTTTCACGAGGTGGCCGAGCGGCCCAAGGCGGCGCACCCACTTGAAGGGCGAACCGACGGGGTCGTACACGAATTGGCTGAAGTTACCGGAGGTGTCCGGGTAGCGGCCCGAGAACAGGACGGTGCGTTGCGCGAACCCGGGCGGGCTTTCGAAGGAGCCCGTGATGGCCTCCTTGGAGAGTCCGTGCAGGAAGGGCATGGTCTCGGCGCGGACGTAGTCCGATCGGCCGGCATCCATGATGATGAATACAGTCGCGTGGCTCATGCTAGGGTCTCCGGTGGTGTCGATGGGGTCGGGATGGTTTCGTGGGACGTGCTGCCGCGCGCGAGGGCGCGAAGGTACGTCGAAAGGAAGGCGAGGTCGAACGGCGGACTTGCGAGGACGCCCTTCGCGAGGGCCCGAGCAGGCATTGCGTTGCGGCGGCGCCAAGCGCGGCGCAGAGCGGGCGCCCACAACACTACGGTGAACAACGCAAGACCCGGCACGGGTCGCGCAATCACGAGGAGTGCCGAGACGAGAAGGGCCGCGCCCCACACGAGGACGAGCGGCATGAGGCCCAAATCGGCGCGGTACGTTCCCCAGCCATCGCCTTCGCGCACGCTCTTGCGCCACTCTTCGCGAACGTGGACGACATCGTGATGGCGCACGACCATCAACGGGTCATATGTTGCAATCGCCCCGGCCGCCACCGCGCGCTTTGCGAGCAGGAGGTCCTCGGCGGCGTTCGCCCACGAATCGAACGGGAAGCGCTCGAGCAAATTCTTGCGGTAAGCCCCGGCGACGTTGGAGGCGTAACGTGCCGCGTCCTCCGTAGGGCCTGCGGGGTAATGGTAACGTAAGCCGCGCACGGCGGCCGCCGTAGTCCATTGATGCGGCGCGTGCAATTGCAGACCGAAAGCCATGTCATACGTGCTGCACGCTGCGATGGCCCGTTCGACCCAGTCGGTGGCGGGTTCCGCGTCGGCGCTGAGGAAGGCGACGATGGGCGCGCGGGAAAGTTCGACGCCACGGTTGCGTGCTTCCCCGATGGGAATCTTCGTCGCGGCGACGTCGAGCGTCAGGGGAACGGGGAAGCCGGCCTGGGCGGCGCGGACAATCGTCGTGGTCGCATCCGTACTCGCGGCGTCGACGACGATGACCTCGAAGTCTCGCGTCGATTGCATGGCCAACGAACGTAACGTAGTCGCGATGCTGTCCTCCTCATTCAGAGTGAGAAGGACCAGCGAGAGTTGGATGGGCAACGGCGTTCACCCCCTGCGTAGTGCCGATGAGTCGCCAGGTGGCCCACAGACCGAATGGCGCGTTGGCGACGAACCAAGCGGCAGCGACTCCGGTCAGCCCCCAACGCGCTTGGAACGTCGGGACGATGGCGAAAATCACGGCGAGCAAGGCGGCTGGAAAGAGAATGAGGCGCCACCCGCCGTCGCCGGCGCGCAGCACTGCGAGGTAAAGGTACCCGGGTGCGACGACGACGATGCTTGCGCACAGCAGGACCAACGGTCGCCATGCCTGTGTCGCGTATTCGGCCCCGAAGATGCCGAGGAGTTGAGGAGCCAACATGATTGCCATCGTCGCGCACGGCGCGACGATGGCGAGATGTTGCAGGGCGGCGCGTCTAACAGCTCGGGCACGAGCGTCCCTGTCGGCGCCCACCATCGACGCCATTGCGCTTCGACTGACTGCCCCCGAAGCCAAGAAAAGTAGGGACGCAACGGTCCAGGCGATGCCGAAGTAGGCAGCGGCTTCTGCGCCTTCGAGGGCAAGGACGATGGGCGCAAGCAGCAGGCCAGGGAGGAACTCGGCGGCGGAACCTGCAAGGTTGCGCGTCGCCGTCGTCATGAATGCCGCGATCGGAGCCGGCCCGCCGGGTGCGGTCGCCTTGGAGCGGCCCCACCACATGCCTAGGACGACCGACACCAGGATTGCGACCGTCCAGGACGCAGCGACCGGGTGAGCCCACGCGAGGATGACTGCCGGCCACGGCGCTGCAAGGCGGACGGTTGACATGATCGCGGTCCGCGTCGCGGTGCGGCCGGCGGCACCTTGCGCGAGGAATGATGCGTCTTGCAGCCACATGACGACAAGCAGCGCGGACAGTGCGGCCATGATTCCCCACGCTTGTGCGTCGAGGCCGGGGATGCCGAATCCAGCTGAGGTCAAGCCTGCCAGGAGCGCTGCGACGGCGAGTGCGACCCCGGCGCCGAGGCATACGGCGATGAGGACCAGGCGCTTGCCGGCGGCGTGGTCCGTCGTCGGAAGGATGCGCACGATGGCGGTGTCGAGACCGCCCTTTGCGAGCACCGCGACCATGGTGGCGAAGGCGACGATGGTGTAGCCTAGGCCAATCTCGGCGGCGGGGGCGTCGAGGACGCGGGTGAAGACGAGCCAGAAGAGCAGGCCCATCGCGGCCGCAATGAGATTGTTGAGCAGGAGGTAGGCGGATGTCCGGTTCTGCAACTCGCCCCACATGCGGTGGATGCAACGCCACGGCTCGACCCTTGAAGTGCGCCTAAGGTCGGCCATCTGTTACCGCAAGGTGATTCGCGTCCTGAACCGTGTCGATAGGGGCAAGGCAAAAAGCACGACATGTACCCCCGGACGACTCGCGCACGAGGCGTCCGGGGGAGGGTCGGCGTGGGGGGAGGTGGTGCTAACCACGTCACAAAAAACATTCTTCGCGGGCGCCAGGGGACGCGCTCGGCGGTCGTGTTTGACCGCGATGCGACTTTGCGATGGCGGCGACCCGGTCCCATTGGTCGACGCTGAGTTCGCGTTCCAGTGCGGGGAACAGGTCGTCTTCCTCGAAGCGCACGTGGTCACGCAGCCGCCAACCGAACGTCCGTTGGAATGCTTCTCCGTCAGCACCAGTCCCGGTGGCTAAGCGTTCTGCGTCGCGCAGCAATCCTGCGTGCTCTTGTGTGAGCCTCCTTGCTTGGTCCTGGTCGCGGATTAAGCCCGCTAGTGCCTGCTCTTCTTCGGCGAAATGGTGGCGAAGTATGGCGTCCTTGAACAGCAGGAACTTGCGCCGCGCCGTGGCGACGTCGACGCGAGGTTCCTCGCCGAGCAAGCGCCGCGCATGCATGAGAATCGAATGGTGGTCGCGGCTCATATCCTGGAGAGCCACGTGCCGGCGCATAGGCGGGCCAAGCCTTCACCTGCTTAGAGTCTCGTTAGCGAGCAGCGGCCTGTGGCCGGACCCGACTTCCGCCGACGACGGGGGCGGGCACGTGATTGAGCGGGAGCTTGAGAATCTTGAAGGCCGCGCGCCGCCTAGTGCGGGCCTACGCTTCGGACTCTGGCGATTTCTCGGTTCCCGCTGCGGGGCCGACGTGGTGACGGATGGCCAATGCCGCGATGGAGCACGCGGCACCTGCCAACCCGAGGGCCATGTCCTTGACGGCTTCGAACTCGTCGCCCTGCGTTCCGAGGTATCCGCCTTCACGCGGGCCGATGGCGGTTCCGCCGACCACGACGGCGGCCCATTCGACGATTTCGAACATAGCGGCCAGGGCAAACGTGCTCGACACGGCCAACAGGGCAAGCCACACGATGGTGAACGCCGCGAGGAGCGCGATGGGGAAGCGGTTGACAACGCCCATGGCGTGGGCAGGGGTCATGCCGATTAAGCCTGCAATGCAAGCGGCGGACGGGGACTGCTGGGAGGAGTAAGGAGTAGAAGGGAAAGGCAAGGAATGGAAAGAGAAGTGGGCGCTATGAGATTTGAACTCATATCAGCGGCTCTGGAGGCCGCCAGTCTACCAGGTTAGCCTAAGCACCCTTGGGGTTGATGGTGGAGGACGGCTGCGACGCAAGAACATTACGCTGGCTTGCGGCGTCTTGCCAACACATCAAGGGGCCACGTTGTTTTCGCCGCATCACCTTCGCGCGCGGAAGTGGTGGGCGTGGGCGATGACAAAGTAGGGCGAAGAGTAGGGGGAAGCGCAGATGGAAGCGTGGGGAGAAGCGCAGAGGGAAAAGTAGAGGGGAAAGTAGGGGAAAAAGTGGCGAAAGATCGGAGCCTGGAGGGCGCCTACTTCTACTGCTTGCGCAGCTTCTGGGCACGCTTTCTGCGGCGCATCTTCTTCTTGCGCCACTTCCAGCGTTGCTTGCCCGGTTTCTTCCAGGCGCGCGAACTTCGCTTCATGAGCGTCAACTGCCCCTATCGGGACGATGCGGCGACACAGGTCGTCCATATAAGCCAGAGGGGCGAAACGCGTGAGTCCCCGCTGTTCACGATGACTTGCCTTGCTTGGGCCAGGAGTTGCTGGTCGCGACGGCTTGGGCAGCTTGGAATGCGCGGTCCATGTGCTTCAACGCCCTTTCCGCGTCCACCTTGCCAAGCAAGCGGCCCTCGTATTGGGCGATTCCCTTGACGTTGAGCAGCGACTCCAGGTGGCGGGCAAGTGCCGTCCGCAGATCCGGGGCCATGTCCGGCGCAGACGCCAGGAGGTTGAGCACGTCGAAGTGCGACTCGCTGGCGCTTCGGGTTCCCATGTAATGGACGCAAAGGGCGTCGGTGAGGTTGATGACAGCGTTGACCGCGTTCGCGACGGCAGGGTCCCAGTCGCCCTGGGTCGAGTTGGTGAGAGCGGCGTGGGCGAATCGAAGGGACTTCTGCCAGTAGATTGTCGCCCGGTGGCGCGGCTCCGAGCGGGTCTTTCCTCCGGGGGTTGGGGTCAACCAATGGCCTCCGCCGAAGTCACGGACAATGATTCCCCGTCGGCCATGGCGTTTTGCAGCCATGGTTGCTTCTGCTGCTTTCGCAACTCTTGCGCGCCCAGCGAAACGATTGACAAATCCACTGGGAACATGGCCGCGACGGCGTGGCGGATGGCGGCCGCCGCTTCCTCGGCGTCGTCGAGGGTGCGCGCTAGCACAAGCAAATCGACGTCGCTTGATTCACTGGCTTGGCCGCGGGCCGTGCTGCCAAACAGGATGCAGGCCACGCCGTCGGGAACTGCTTGGCGGATTGCGCGGCGCAGGTCATCCCCGGTCTTTCGCTCTTGGCCGAAGATCGCATCCAGACGCCGGATGAGCGCCAAGTCCAAGCGCAGACGGATGGCGTTGCTCCGCCCCAACCGCCGAAACTCCAACACGCCGTGGTCCCGCAGCACCTTGACCGCAAGATTCACGGTGTTGGGGCTGCCCCCAATCTCCTTGGCGAGTTCACGTTCGGTCCACATCCGTCCAGGGTCGCGCTGCAACGCTCGAAGGACGCGGATGCGCCAGCGATTGCCGAACAAGCTCTCAAGCCACGTTTCTGGGCGCATGTCCTAAAACTAGGATATATGTCCGATATTTGAAAGTAATGCTCGGAGCACATTAGCCGGCGTCGACCCGGGGGCGTCGGAGGGTCAGAACTTCGTGCTGCGCTTGCCCCGCGTCGCGTGCATTCGGTCACCCCCTGCATGACCACATGGCGTAGTCCAGCCATTTCGGGCCTCGCGGCTTCGCTCCTCGCCATCGGAACACCATGGACTCGTATTATTCTCGGAATCGTCACGGAAACCCTCCTATACTGGTGTGCCCGAATGGCTAATCGTGCCTACACCGACATGGAAGCCCTCCGCCAGGACGTCCAAGCGCTCATCCAAGCCAAGCGCATCCAATGGACGAAGCACGCCCGCCAGGCCCACGTCGAAATCTCCCCGAACGAAAAGCTCGTCATCCTCCGCAGCGCCTCGGGCCATCAGCCAAACCGGCAAGGCCTCCGCGACGAGCCGTCGTACGTCTGCTGGGCCAGGCATTCGGTCCACGGCCTCTGTCGGGCGGTCTTCGCAATCCGGGCGACGCGACAGGGGCCTCACCTCTTCGTCATCACCGTCTTCAAGGAGGACTAGAGCCATGCAGCAAATCAGCAAGGGTCCAAAGGCACTCACGCCCAACGACAAGGAATACTGGAGCACGAACGCCGCGCCTCCGCGCTCCGAGATTCCGGTGATCACGCAGGCCCAGATTGACGACACGCGGCGTTTGATGGCTTCGGCGGGGACCGAACCCATGGACCCCACGGGGTCCACATCGGATTGCTTCGCCTGTGGCGGCAAGGACACGATGCTGACGACGAACGACCTAGTCGTACGGGAAGCAACGCCGCAAGGCCTCGTCACGATTCCTCGCCTTCCAGGCGCCGAATGCACGCGGTGCCAAGAGGTCCTGTTCGACACGGCGGCCCTCAACATCATCGACCAGCACCTGAAGAACGCGATCCACGGCGACTACCTTACGACGGTCAGCAAGTCAGGCAACGTCCCCGCCATCCTCGTCAAGGAGGACCTGCGGCGAGTGCTTGCGTTGTCTGGTGGCGAGAAGTTGAGCTGGAAGGTCATCGACCGCGACCACGCCTACGTCGAAGTCCAACGCTCGTGATGATGAAGGCGCCGTACAATGCGTTGGCAGCGGCGCCTCGAATCTTGGAACTCCTAAGCGGTGACCGACTTTACGCGTAGAGCGTCAGCAACCGCCGGCGCTGCACTCACCAAGTCGCAACTGCACGGCCCCGAGAGATACGTGTCTGTGCATAGCACGCGATCGATGCCGCCGGCCAGCAAGCGGGGCAAGGCGTTCCCCGTGAACAGCCCGTGAGTGCAAGCAGCAAACACTGCCGCTGCCCCCTGGGACTTGAGTTGCTGGGCTGCGGTCACCATCGTCCCGCCCGATGCGATTAGGTCATCGACGATGGCGACGCGCTTGCCGCGCACGTCGAGGTCCTTGGCCTTCATCGTAACTTGCGTCGGCGACAGTCGCGTCTTCTCGAGGTGGTCCACCTCGGCGCCGATGATGCGTGCCGCCTGTTCGGCTCGTTCCCGTGCACCCTTGTCGGGGGCCAGTACGACGTCAACCTTCCACTTGTCAAGTTCGGCGGCAATCTGCGGGACAGCGGACACGGAGCGCGCCTTGCCGCCGAAGAAAGACAGGATGGATTCCTTGTGCGGATCGACGGTGATGAGCTTGTCACAGCCTGTGGCGACGGCGCGGGCGACGGCGCGGGCGGAGACGGCTTCGCCGGCTTGGAAGACGCGGTCCTGTCGGGCATACCCAAGATATGGAATGACTGCGGTCACGGTGCGGGCGCCGGCCTCGCGGGCAGCGTCCTGCCAGATGAGCAGCTCGACGAGGTTCTGGTCCGGTGCCGTCGATTGCACCACAACGACGTCCTTCCCTTTGACATCCGTCACAATCCGGCCATAGCCCTCTTCATCCGGGAAACGCTTCCAATCGCGTTGCGCAAGTGCGGTCCCCAACTCCAGTGCAAGCCGCTCGGCAAAGGGTTGCGACGCAGAGCCAGCCACGATGACGGGGGGCACGGACTTGCCACCCGGCAGGCGGCGATAAAGGGTTGGGCAGGATTCCGCTGGTTTCCCGTGGAGCAGTTGCCTGCACTAGACGCGGTGCACGACGGCGACAAGGTTGTACGCTTCGCCCCACTTGAACGCGACCGGCTCCAGCTTTTCGACGCGCAGCCCAGCGTCCTCGATGGCACGCCGCAGACCTTCTTGGGTGTAGAGATGGTACGACCGCGCCTCGTCAAGCCCATCAGCGCGCCAGGGGACGTCGAGGTTTGCCTCACCGGGCGGAAGTCCCAACGCTGCAAAACGCGGGGCGTCGCGGCTCCACACCGTAATCTGGGCGACGCCGCCCGGCCTCAGCACGCGCCGTAACTCCACGAGGCTCGCATGGCGAGCTGTCGGGTCCGGGATGCCGTGCAGTCCCGCGACGTAGATGCAAGCGTCGAAGGTCGCGTCGGTAAAGGGAAGCTTGACGGCGTCGCCTACGACGTGGGCCGGTCCGTGTGGTCCGTGCGTCTTGGTCCTGGCGCTTTGGGCGAGCGCGATGCTCCAATCGAGTGCGAAGGCAGCGCACCCTTGCTCGACGACGGCGGCCAGATGCCGCCCGTTGCCGGCCATGAGGTCCAAGACCCTCGCACCGGCAGGGATGGTTTGGACGAAATCGACGACGTGTCGCCACGGCTTGGCGCGCGTGCGGTCGAAGCTCTCGGCGATGGTATCCCAGACGTGTTTCTGCTGACCGCTCGTCGCGGCCTGCGCCGCAGCAATCGGCGGTTGCGCCGGTTTTGTTCCCGGCCGGTCGCCTGCCACGACTCCGTGAATGGCCTCGTGCCGTTAGCCTTAATGGAAAGGCGCCTGTCGCTTGCGCCGTGGAAGGCCTCCTGGGCAAGCGGCTGCTCATCTTCGCCGGCAAAGGAGGCGTCGGCAAGACCACGTGCTCAGCCGCAGCGGCCATTCACCTTGCGAAGCTTGGCAAGAAGACGCTCCTCGTCACCGTCGACCCCGCCAAGCGGCTCGAGGATTCCCTCGGCGTCCCCGTGGGTTTCGGTGAGACGCCGATTCAACCAAACCTGACGGCGATGATGCTCGACCCCGAGGCCGTCATCCGCGAGCACCTGACCCGTGAGATTCCGCAAGCGAAGATCCAGGAACACCCACTCTTCCGCTATGTCACGAACTATTTGCCGGGCCTCAACGAACTCATGGCCATCGGCAAACTCAACGACTTCCGCAGGGCCGGCAAGTATGAGGTCATCGTCGTGGACACCGCCCCGACAGGCCACGCCCTCTCGTTCCTCTCCGCACCAAAGGCCATCCAGGAACTCATGTCAGAGAAATCGCTGCTGCGTTGGGCCATGCGGGGCTACGCCGTCTGGCAAAAAGTCGCGGGGGCAGCCCGGGGTGCCCAGAACATTTTCAGAAAGAAGGAATCGCAGGAGAAACCGCCTCCAGACATCGACTTCGAGCGCATCTTCGGCAACATCGAGGACGAAGCGCAACGCATCCGCGAATTCCTCACCGACCCCGCCCACTCCGCCCTCGTCGTCGTGACGCTACCAGAAAAACTCCCCGTCGAGGAGACGGTGGACCTGCATCGCATCGTGACGACGGACCTCGGGATGACCGTGGCGGCAATCATCGTGAACAAAGTGCAACCCGACGCCCTCGCCGGCGTCCAGGCCGAGTTCGATAAGGTCGCGCAGGACCCGAAGCGGCGCACGGAGTTTGCCAAGAAGGCTGCTGCTGCAAGCGGGCAAACCGAGAAGTTGTTCACGGCGCTCATCGAGGCCGCCGAGTTTGGTGAAGTGCGGCGTGCAATGAACTTGGAGTACCTTCAGGAGCTACGCGAGCGGTTGCCGGGCATTGCGCTCATGAAAGTCCCCCTTTTCCGCGAGGACGTGCAGGGGCTGAAGAGGCTGGGTGAGTTCCGCGTGTCGCTTTTCGATGCGGCGAACCTTGAAGCGGCCTGACCCGAGAGGCGGCTGATCCGTTCGGCCACGGAACCGGGGTCGTTCGCTAAGCCTTGGCCACGATCGGCTTTTCTCGCAGTTTGGCCCGCAAGAGCCCCATCACCTGCTGCGGATAGTTCGGGTTCGTGATGAAGCGACGGAAATGCCGGTCTTCGATGAGAGTCACGCCAGGGATATTCGCGACCCGCTCCACTTGGGCTTTGAGTTCGCCGGGCTCGTCACCGTACAACACGTACCAGGCGCCGCGTAGCAGGGCTTGACGTGTCAGTAGATTGGGCAGCAAGCGTCCAATCTCGGCATCGATGACTTGGCGTTCTGGCCCCGCTTCAGGAAGGCTCACCTGGAATTGCCGTAGCGAAAGTCCAGTGGCAAGCGCGCCTGTGCCGTACGGGTAGATGCGGAACGCTCCGACTTCGCGCAACCGCTCGTGATGGCGGCGCAACGTGCGCGCGTTCATTTTCAGTTTAGCGGCCAACTCGTCGAGCGATGCTTGCGTGTCGTCCAAGAGGGCTTCGAGGATTGCCAGGTCGGTCTCGTCCAAGTCGTGGTGCGGCATCGCGGGCCAATCCCTTGTGCTGTGGATCATCCACTCCACCTTATCCCCGCCAAGCATTCCGACGATCTTCTGCGCGAGTGCCTCGAGCGCGTCGTCGTCCGCGGCGATGACGCCGGGTTCCCAACCCTCCAGAAGGTCCTCGACGTAGAAGACACAGGAAAGTTCCATGACTTGCGCCAAGCGGGCCGGCGTGCGCTGCGCCATGGTCATGGGAACGAAGAACCGGCCGATGCTCAACCCGACAACGGGCGGCGTCGGCAGAATGGTCATGGGCAGCAACCAACCGGCGTCCTCGATGCGCTTCACGCGGTCCGCCACCGTGTTCGGATGCATCCCGAGGCTTCGCGCCATCGCCTGCATGGAAACTTTTTCCGATTGGAATCGGCCCGCCGTCGCTTGGACGTACTCACGGATGATGGCGATGTCCGTGGCGTCAATGGCGAGCTTGCGAACTACACTCGGCACCACAGCGGGTCCAGCCCACTGCTACTCCTTATGCATTCTCCTGGACGAGGGCGCGGCCTCCAGGAGAAGCGGCCGGCCACTTCGTGAGGGAGTTCCGCCCGCTTGTCAAGGTTCCACACTGCGGCCGGGCAAGGCTACTTGTCTGCCAGGTAGATGTTGGCCCATGCTCGGACGCATGAACACGCCCTTTGCCTGCTTGGTCCTTCTCCTTTTCGTCTTGGCGCTGGCCGGCTGCAACGCGCCCGCCGCATCAGAGCCGGCGAACACACTCGCGCCCTTTGTTGGTGCCAGCCAAAGTGCTGACTTGGCCACCGAGAATGCCACTGGGCAAAGCCAGCTCGACCCGCGGGCAGTCGGCTTCGTGGCAGTTTGGGAGGACAGCGCGACTGGCGCCGGCGCCATCTGCGCCCCAACACAGGTCGGTGTTTGCGAGTTCTACCTCCGGGAAAACGTGACTCTTACGGGAGATTGGAAAGGCTATGCCATTGGCGTAGTGCATGGGCACTACGACCCTGCCACCCCCGACCACCTGTACTGGGTCAAGAACCTAGTCTTCACGGGCTCCATCGCGGGCTGCGGCTTTGGCTCCGTTCAACTCACTGTCCCGGGGTGGTTCAACGCGGACACGGGTGGTGTGGGCGTGCACGCCAACGAGACGATCCGCAGGGTTCCAGGCTCGGCGACGGACGGGCTTTCGACGGTCGTTGATCTCGTTGCGTACGGAGACGGTTACATCGGCCCGGAGATGGCAATGCTCGGCGGCGTCATTCTACCCATCAAGGGGACGGTGTGGTGCTGATGACGGCTGCAGCACAAGTATTTCCGTCGCGCCGGGGGTGGTGACTCGTGCTTGGACGCCTGACTGCCGCCCTAGCAATTGCGCCTCTACTGTTGGCCGGTTGCTTGGGCTCCCAACCGCAGGCAGCTCCCGATCCTGCCGGCGGACCCGATGGCGGTCCACCTGGCGGCGCAGCGGCACCGGGAAACGGAACGCCGCCATTTGTCATTCCAATCGAGACGCAGACCGTCTGTTTCAACGGCGACTTCACGCGCAACCTGCCACGGATGCCCATTGTCCTTGCGGGAACCTTGTTTCGACCGCTGAACCTGACGAATGCGACGCGCGCCATCGTCCTCGTGCATGGCTTTGCCTCCAACGCGACGAACACTTTCGACGGCGGACCGGCAGCATATGGCGTAGCGAACCAGACGACTCTGGCACGAACGCTTGCTCGCGCCGGGTACGCGGTCATCGCCGCGGACCGGTTGGGAATGGGGAACAATCCATACCCAGACGGGCGCCAGCTTACGATCCAGAGTTACGCGGAACTCACGGCCGGCATCGTCGCGCAACTCAAGGCTGGCAGCTACCACACCAGCACGGCCGCTTGCCCCGCCCAAGGCCCAGCCCCATTCAAGGCGTCCAGCGTCGTCGTCGGGGGCCATAGCTTTGGCGGCCTTATTGCGCAGACCTACTTCCAAAGCAGCGACGAAGCAGCCGGCCTCCTCTCGCTCGACCTCGTCCACGCCCTTTCCCAGGGCACCGTCGCGGCCTGGAGCGACTGCTTGAGTCGCGCCGTCGTGACCAATCCCCAATCAGGCTACTGGGCGTCGGCGTGCACGCGGGAATACTGCCTACAGATTTTCTTCAACGTGCCTGGCTATGACGCGGCAAGCGTCGATCACTTGTGCGACCCGGCTAGGCAGATTCCAGATTCGCAGGGATCGCTAATGGATCTTCAATACCACTTTGGCACGATGCCGGCGCGATTGCAGCGCGGGGGGCCGGTCTTTCTCCTGTACGCGGAATGCGCCGGGTCGTTCAACACGCCGCCTTGCGACGCGAAGCCCCGCGACATGGAAACCAAAAGCTGGGAGAACCTGTGCCCTAGTTGCACGGTCAGTGACCATGTCTTGCCCGGCGTAGCGCACGCCTACATGTATTACCCGGCAGCCAATACAGAGGCAAACCGCGTCATCCTGGAGTGGCTGGCGGCATCCGGACTTGGGCCGACAGTCGGATAGATTTCCGGCATGAGCCAGGTGCGGCCCGACCGCCTCAACCATCAAGAACGTGAACCTCCGTTGGGGCCCCATGAAGCAGGCGCCGAGCCCCGACGTCGACTACGGCAGTCTCGCGGAATTCCTCAGCGCCCTTGCCTATCCGACCCGCCTCGAACTCTTACGCATCCTACGCTTTCCCCACATCGCCTCCGACATCAAACTGACCCCGCTGCGCGTCGAGCCGGGAGAAAACCCGCAACGCGTCGCGAGCAAGCAGACCATTCAAGCACATCTGGACAAGTTGGTGGACGCGGACCTCGTGCGCGTCGAGGACGCCGAGGAAGGCAGTCGCAAGGCCCACGTCTACACGGTGAACAGCCAGAAAGTCTACGCCGTCACTGAGGACCTTCGCAAGGTCTCGACAATCTACGCTGGGCGTGGCGCGGTTGGCGAATTCACGGGGACGGTGGGAATGCAACCCCACGGCACGCCCGCGACGCAAGGCCCGCGACTCGTGTTGGTGCATGGTCTCTACGAAGGCAAGTCGTATCCCTTGGACAAGCGGCTCGGACCGGAGGGACCCTGGATCATCGGACGCCGGCGCGACTTGGCGATCTCCCTTGATTACGATCCGTACGTGAGTCTGGAGAACAGCGTCGTACGTCGCAAGGGCGACCAGTTCACCATCGAGGACATGCCCGACAGCAAGAACGGGACGATGATCAACTGGGAACCGTTGACGAAGGGCAAAGCGCAGGCCCTACGAGCGGCCGACGTCGTAGGCGTGGGTCGGTCCCTGCTGGTCTTCGCGCGCGAGTAAATGCGTTTGCGCAAGTGAATTCGTTTGCCCGAGTGAATTGGTTTGCAGGACCGTCGACGGGCCATCGTTCCGGGTCTACTCGTCCCCGGCCACGAACGACCAACCATCCGGCGCCGCTGTCAGGTAGAACAACGTCACAAACACCTCGAACTTCTGCTGGAACGTCACCCACTCCTCCGTCGTATAGACGCCGACGCCGATGTGTGCAGCGTTGTCGTAGGCCTCGCCGGCTACAGCGGTGCGGCCCGGGCTTGCAAAATGCCCCGATTCGGCGTTCATGGCATCGCCAGTATCGATTCCCCAGTAGTAATCGGTCGGTCCGGCGGGGCTGGGAATGGAATCCTGCCAGACGGCCTCGATGACGAACGTTTCGACTGGGCCCTCGGGTTCGATGACGAAGTAGCATGTGCACGTGCGGACCAAGCTTTGATTGATGAGGGCCTGAACGTAGTCCACGGTCCAACTGAAGTGGCCATCGCCCGCCTCCTCGAAGCCGTCGAACGACAAAGTGGTGTGGTGGGGGCGCGGCGTCGGGTCAGTTGGTAGCACGATGCGGGTCTTCGCGACCTTCCCCGCTTGCACGGCGACAGTCGTCTGGGCGGCAAGGAATCCCGCCGTGGCGTTCGCGGTCAGGACGTAACTGCCCGGAGCAAGTCCTTCGAAGGCGAACAGGCCAGCCGCGTCCGTCAGCGCAACGAGTTCTGCCGCCTCCAGCGACACGGAGACGTTGGCGAGGGGCCGGATGGCTTCGTCCACGACGACGCCGGCAATCGCGCCAGTCGACGTCGAGACTGCGGGGTGCGCCGCATCTGAGCTGTTGCCCTTGGCGCCTTCGCTCGTGCCTTCGCGTGTACCCGCGCAGCCCGCTAGAAGGATAATCAAAGTCACCAAGGCGACCGCAATCGTCCTCCGAGTCCGTGCATTCATGGGGTGGCAACCAATGGCTTCGCCGCTTAACCCCCGCCAGCCAATTGGCTGGAGCCGATTAAGCCGTCCATGCGGGTGCGCCGCTCCATGAAGACCTACGCCTTCACCGCTCTCATCCTTCTGGCCGTCAGCGCATTCGCCGGTTGCGCAGAACCTACCCAGCCAACAACCCAACCGGGCAACGCGGTACCGCGCTCGGCCCCCGGCGTCGACACGTCACCATCTGGCCGCACGGTGCACCTCAAGGCGACCGTCGTCGACTTGCAGCAAATCGTCGCCCCTGGTCTGTTGGCTGACCTGTGGGCTTTTTGTTTCGCTCCTGCGGATCCAAAGGACAAGATCTCCGTTGCCGCCGTCGAGCCATGGACACCCCTCCCAGGCGACGTCGCCGCGGGAGCTCCCGAAGGTTACGCGTGCAGCGTACCAGGCCCGACTCTGCGTGTGCAGCAAGGCGACCGCGTCATCGTAGAATTCGCCAACACGCACCCGCACCCTCACAGCATCCATTGGCACGGCCAACTCGTGCCTTGGAACATGGACGGCGCTCCAGGTGTCAGCCAAGACTCCGTGGTGGAGGGAGCCACGTTCAAGTACGATTTCATCGCCAAGAAATCGGGCACGCTCTGGTACCACTGCCACGTCGATGCGCAGCAACACATCATGAAGGGCCTGTACGGAGCCATCATCGTCGAACCCAGCGACAAATCCGGCGAGCCCAAAGACATCGACCGCGAGTACGTGTGGGTCCTCAGCACGGCCAACCGCGCCGAGATCATGGAGGTCGTCCCGAAGGTCGACAGCGTCCCCACGGAGCACGCCTTCCACGTGACGCCATGCATCTCCGGCACCCAGGGCTGCGAACAGCCTGCGTCCGCCGCCGGCAATCCAGATGTCTTCATGATCAACGGCCATAGTTACCCCTTGACGATGGAGCAGATGCAGACGATGCTCATGATCAAGGCGGGCGAACGCATCCGGCTCCGCATCATCAACGCCGGCGAGACCTTGGAAACCATCCACCCGCACGGGCATGACATGCTCATCACGCACCGCGACGGCAACCTGCTGCCGCCCGGCGCCCAATACTTCGTGGACACGCTTGACATCGCGCCCGCTCAACGCATTGACGTCGTGATCGCCGGCGACAACCCGGGGCCGTGGATGATCCACACCCACGTCACGAGCCACGAAACGAACTGCCACAAGTCTAGCGGCGGCATGCACAGCATGCTTGTCTACGAAGGCTTCGAGGACAAGATGCACGGATTCAAGGCCGAAGCATCTTCCGGTTGCAGCGGCGAGAATCCCAGCGTCACGTACGTATTGAGCAAGGTGCTCGACGCGACGTCCGCTGCGAAGCCTGCGGCCGCAGGCATCCCTCACGCCGTCCATGCCCACTAGGACGCGCTAGCGGGGTTCGGACCCGCCCGCGCGCGTCGCAAGCCGCGAGGGTTGAGTGCTGTCGCGAGCGCCGTCCGCATTTCACCGGCGCTTTGGAAGCGCTGGCTGGGCGACGTGGCAAGGGCCCGAGCGAACCACGTTCGCAACGCGCCCGCGGGAATCCGCTGGCCAGACGGCTGCCCGGATGCGACGCGAATCTGCATCTCAGTCGCGCTCTCGCCAGGCACCGGCTCGACGAGAGGTCGTCCAGTGTGGGCCTCGTAAAGGGTCGCGGCTGCACTGTGGAGGTCGCTTGCCGCGGTCACGCGTTTGCCCCGCGCCTGTTCGGGGGACATGTACTGGATGCTTCCAGAGGGAACGTTTCCCACGGTGGCCTCGTATCCTAGGTTGCGAGCGATGCCAAAGTCTGCCAGCTTGGCGTGACCGGCCCGCGTGAGAAGGACGTTGCCAGGTTTGACGTCGCGATGGATGGCGCCTGCGGCGTGCACGGCTTCGAGGGCTGCGAGGATATCGTCCGAGACGCGGGCGAAGGCCGCGTCCGAGAGGGCTCCTCCTTTTGCGAGCCGGTCCTTAAGCGATCCACCGTCGATGTATTCCATCACAAGTAGCGCTTCATGGCCGAGGTCCTCGACGTCGTAGATGCGCACGACGTTCGCGTGCTCAATCGCTGCGGCGCTGCGCGCTTCGCGGATGGCCGCCGCCTGCTCGCCCCCTGAGAGCACCTTGAGGACGACCTTTCGCTTCATGCGCACGTCCTCGGCCAAGAATGCGCGCCCGGATCCGCCGGCTCCCAGTTCGCGCTCGACCAGGTACTTCCCGAGGACAGTGGCGCCTGGCGCGACGGTCACGGCGTAGCGACTCGTTGAGGTCCCCGCGAGCGCTGCGAGGACCATGTCATGATCGCGTTGAGTGAGGCCCATGCTCGCCCGGAGTTTTCGTAGCGGCCCGGTGCGCGCGATGTCCAGGCCCCCGTCCGGTAACATCGCCTCACGCAGTGCCTCGCCATACACCTCGACTTTCTTGCGCATGAGGTAGCCGGTCTCGTCCGAAACGCCAGGGAACAAACGGCCGGCCAGAGATTCGGCGGCGCGTTGAATGGGGACGAAGGCGAGAAGAAGGAGGCCGACGGCGACGCCGCCCACGATGAAACCATACTGCTGGAGATACTGAGAGGCGATGGCAGCCACGACGAAGAAGACGCCGAGGAAGGTGGCCGCGATGGCGCCGCGCGTCACGCCGACCTTCAGCTTCAAGTCGAAGTCGAAGAGTTGGCTACGCAAGAGCGCCGTGGCGACGAGCGCCGTAAAGGCGAGGTTCACGGTCATGTTCCCGATGGTCGGCGCGTTGAGCTGCGACTCGAACGTCAGCCAGTAGCAAAGCACCGCGATGACGCCAACGTCCTGCGTCGTGAATGCCAGCAAGTAGGCCTTTGCGCTCCGTCGCTGCACTGTACCACGGGGCGTCCGTCGGAAAGCCGAGATGGCGGCCACCAGGCTGAACGCCAGGACGGCGATGTAGAGCAGGCCAAGCGACTTGAACAGCGGCGTCTGCGTCCACGTCCAACCGATGCCGGGCAACCGCTCACCAGGGCCGCCCATGAGGTGGCGGTGGACAAACCACGGAAGGGCAAAACCGAAGACCATGAACTCAAGGAGTAGAATCCGGACGGCACGATGGCGTAGGAAGTCGGTCAGCGGGGTCTTCAAGGCGAACCCCAGGAACATCAAGTAGACGGGCATGAGGACCATGCCAAGCGCGAAGAGCGCGATGGCAGCGTTGTAGGCGACAAACCGACTATCCACGAGGGCGCCCATCACGCCCGGTGGGAGTGTGATTGCCTTCAACACCAGGAGTGCCGCGAGACAACGATTCGTCCCGCGCCTAGGCGCAGCGGCCAGTACGACGCCGGCGACCGTGATTTCAAGCGCCGCGACGACAAGCGAGCCAATCGCAAGCGCTACAGCAACGTTGACCATCAGACCTCCGGGGCGCCTCAAATTCGTGGCCGCCCCGGCGAGCGGGCCGCGTGTTCAAGTGGACCCAATCAAACCGACTACCCCCAACAGGATAGGCTTTCCCGTCGCCAACCCCCCTTGGCGCCTTATGAACGCGCGACCGTCGGCCACCAGCCAGGTGGCTGGGATGGGTTATCCGGCGGCCCGGTCTTGGACCGCTCGATGAAGACCTACGCCTTCACCCTGATGCTTCTTTCGACCGCTGGCGCATTGGCAGGATGTGCTGCGCCGAACGCTTCCGATGGAACCGATTCATCCGACCCGGCGGACGACGTCGTCCCAGCCGTCGACGGGAACGCCACAAATCACGACGGGCTGCGGGAACTGGCTGTCGACTCGTGGGGGGAGGAGTTCTTGACCCCGCTCGGCCCGCCCCACTGCGACCCCGCCAGTCAGTGGGTGTGCGACGTCTACGCGGGTGGATTCGGCAACGTCACGGGAACGTTCAACGGCACGGGGCCGCTACTGGCCAGGCACCACTGGGATTCCTCGACCAATTCCGCTTGGGTCAGCCGGACGTTCTGGTTCACGGGGTCCGTCGCCGACTGCGGTTCCGGCTCGCTCACCATGTACCTTGAGGGCCACTTGGCCCCCGACGCCAAGGGCGGGGCACGCATGACCGGAACCGTCATCATTCTCCCAGGTTCGACAACCAGTGGCCTGGCAGGGCTCGTCGACTACGAGGGAATCATTGACCAGCCGGCCGAAATTGCGTTCACCCACCAGCCGTTCGCCCACCTCACCGGGACGATGTGGTGCCGATAGGTTGCCGACGGGCGCTCTCAGACCAGCGGACCGCCAGCCACGTGGCTGGGATGGATTAAGCGGCGAGCCGGTCTGGACCAACCTATGACGACCCACGGGCGCGTCCTTCTCACCCTGTTGCTCGGCGCCGGCCTGTCGGGCTGCACCGCCCCTGATTCTGCCGCCGGCGACCCGGTTTCGTCCGGGGACGACGGCGCCCCTTTGGTCGACTGGTCAGCCAACAACGGAACCGCCCTCAGCCACAACGGCACGCGAGAACTAGCCGCTAATTTCCACTTCGACACGCACATCGTCGTCAATCCGAACCCCACGTCCTGCGACCCCGCGAAGCCATGGGTCTGCGATGTCTACTACTCAGGAACGTCCAACTTCACCGGCGCGCTGATTGGGACAGCCCAAGTCTACGGGCACGGGCATTACGACCAGGCAAACGAGCGCGTCTGGGCCCACGAAGTCTACAGCTTCAGCGGTTTCGTTCCCGGCTGCGGTTCGGGCGCCGCCACAATCGATGTCCTAGGCTACGGGAAGTTGGAACCCAACCCCGCGGGGGTCCTGCACATCCATGCCGTGGCGGCGCTCGTCCCAGGGTCGACGACGACGGGTCTGGCGGGACTCGTCGACCTGCAGGGGACCGCCGATTTCCGCCTCAACGGCCAGTTCGGAGCTGGCGACGTTACGGCCACCATGTGGTGCAAATAGACCGCCAGCCATCCGGCTGGAGTGGGTTATGCCGTTGGGGTGTCTGCTGGCACTCGATGAAGCTCCACTCCATCACGACCCTCCTTCTCTTGCTCGTCGCCAGCCTGGCCGGATGCGCTTCACCGGAGCCCCTCGATGACTCCACGCCGGATGGGACAACGGACCCACCCGTCGACCCGCTCCCGCCGGCTGGACCGCTCAACGTCGACCTCGCATTCGACGGCAATCTAGGCGCGGGCTTCTACGCCTGCGCCCTCGTGCATTGCCACGGCCACGACGTCGTGCCGGGCGAAGACAACGGCATCGTGACTCCCCCAGCGGGCCGGTTACGGTCCGCGTCCATCACGCTTACTTGGACGGCTGCGACGCCGGTGACGGCGACCCTTGCCTTTGGCATCATGATCATGGATCAATGCTACGGGTGCAACGTCACGATGTTGGTCGAAGGTGAAGGCAAGTCGCCACTCACGCTCACGGCGGAGAATCTGGACTACTGGGTGGGCGACTCGAATTGGTTCCACACCTACGTCCGGAACACGGCAGTCAATGAATGGACTCCCCAGGGCGGAGCGTACGTCACGCCCGATCAAGCGTTCTCTGTCGTCGGAACGAGCGTCGTCGAACCAGCGGTCGCCACCGGGGCGGCGTGATTCCATGATGCGCGCCAACATCGTGCCAATCATTTTCTTGGTTGCTTCTGGCTTGGCTGGCTGCGCGACACCTCCATCATCCGGGGACGCTGCGCTCGACACGACTCCAACGCCTGCCTCCCGGGTGGAAGTCGATCTCGCGTTCGACGGAACGCTTGGCACGGGCGTCTTTGCCTGCGCGCCGATCCACTGCCACGGCCATGAATTGGCGCCGGGCGAATCCGAGAACCTTGTCACTCCGGTCGAAGGGCGCCTGCGTTCGATTGAACTGACGATGACCTGGACGGCTGCGACTCCCGCGACCGCGATGCTGCACCTCGGCCTCATGATCATGGACCAGTGCACCGGTTGCAACATCACGATGCTCGGTTCCGCGGAAGGCCCGTCCCCGCTCGTCATCACAGCAAACGACCTCGACTACGGCGTCAACGAGGACAACTGGTTCCACTACCGTGCCTGGAACCCCGTGACGCAGGCGTGGACCCCGGTCGGCGGCGCGGCGGCTACGCCGGACCAGGCGTTCTCGATTGTTGGCAAGGCCGTCATCGAGCCGGTCGGCGCTGGGGCGGCTGCGTAAGCCGCGCGTTACGAAGCAGTCGGCACCGCGAGCGCCGCGACGAGCGCCTCGCGCATTTCCAGGGCGCTCTGAAATCGCCGCTCGGGCGAAGCGGCCAGGGCGCGGGTGAACCATGCGCGCAGCGCAGGCGGCTGCAAGTTCTCGTCGAAGGTGCGCCCTGCGCCGATGCGCATCTGCATCTCGGGCGCGCTCTCGTCCGGCATCGGCTCCACAAGCGGCTGGCCGGTGCGCGCTTCATAGAGCGTTGCGGCGGAACTGTACAAGTCACTCAATCGGGTGACGCGTTTGCCGCGTGCTTGCTCCGGTGACATGTACTGGATGCTGCCGTTTTGCGAGTGCCCCATCGTCGCCTCGTAGCCAGGCAATCGGGCGATCCCGAAATCGGACAATTTGGCGCGTCCGGTGCGGGTGAGGAGAATGTTGCCAGGCTTGATGTCGCGATGGATGGCGTCCGCGGCGTGGACGGCCTCCAATGCGGCAAGGACGTCGTTGGCCACGCGGGCGAACGCGGCGTCGGACAGGGCGCCGCTTGCGGACAAGCGGTCCTTGAGAGAGCCGCCGTCGACGTGTTCCATCACGATGAGGGCTTCTTTCCCCAGATCTTCGACGTCGAAAACCTGCACCACATTCGGGTGTTCGATCGCCGCGGCTGCGCGGGCTTCGCGCATGGCGGCCGACGGGTCGCCTCCAGACACCGTCTTGAGGACCACCTTGCGGTCCATCCGCACGTCCTGGGCAAGGAATGCCCGCCCCCCTCCACCAGCACCAAGTTCGCGTTCGACCCGGTATTTACCCAGGACCGTGGCGCCTGGCACGACGGCGACCATCCGGCGCGTCGCGGCTTCCCCCAATGCGGCGCTGAGGAGCATTTCGTGGTCGCGTTGCGTGAGTCCAAGGCTCGACCGCAGCTTGCGAAGGGTGTCGGCTCGGCTCGGCTCCAGGCCGCCTCCAGGTTGCATGGCATCGTGCAGTGCAACTTGGTAGACTTCGACTTTTTTTCGCATGAGGTACCCCGTGTCGTCGGAGACGCCGGGCAGCACGCGATCAGCCATGGATGCGGCGGCGCGTTGGATTGGAACGAACGCCAGAAGAAGGAAACCGACGGCAATCCCCCCCGCAATGAAGCCGTATTGCTGCAGGTACTGTTGGGCGATGGCGGCCACGACGAAAAAGGTCCCGAGGAAAATCGCTGCCACCGTGCCCTTGGTCAAGCCGATCTTCAGCTTCAGGTCGAAGTCGAAGAGCTGGGTACGCAGGAGCGCAGCGGCAATTAGGACGGATGATGCGAGGACCGCGAGGGCAGTGCCGGCGTTCCAGAGGATGAGCGCTGTAGGGTCATAGAGGAGGTAGGCGGTTACGACGACGATGCCCAAGTCCTGGGTGGCGAAAGCCCACAAGTACGCCTTGGCCTGCCTTCGTGCCGGTGTCCCCGGCTGGGCGCGACGCAGTGCCGAGACCGCTGCGATGATGCCGAAGGCTGAAAGCGGGATGAGGAGGGCGAGCATACCCACGAAAATCGGTCCGGACTCCCAGGTCCAGCCTATGTCGGTATGGTGGATTCCTGGACCGGCCAAGGTGTGGCGCGGCACCACGAGCGTAAGCAGGATTCCGAACACCATGAGTTCCGCCAAAAGAATCTTGGCGACGCGCCGGCGGAGAAATCGTGTCCATGGCGTGTCAAGAGCGCACCCGAGGAACCACGGATAGACGGCCAGGTAGATTGGGAGCGTCGCCGGCAGGCTGAACAGGGCATAGTAGTCAAGCGTGCGGTCGTCGACGAACGTACCGAACACCGCGGGCAGGGTCTGGAATCCATTGATGAAAAGGAGGGCCGCCAAGGCACGGTTCGTGGCGCGTGAAGGTGCGGCTACGAGCACGACGCCGGCCATGACGAAGCAGAATACCGCTGTGAGAATCGATAGGATGCCAACCGCAAGAGCAAAGCTGGCCATTCGACCCCGTCCTGACCGACCCCCGGTGCCAGAATAGGCTTTCCCGTCGACGGATCCCCTGCCTCGCCTATCGAACGCCCTCCGCCGACCGCCAGCCACCTGGCTGGAGTTCATTAAGTCCCGGGGGACTGCATCAGCGTCCATGAGATCCCAAATCGGCACCGCTCTCCTACCCGTACTCTTGATCGCCCTGCTTTCCGGCTGTGCCTCGCCCGGGCCCGCCGCGCCCGACAACCCGGCAGCCACCAACGAGGTGCCCGACGTGACGGCGCCCGTGACAGCCAACGTGACAGCCAAGGAGGTCCCAATCGATGTCTGGTTGATGCAGACCATGTCCCCTTCGGGCACGGTCTGCAATCCAGCCACGCCCTCGGAATGTGCTCGATTTCACTATGTCGGAAACTTCGAGGTCAGTGGCACCTGGACCGGGACAATGCCATACGCCGCCTACTACTACTTCAACGAAACAACAGAGAAGGCGTCGTTCGTCTACGAGCCTGGCATCTTCACGGGAACCATCGCCGGATGCGGCTCGGGCTCATTCAGCGTGATCGGCCGCGGCGACGTGGAAAGTGTCCCGACTCCCCAGGGCGTGCACGGGCAGATCACTGTCGAGCTCATCCCGGGTACACAATCGACTGGCATGGCTGGCGTCGTGGACGTCCAGGGCAAAGTCGACGACTACGTCGGCCCCCGAGGGTTCAATTTCCACATGCTCGGCGTGATGCATTGCCTCTGACCGACTGCTCGACATCAGTCACAGTATCAGCCTCGATGACGGGTCGACCTGGAACTGGACGCGCGTCACATCCTACAGCTTCGACGCTGGCGGGGCGTGGCATACATTGCGAATGCCGATAATCGCGAGAGCCGGTCGGAGCGGCCGTGGCCAAGTTTACGTCGACCGCCAGTCAATTGGCTGGACTGGGTTATGGCGCAGGGGCGTCTGCTCGGAATCGATGAAGATTCACTCCATCACGACGCTTGCCCTCATGACCGTCGCCGCCCTGGCGGGGTGCACAAGCCAAGCATCCACCGTCGCCCCAGCCGGCCCCGGTGACCATGGCAATCCGCACGAAGAGGCCACCGAGATCATCGCGATCCCGGTGACGGGAATTTACGAGGATTACGCCACCGGAGGAGCCGTTTGGTGCGGCACGCCCCCCGACTGCCATCCCTACCTCTCGTTCGGCATCAACTTCACCGGGACCCTGACGGGCGAGGCGATGGGGATTGCAAGCGACAGCCCCCCGGACCCTGCGCACCCTGATCACGCGAACTTCGAGAAGAAGCCGGTCACGTTCAATGGCGCCATCGAGGGTTGCGGCTCTGGTTCGCTGGGTTTCGTCATCAAGGGCTACTTGCAACCGACGGCACAAGACGTCTTCACGAACGAGACGATTGAATACGTCCCCGGCTCCGCGTCGACCGGATTCGCCCGTGTGGTAGACATCTTCGCTTCCTTCGACGGCGACTCGTATGCTTGGCCGGGCCCCGTCAAGCTTTCCGGAACGGTCTGGTGCAGGGCGGAAACCAACGCTGTCGCCATCTAGCGAACGAATATGTGCCCAAATCTCTTGGCAACACGGCAGGCCAAATCCGTGGGCGCCACCGCCGAATTCTCAGTCGAGGAACTCCGGTTGGATGGCTGGACGGTGTGGTCGTCCGGGACGAAGGGGCACAACCACGACCGCATGGAGGACGCGCGCACAATCCTCGGCGGAATCAAACTCGGTCGCGGCGTGGCGCACGTTCTCGGAGTCTTCGACGGCGTCGGTGGACTGCCGGGGGCTTTCGAAGCGTCGCGAATGGCGGCAAACCACGCTGGGCAAGCGTTGCAGCAAACTGACACGGCACTAGCTGCCTTGCATCATCTGAACGGCCTCGTCGCGCAAACCGGCGGGGCGACGACAGCAATCATGGCGATTTTGCATCCTGAGTTCAAGTCTGCTGAGATCGTGAGCGTCGGCGACGGTGGCGCCTACACATTGGATTCCTTGGGTCGGCTGCGGCACTTGACCCCGAAGGACCAGCGGGATGCAACACATTTGACGGACAACTTGGGTTGGGTGGGTTGCAAGGGGCATGAAGTCCACGTGGAGCGTTGTGACAGGCTCCTCATCTGCACAGACGGAGTCGACGCAGTCGTCGATTTAGCGGACTTGCGTGCAGCGCTCGCGTCGCCGGTCAGCGAGGGGCGCAGCGCCGTGCAACGGCTGCTTGCTAGCGTTGATGCGAAAGACCGGCCGGATGACGCGACAGTCATCCTCGCAATCCGGCGCTCACGCTAGAGACAGCTTGCTTTCAGACCCACGAAGTGCCACTAAGGCGCAGCCTTGGGCAGAATCTTGTTCTCGCCTTCGTTGCGGCGCGCAATCATGGCGTCGTCGACGGAGGAGTCCTTCAGGGTCATGGGGGCGTGGTCCCAGCGATTGTTGCAGTAGACGCACGTGACGAGGACGGTCTTCATGATGCGTTCGAGGGGCAGGCGTCCCTTGACCTCAATCGTCTTACGGTCGGACGTTTCGATGAGAAAACCTGCATCGGACCCACACTTTGAGCAGCGGAGATTAGCCATGGAGCACGCCGTAGAGGGACACCTATAGTCTGCAAGAGGTTGATACCCTTTTCGATAGGCGGGCTGCCGAAACGACGTTGACAGATACCCGTCCACGTGAACCGGAGACATCTTCACGGAAAACCCGGAGATTTCGGTCGCGAAACCATGGTTTGGCGGATTTCCATCTTTTTCCGCGCATCCAAGCCCGTCCCGCGCTAATGTCTTCGGTTGCCCCTTTAGAGGGCCGGGACTCCTCTGCTAGCCTCGACGGGACCCGCGCAAGAGTTACCCTCCGTTGTTCTCCACCCCGAACCCCTCCAAACGTCGGTCGTTCACGGTAAGGCTGCTCCCTTCCGGGCCTGACCCGGTTCCCGCGTCGAAGGCGATCGGCCCGCCTTCCGGCTGGCATCCCGCCACCGCCGACCTCGGAGGACGAGGTTTCACCGTAAGACGGAAGCTTGCGTCGGACCCCGACGAGACATGCAGGATTTCGGCTCGGCCCTGTAGACTTGCCGATGACGCGGGCGCCTAATCCGCAACCTAGTCCCCGCCTTTCTCCGGGTCGCCACACGTTCAGGTGGCGAGGATTGCGCGACAGGGGCCTTCCTCTTAAGCGGAACGGCGCGAAGCGACGTTCCGCTTCCGGCGCGGAAATCCGCTGGAAATGCCTGGCCGATGCCTATGCGCCACGTACGCCTAGAACCGTCGCGTCAACACTAGGTACTGGTTGCGGAAGAACCGATAGAAGATCCAGCCGAGCGCCGCCACAAGGAACGCGGTGTCGCCCACGACCAACCACATGGCGTCGCTGGAGCTGTCGAAGTCGCCGTTGGCGTAGAGTTGCCCGCCGACGAAGGAGTGGCGCACGAGCAGGATGAGCGCGATGGCGAAGATGGCGATGACGACGAGGTCGATGTAGAAGAGGTACCGGCGCCAGGTCGCGCGGTCGACTTGCGTGACGGAGTCAAGGTCCACGACCCGCCATTCGCGTGCGACGGCCTAAACCCCTTTCGTTTGGATGCGCGGTATGTTCGACACCACCTCGCCCGGACGAACCGCGGATTTCGCGGAGCCTGTCCGCGTATTCGACAGGCGCAGAAGGAAAAAC
>CAZXUC010000001.1:0-197927 GCA_964643795.1 uncultured Halobacteriales archaeon | reverse complement strand
TGGTCCTTCATCAGCTTCTCGATCTTGTAGGGGAGCAGGTTCTTGTTGACCGGCGTGACCTCGAGGATGCGTACGTCGTCGCGGCGGCGCAAGTCCTGCAGCAGCGGGTTGCGCGACTTCTTGTGCAGCGTCATGATGACGGGCTTCGGGCAGTCGAGCGCCTTCTTGACGACGTCGTTGAACTTCTCCGAGTGCATCTCCATCTTGCCGACCTCGTCGATGATGATGATGTCAACTTCCTCGTCGTCGATGGATTGTTGCACCGCTTTCACGCCGATGCGGTCGAGGGGGTCGAGTTCGACGAAGTAGTCGCCGTCGTCGGTCTCCGCCTTGTACTTGGTCTTGAATTCCTTCGAGGCAAAGACCTCTTTTTCGCCGCTGCGCCAATCTTCGACGTAGAATCCGACGCGGACGTCGCCGGGCGGAGGGCGGTAGGCCCTCGTGATCATGCCACCCACGATGAAGTCATCGCGCTCCAGTTTGCGGCAAATGGCGGCGAGCGTCGCGGTCTTGCCCACGTTTGGCAACCCCGTAATCCCGATCTTGGGCATCGTCTCGAACAACTGCCAGCGGTCCCCCTAAGTGTGGTCAACTAACGCATGTCGATTACTAAAGCGAGACGCCTACCCTGACGTTTGCCACGAAATCGCCCTGATCCGTCACCGGGCCACAGATTTGGCGCCCCCTGGTGCGTTTTGGAGCCAGCGCAGCGATGCTGGACCCACAAGGGGCAAATCCCCGGCCGCTCTCGTCCCCATCGTGCGTGGCCTGACGGCGTTCCTGCTTGTGGCGGCCCTCGTCATGGCCGGCTGTGCAGGAAAGAAGGGCGATGAGTCGGGCTACGAGCCGTCCTCGTCCACGGGACCGGAAGCGCAGGCCGTGAACGCTCCGCAGTGGGCCTTGCGCGACTACTGGATTTATGAGTCGGAAGCCACCCAGACCGATTACGTGATCTCCGGCGAGATGAGTGGCGATTGGATTCTCGACACCTCCAATCCAGAGACGGCGTTCGCAGACGCCCGCAGCGACATCAGTCGGCTTGGACCGGTACGCAAGTCGGACCTTGCAGGGTCGCAGGGGGCCGACCGCGTCGAATTTTTCAAATGGCCTCTGACGCCGCACGACAACTGGACCACGCGTTGGGATGGCCAGGCCGTCACCATGCACAACCTTGGACCCGACGGGAAAGGCGTCCATCATTTCGAGGCGCGTAACGCAACTGGTCTGTTCTATTCGTACAGTTACGACCCCAAGGCCGAGTGGTTGGGCGAGGTGAACCGCCACGACGCCGACGGGGCCATTTCCTTCTCCTTGAAACTCAAGGAATTCGGGTATAATTACACGGGCCTCGTCGTGCGCTATTCCCTGGACACGCCCATTGCCTGGAGTGGGCCCATCGACGCCACCCCGCAGGCCGTCACGTTCCCGGTGGCGGGCTCTGTCACGGACGTATTCGTGCAAGTGTCCGTTACGTGCACGGCGGGCGCCTATGCACTCGCTACCGGCGTCGTCCAGGGTCAAAGCACTGCGATGGGAGGCAATTGGGAGGGCCCGTGTCCCGCGACTTTCACCGAGTCCCGCGTCTTGGCCGACAAGGGAACCACGGACGAAACTTGGGGCGCGCTGTCTGCGGGGGCACCCCAGTCGGTGGGCACGTATGCGCTGACGGTGTGGGAACGTACCCTCACGACCATTCCCGTGCCAGCACCCGAAGCCTTGTGAATTCCCGTTCGCGCGTCCCATCGGGGCGCCTCGCCCCGCGCCGCAAAGGGCAAGATGGCGGACGTATTCGGGGACATGTGACCCCGGCTAGGCGCGTCCTTGTCATCGGCCTGCTTTTCTGCCTAACTTTGTCCGGATGTTTCGGCAAGAAAGCCTCGACGCGCGACGACGACGGCTCCGACCCGGACCGCGAACCGGTCACCGGCCTTGCCTTGCCCGCATGGCAAATCGGCGACTGGTGGACCTACTCAAGCGATGGCATCGAAGGCGGCGGCTTCACGCTCGCCGTCGCGGGCGACACGGCGCAGGACTGGATCATCGACACGGACAACCGCGACATGGCCTTCTTCGACGAGCGCTTCGACATCAGTAACCTTGGCCCGCAACGCAAGTCAGACTTGGCGGGGTCACAAGGGGCGCAGCGTGTGCAGTTCTTCCAGTGGCCCCTTACCGACCTTGCGAACTGGACGACGAAGTGGGACGGCGTCGACGTAACGATCCAGGCGCACGACCTAGGCGACGGGAAGTTCCACCTAAAGGCGGACAGCGCCACCGGCCCCTACGCGAGCTACACCTATGACAACGCCACGCGTTGGGTCACGCAATGGACGTTCTACAACGCAGATGGAGCGGAGCAGTTCAAATCGACGCTGCAATCCAGCGGGACCGGTTTTGCCGGGACATTGGTGCGATGGAATCTCGTCGTCGCCGTCGAAGAGCATGGGCCGTTCCCCACCGGTCGGGCCTTGAACGTCGAGGTTCCGACGACGATTACGGACGTCTACATGATTGCCAACCTGACGTGCACGCAGGGAGCCATTGCCATAGCCTTCGGTCCTTTGAATCAAGGCGCGGCCGATCAAGGATACGAGACGAGCGGCGCCTGTCCGCTCACGGACAACCATGGCGGCGTCCTCGCCACCGCCCCGGCCGAGGCGGAGACTTGGGGCTACGCTGCCTCGTCGGCGCCTGGCGCCACGACGGGGCGGGTGGACCTCACGGTCTGGTTGCGCACGGCGCTGGAATTCAAGGTTGGGGCCGGGCCGCCCGCTGGCGACTGAAGGCGGCTGCGGCCTGGCGCGCCGACTCACACCCCGGTGACTCACAAGAGGACGACGTGGTCAGGCCAACCCTGCACCGCCCGTACACCCAGCGAGCGCCAAGGCTAGGATGAAGGGGATAAGGGGCGGCCGGGTCGTCCGGCTCATTCGAGGCAGCCTCAGAGGACGATATCGATGTCCAACCGCTCAGCGAGTTCCTTGTAGCGGTTCCGAATCGTGACTTCCGTGACTCCTGCCACCTCGGCCACCTCCCGCTGGGTCCGGCGTTCGCCGGACAGGATGCTCGCGATGTAGATGGCTGCCGCCGCGATGCCCGTCGGGCCGCGTCCGCTCGTAAGTTCACGGTCGGAGGCTTGCTTCAGGATGCCCGCGGTCTTCGATTGGACTGCGCTCGACAACTTCAATTCCGAGCAGAAACGCGGGATGTAGTCCTGCGGCGCCGTCGGCATGAGTTTGAGTTTCAGTTCGCGGGCGATGAAGCGGTACGTGCGCCCGATTTCCTTGCGGGATACGCGGGACGCATCGGCAATCTCGTCCAGTGTGCGCGGAACGTCGCATTGGCGGCATGCTGCGTACAGCGACGCGGCGACGACGCCTTCGATGCTACGGCCGCGGATGAGGTTCTTCGTGACGGCGCGGCGGTAAACCATGGCGGCGGTCTCGCGGACGTTGCGGGGTAAGCCCATGCCGGAGGCCATGCGGTCCAGTTCGCTGAGGGCAAACGCGAGGTTGCGCTCGGTCGCGTTGGAGACGCGGATGCGGCGCTGCCACTTGCGCAGGCGGTAGAGCTGTGCCCGGTTACGCGTCGGGATGGACTTGCCGTACGAGTCCTTGTTCTTCCACCCAATCATCGTCGAGAGACCCTTGTCGTGAATCATGTTCGTCATCGGGGCGCCGGTGCGTGCGCGCTTCTCGCGTTGCTCGGAGTCGAAGGCACGCCATTCCGGGCCCTGGTCGATGAAGGCGTCGTCCAAGACGAGGCCGCACGTCTCGCAGACCATCTCGCCGCGGCCGTGATCCGTCTGGATGTGGTTGGAGCCGCATTCCGGGCAGGTGGTGATTTCTTCGACGTTGTGCGTCTTCTTTTTGGTTGGCGTGGTCATGTTGCGTCTGTCCTTTCCCCGCGTTCCGGGATGATGGATGATGCTGATGTGCCCTGTGCTGGCTCCGGCGTCGGGCTGGCGCTGGACCGTTGTGTAGGCCGGACGCCCACTATGGATAGGTTTGGTTCAGAGAACGATATCGATGTCGAGGCGTTCGGCGAGTTCCTTGTAGCGGTTGCGGATCGTGACTTCCGTCACGCCTGCGACTTCCGCCACTTCGCGCTGGGTGCGGCGTTCGCCGGACAGGATGCTCGCGATGTAGATGGCTGCCGCAGCCACACCAGTCGGGCCACGCCCTGAGGTGAGTTCCCGGTCGGCGGCCTGCTTCAGGATGTCAACGGTCTTCGTCTGGACGTCGCCCGACAGCTTGAGTTCCGAGCAGAAGCGCGGGATGTAGTCCTGCGGCGCCGTCGGCATGAGTTTGAGTTTCAGTTCGCGGGCGATGAAGCGGTACGTGCGCCCGATTTCCTTGCGGGATACGCGGGACGCATCGGCAATCTCGTCCAGTGTGCGCGGAACGTCGCATTGGCGGCATGCTGCGTACAGCGACGCGGCGACGACGCCTTCGATGCTACGGCCGCGGATGAGGTTCTTCGTGACGGCGCGGCGGTAAACCATGGCGGCGGTCTCGCGGACGTTGCGGGGTAAGCCCATGCCGGAGGCCATGCGGTCCAGTTCGCTGAGGGCAAACGCGAGGTTGCGCTCGGTCGCGTTGGAGACGCGGATGCGGCGCTGCCACTTGCGCAGGCGGTAGAGCTGCGCCCGGTTACGCGTCGGAATGGACTTACCGTACGAGTCCTTGTTCTTCCACCCAATCATCGTCGAGAGACCCTTGTCGTGGATCGTGTACGTCATGGGGGCTCCCACACGGGCCCGCTTCTCCCGTTGCTCGGAGTCGAAGGCACGCCATTCCGGGCCTTGGTCGATGAAGGCGTCGTCCAAGACGAGGCCGCACGTCTCGCAAACCATCTCGCCACGCTCATAGTCGGATTGGATGTGGTCGGAGCCGCACTCAGGGCAGGTCGTGATCTCCTCGACCTTCTGCTGCTTGCGTTTTTCGTCGGCCATAAAATCACGTCCTGCGCGGCGCCTGCGGCTTAAAGCGCCTTCCGCTATTGTGCAATCCTTGGTCAGACGCATAAACACTTAAGTCTTTCGCCCGCTTTCCGGCCCCTGTTATAGGGAGGGTCTCCAGGGGCTCTTCCCTCTTTTGTTTGACCAGCCCTGGACGGCCAGGGCCAATCTCCATCGGCAATCAGGGCCCGCAAACCATTCCGTTCTTCAAAAAGCAACCTTTCAAGGCAACGGCCGCGTGCGAGGTTCCGGGTGACGCAGGAGCCTTTCTCAGACTGGGAATCGGCAGGTGGCCTGCTGCGCGCACCTCCCGCCACTTCCGCGATTGCTCAAGAACGGGTGGGTCCGGGGCGACCGAATGGTCTCTTTTTTGTCGCCCTACTCGTCCTCGCCGGCGCCGCCGTCGTCGTTGCCTACAGGTTGGGCGTAGCCCAGGAGGAAACCCCCGCCGAAGCCGCCGGGTCGTACGGCCTTAGTATTGACACCGCGCGGTCGGTGAGCGCTGCGGCCTTTGGCGTCGCGATCGCGGCTACCGGATGGGCGGCGCGACGCCTCTTGCACTCCGGACCCGCAGGCTTGCTCGCAGCCGGCTTGGTGGCGCTTGACCCGGCATTGTTGGCCTTCGGCCATACGGCCGTACCTCACCTGCTTCTGTTCTCGCTTGCAATGATTGCCTTGGCGGGGGCTTGCAGCGCCATACCCCTGTTCCACTGGATTTCCGGGCTTGCCCTCGCGGCGGCGGCCGTCCTTGACCCCATCGCACTCCTGTGGTGCATTCCGTTGGCGATTCTCTTGCTGGTGCGGGGCCACATCTACGCGGCGCCACGGCACCTTGCCAGCACGGCCATCCAAGTCGTGGCGGTCCCGTTGCTTGGCGCCGTCGTCCACCTGCTGGGGCATGGCGGCCTCGAGACGATTCAAGGGTGCTTGATGATCGGGCGCTGGGATGCCCTCACTCTCAGCGCAACCCTTCGACTCGGCCCAACGACCCACGCGCTGCACAATCCCGCGACCTGGCTGGCAGGAATGGGCGCGTTGCTTTTCCTCGCCTTCGGCGGCATCGGCGTGGCAGTCGCCCGCTTCCGCATGGCGCGCCTTCCGAGTCGCATCCAACTCCGGCTCCTCACACCCCTGCACCCGGCGCTTAGCCGTGGCATCTGGATCCTCTTGTTCGCGGTGACCGCACCATGGCCGCTCTTGTGGCTGCCCCTGTTCGCCATGGCCCTCGCCGGTGGCGTACGGGAATTGGCAGATGATGCGCGCGGGTTCGGCATCGCGGTGGCCGTTGCACTGCTGTGTTTCGCGGCCTTGACGCTTTACCGGGCGTGGGACTTGGCGGCGGGGACGGCGGATCCATCAGAGGTGGGCGATTTGCTGGGCCTCGTGCCGTGGACCACTTCAGAAGGATGCGCGTAGCCGATTAGGGCAGGCCAAGGTGTGTCCGACGGCAGCCAAAACGGATTGGCTTAACGAAAATTACGCCTCTTTCGGTTCAGCACTGCACCAGTTAGCGTTATACCATTTGGCGTCATACTATTAGGTGTCATGCCCGACTCGAAGCGCATCGTTGCCCCGCACGACTTCCTCGACCGTAAGGAGGAACGCGTCCGACTCAAGGCCCTGGTCAAACGCAAGGAGAACCTCCTGGTGTACGGGCCGCGCCGCTTCGGCAAGACCAGTCTGATTGCCCGCATCGAGCACGACCTTCCCAGCACGACATTCCTGAACGTCGACTGCACATTTGCCACCAGCGTCGATGGATTATCGCAGCAGATCCTGCGCGCCATTGCGGATTCGGGGCTGGCCAAGTTGGAACGGTTTGGCGCTTGGGCTAAGGAGTCCGCACGGCGCCTGGAAGTCGGCGTCGAGTTCGGTGATGGCGTTCGCATCAATTTGCGCCGCGGCAGTGCGCAAGCCAAGCCCCTTGAGGACGCCCTCGAGTTCGCGACACGCATTGCCAAGGCTAGCGGCCGCCACGTCGTCCTGGTCCTGGATGAATTCCAAGTCGTCATGCTGAGCATGCCCGATGCAGTACCCAAACTACGAGGCCACGCCCAATCGCAGAGCGACGTCTCCTACCTTGTGTGTGGAAGCCAAGCAAGCGTTCTTCTGGGCCTCACGAAGCACAAGAATCCATTCTGGCGACAACTAACAGAGTTTCCTCTTGGCCCCATCGACGTCGACCACGCGATGGACGACTGGGCCAAGAAGGTCGGGCAAGAGGTCCCGCCGCCGGCGCGCCAGCTTCTGACGCGCGTCACGCGTGGCAACACGCAGCGCCTAGTTGGCATCGTCGAAGAGGCCCGTCGCGGCGGCAAAGGCTACGGAATCGCCAGCATCGAGTCGGCCATCCAACGCGAATTGGTCACCCACGGCCGAGGCTTCGAACGCATCCTGGGCGATTTGACGCCGTACCAGAAGACTGTCGCAATCGCCTTGGCCATTGCTCAACCGAAGAGCGTGTTCGGGTCGAAGTTCCTCACGCACTTCGAGCTCAGGGGCGCAAGCAGTGCCCGCAAAGCCACCCAGGCCCTGTTCCATGCCGAAATCCTCGGCGAGGACAACGCCTTCGTGGATCCCCTCTTCGCCCACTGGATCCGTGTCAACAATCCCGACGTCGGAACCGGATGGATACCGGGCCAGTAGTCCAAGCGCGCGATTTTGGCAACCACCATTGCTTAACGGAAATGACTCCCGCGTTGACAGGCGACCCCATTCCGAAGCCGACCCGGCACCTTCTAACGTCGGCCTAGAAGATTTCTATCAGATTGCGGCTCAAGCCGCGCATCCGCTCGTGCAGGCCAAGGTGTGTCCGACGGCTGCCAACTTCTGCCTTGGTATGGTTGGCGCGTGGGCCTGCGCGCGTTCGAGGAGGACTTGTTCGGAGGCAGGCGCGACCAGAACCTGCGCTTTGCAACGATGCGACACTATCTGACAAGACTGGGATGGGTAGAAACCATCCGAGGAAGCCACCACGTGTTTCGGTTCCATGACGGGACACTCCTGTCCCTTCAGCCCCGGGGGAGTGCCTGCAAGCCGTACCAAGTGCGCGAAGCCCGCAAAGTTCTTCGCGAGAAAGGACTGAGACTACCATGATGCCCACAGTTCCAATTGCAAGCCACTACCCGATTGTCATCCAATGGAGCGATGAGGATCAGACCTTCATCGTGACCGTGCCGGACTTGCCCGGATGCATGGCGGACGGGCCTACACCTGAGGCCGCAGCAAGGGAGGCGCAAGCGGCCATCCAGTTGTGGCTGGATGTCTCGGCCGAGGCAGGCGACCCCATTCCTAAGCCGACCCGGCGCCTACTGACTTCGGCCTAGAGGATTTCCATCAGCCTGAGGCTCTAACATGGATTCCCACTACCCAACCATCATGACGCGCACCGAACCGGAGGCAACGAGAGGTTCTTAGTTAGTCAACGTTTAACTACTGGTATAGCCAATCAGTTAGACGGCGATTAACTTGGAAGCTTCCATCGACACCCAACTCAAAGTGTGGGGCAACAGCTACGGCATCGTCGTGCCCAAGGCAGTCACGGAACAACTTGGGCTGCAGCCCGGCATGCCACTGCACGTCACCATCCAGTTCGAGGCCAAGCTCAACGACGCAAGCAAGCTCCGCGTTTGGGACTTCCCCTACAAGCCGACGCGTGACGTGCTTGATGAGGAAGATTAGATGCCAGCAATCGACGCGGACGCCGTGGTGGCCCTGCACACCTCCAGCCACCCCAACCATCGCGAGGCACGACGAAAGTTCGAAGCGGCCAGCCAGGTCTACGTCCATCCCAGCGTCGTCACGGAGTTCACAACCGTTCTGCGCCGCCAAGCCAACAAGCACGGCCTCGACGGCAACCAAATCGCGCGCGAGGCGCTCCAGTCGTTCATGGCACAGCCCCGCGTGCAACTTAGCGTCGACGTCGATCACGGCGACGCGACGCAGCGCTATCTCGCGAACCGCACGCTGAGCTTCACGGACGCCATCGTCGCGGAGTTCCGCTGGAGCACCGATAAGCAGGACCCCATCACCTTCGACAAGGACGTCATCAAAGCCGCCTACGCCAAGCCGACCTAGCACGTTTTCGGCCTAGCGGGCGAGGTGTCGGTGTGCCGCCTACAAGTCTGCAAGTCTTTTGCACACAACCGGCTCACAAACATGAACAACCATTCATGTGTTCATGGCGGGTTCCTGCGCTTCCGGACAGGCCAGGGCCTGAACGAGCCCCCTCATCCTGCCAGCGACCGTCAGCAGTCGAGTGGGCCTGCGATCGTTCGAGGAGGATTTGTTCTCCGGGCAGCGCGATTCAGGTCTACGATTCATACAGATGCGCCAATATCTGGTCCGAATCGGGTTTGAAGAGCGCATTAAGGGCAGCCACCATATCTTCACCAGGAAAGCAACCCCTGGCGTACTGAACCTTCAACCTCAAGGTTCAAGATGCAAGCCCTACCAAGTCCGACAAGTCCGAAAGTTTCTTGCACAAAACCGGCTGAGGCTCTAACATGGATTCCCACTACCCAACCATCATGGAATGGAGCGATGACGATCGAGCGTTCATCGTTCTGGTCCCGGACCTTCCAGGCTGCTTCGCGGATGGTCCGACGCGCGAAGCGGCCGCACGCAACGCGGAGGCTGTCATTCAGATGTGGCTCGAAGCCGCGCGAGCCGCAGGACAAGCGATTCCACCGCCGAGCCGCCACGTCGTCCCCGCCTAGGAGAGAAAATGACGCGTTCAGCACCTCAGCCATACTCCGTCATCATCCAGTGGAGCGACGAGGACAACGCCTTCGTCGTCACGGTCCCCGACTTGCCGGGCTGCATGGCGCACGGCGATTCGCCGCAGGAAGCTGCCGCCGAGGCACAAGTCGCTGTGGGTCTCTGGCTCCAGGTCGCTAGGGAGCGTGGTCAGCGGATTCCGCCGCCCCGCCGCCACTTGGTCGCCGTTTGAATCGGCCCTGCACCACCGGTAACGCCCCCCGAATATGTTCAGCCAAACTTTCGGTATCGGCAGATCCGCCCCATCCCTTGGTAGCAGACCTACGAGAGCCAGGCAACCCTGTTGGGGATTCTATCGCGACCCTTTCTTCTACTCCAATCAGGCAATATTCGACTTTCAAACTATGTCGTTTATATAGGTCAGTGGTCTAGGCGATGCCTGAGTCCAAGCCTGGGCCATGCGCCCAGAGCAAGCACCGGCTGTCGCCATCGGTGATGACCCGGCCCTGCAAGCAGCTATGGACCACACAAGGAGACACACACATGAACAACCAAAACAAGCTCCTGGTTGCCGTTGTCGTCGCCCTTCTGGCAGTCGCCGTCCCTACGACGGTGGCCCAGACGGGTGCCGTATTCGGCTCCCAGGTCAAGCTCGGTGACGCGGATCACATTCCGACCACCGGCGCGGCGTCCATCGCCGTAAGCGTGAAAGAATCCGACCTCGGTGTTGCCACCGATGTCAGCGACAACTGCCTGTTCATCGACACGGCCATCGTGGCCGCTGCCGGCGTGCAGAACTTCGACCTGCGCCTAACGCCCTGCCAGGGCAAGGCGTCCGGCACCCTCATTACGGATGCCGACACGGTCGAAAAGGGCAGCGCCCCTGCCACCGTCGCCGGAGCGAGCTTCCGGTTTGCTGACGTCAACAACAACGGCCGCTACGATGCAGGCGACTGCGTCTTCATCCGCTCGACCGCGACCCCGGGTATCGTTGCCAGTTCGGCAACCGGCACCTGGACGGTCCGCTTGACGGGCTGCTCGGGCAAGGCCCCTGGCAGCCTCGTGTACGCAGGCGACGCAGATCTGGTCTCGTACGGCGCAGCTGCGACCTTGGCCACGAGCCTGGCCTGGTTCGACGCTGACCTGAGCGCAGGCGCTGCATTCACGTCTGGCGACAATGCCTACATCCTGCCCGTCAGCGCCGGTGCGCTCGCTGGCAGCCTGTTCACCCTGAACTCGGTTCGTGCCTCGACGGGCAACGTCGCCGGCGCGTTCGGATCGCAGGTTGTTCTCGGCAACAGCGACCACATCCCGACGACCAGCACGGCCGCCGCCGTGAACCTGATGCAGACCAACGGTCTCCTGCGGTTGAACCTGGGTGTCACCAATGACATCAATGACGACTGCATCCTGTTCAACATCGACACGACCGCCGCGACGGTCAACAACTTCGACATCCGCGGCACGCCATGCCAAGGCAAGGCCGCCGGGACGTTGATTACGGACGCTGACACTGTTGAGAAGGGAGCCGGCATTGCGGTCGGCAGCACGGCTGCCTCGGTCCGCTTCGCCGATGTAAACAACAACGGCCGCTACGACGCAGGGGACTACCTCTACGTCGTCGTTGATGAGACCGGCGGCATCGCTGCGACCGGCCTCTTGACGCCCGATGTCTCGGGCGGGGGCACGAACCACTACACGGTCCGTGTGACCGCTGCGGGCGCCAAGGCTGCCGGCACCATCGTCTTTGCAGGCGACGCCGACTTCATCAACTACGGCACCAGCGCTTCGCCACTCGGACTGAGCGGCGTTCGCATTGCCTGGTTCGACGCCGACTTGAGCGCCTTGGGTGCCTTCACGTCCGGCGACAACGCCTACCTGGCTCCGGGAACGATTGGGACGAGCGCGCTCTTCCCGATTAACTCGGTCCGCATCACCAGCGGTAACGATGCTGGCGCCTACGGAACCCAGACCAAGCAAGGCGACCGCGACCACATCGTCGTCACGGGAGCGGCAAGCGCCACCGTCAGCGTCCTCACCCTCGATTTGGGGGTTGTGGGCGACGTTAGCGACAACTGCTTCATCCTCGAGACTGGCGCTGTCGGTGTCCCGGCCGCCAACTTCGACATCCGCCTGACGGCTTGCCAGGGCAAAGCCGCTGGCACGCTAATCACGGATGCCGACACGGTCGAGAAGGGAGCGGTTACGGCGTCGGTATCACCGGCGGCGATGCTCTTTGCCGACGTCAACAACAACGGCCGCTATGACTCAGGCGACTACGTCTATGTCTGTGAGTCCGCGACCCTGCACGCCTCGACGGGCACGGCGGTCTGGTGCGTGCGCCTCACGGCGACCGGCGCCGCCCACGGCTCTAAGGCCGCGGGCTCGCTGGTCTTCGCAGGCGACGCCGACTTGACGGCCTTCGGTATCGCAACGGTTGGCGCGTTCAGCCTGGCCTGGTACGACGCCGACCTGAGCACGGGCGCCGCTTTCACCACCGGTGACAGCGCATACCTGTTGCCCACGGCGCCCCTCGTCGCGCCTGGTTCGCTGTTCCAGTTGAACAGCATCCGCCTCGGCGGCCCGGCGCTCATCGCCAACCCCAACCAGGGTGGCCCGACGACGACTGGCCCGACGACGACTGGCCCGACGACGACTGGCCCGACGACGACCGGCCCGACGACGACCTCGACCTCGACCGCGACGACGACCACGACGACCTCGGGCAGCGACCCCGGCGCGACGACGACCAAGACCAAGACCCCCGGCTTCGAGCTGGTGGCCCTGGTCGCGGCCCTCGGCGCTGCGTTGATCCTCGTTCGCCGGAAGCTGTAAGGTCAAACGCTAAGCGCTTGACCTGACATCGTTCAGGTAATCCTCTTCCCTCTCCCTCTCCTTTTCCTTCCTGTTTTCTTTGGTTTTTCCTTCCCGCCTTGCCTTTATTGCCCGCGATTCTCTGCGCCCGCCGTGGAAGAATGGCGATTGTTCCTGGCACAGGTTCATCCCTTGCAGCAGAAAGTGATCGAACGCGTCCTACGGGCTGCCAGTATCGAATCACGCATCCGCGCTGGCGACCTTGAGATTCGCCGTGACGGAGGAACGACTGAAGCTCTTCGCATCTACGACCTTCTTCTGAAATGTCACGAACAAATCTTGGCTGAAGCCAAGCGGCAGAACATCAAGGTCGAGATGTACAAGCCGTTTGAGCCGGAGAAATGCCTCGCCGCAATCGCCTCGTCCTTGGGCGAGAACGCCGACGGCAACGCCCGGCTCGCACGTCTGCTCCACGAACTCATCTGGGCGCAGGGATTTCCCAACACCAACCACCGGTCAACGCTCTTGCTCATTCACGGCCTCATGCCGGGCCTGGGAATTCCACGCATCGACCCCGCTGTCCACGTTCGACGCACGGACGAATACCTTCGCGAAAGCAAGCGGCTCATCCCTGAACAGGAACATTCTCCGGACCCCTCCCGAGCAAAGGCGGAACATTTCGAAGCGAGCCGTCGCTACTTGGCGGATATCCAGTTGAAGCCTAATCGCGGAACCGGACGATGATGGCGGCGAGTTCAGCCATCCACTCTGAGTCTTCCGGGTCGGGGAGCGGGAATCCCTTGGGGCCGTCCACGGCCTGCATTGGGCATTTCTAAGTCATAAGACTATGGTCTTCCCCAGGGAAGGTTGCGCGCGTAGCGCGCAACCTTACCGACTTCTAGAGCGGTAACCCATCTTCCCTCGCCCTCTCCTTTTCCTTCCTGTTTTCTTTGGTCCATTGGACCCTACGGGAACGTTTTTCGGCGTCGAGGTCATGCTTGCCTTGCCGTGAACCTCAAGTTTCGCATCAAGATTGCCCAGGAGGACGACGGCCTCTGGTATGTGGACTGCCTTGACTTCCAGGGTTGCCACACGTTTGGCGAGTCCCGGGAAGAGGCCATGCGGAACATCTTGGATGTCATTTCGGATCGCTTGTATGCCGGAGTGGAGCGGGTTAAGGCGGAGCCGAAGCAGTGGGCAACCGGCTCGTCGACGGAGACCGTTGAGATCACGGCATGAGCCACCGCCTGGGCAAGCTTGAAACGCTAGCGACGCGATTGTCGAGCAATGAGGAGCACTACGGTCGCGGAGCTCAACGTGGAGGCGGGCGTCAAAGCGGCCCTGCAGCGTTTCCTACGCGAGGCGATGATCCACGCGCAGCTACGCCGTATAGTCCTCTATGGGAGCGCGGCGCGCGGCGAGATGGGCCCGGAAAGCGACGTCGACCTGTTGGTGGAATGGAATGATGATGAGAGCGCGGCGCGCGCCGTGCTTTCCAAGCTCACCACCGATATTTTTATCGAAAGTGGAATTTTAATATCGACGCACCACGTTGACCCGGCCCATCGCGAACGCCTTGAATCCATCTCGACCAGATTCTACCGCAATGTCCAGCGCGAGGGTTTGGCTCTTGCAGGATGAAGCCGACCTACAACTCGCCGTCGCCGACGACAAGTTGGTGGCCGCGCAACTCCTTGTGGATCGCGGCTTCATCATGGATGCTCCCAGCCTTACGTACTACGCAATGTTCCACGCCGGCCAAGCTCTCCTCGCGGCGAGCGACATCACGACCAAGACGCACCGTGGGTTCCTGAACCAACTGCGGCTCCACTGGTCTGGACCGAGCGGCCTTTCCGTGCAGGAATTAAAACGAATTGTCACCGTCATGGAGGCGCGGGAATCGGCCGACTACGAAGCCTTCTTCCAGCCGAATCCGGACGAAGTGCGCGTATGGTTGGTCTGGGCTCGCCAAACCGTGGACAAGGTTCGAAGCATTCTGGGAAAGCCTCGCGGTTGAGCCAAGGCAGAACACCTCGAATCCTTGCGTTTGCTTTCAGTCCCGTTCGGTCTGATTTCGCCGGCGTTTTCGGCGGGCTCGTCGGAAGGACCCGGATCACTTTCGCTGGACTGTCCGCAAGGCGCAAGCACTCGAAGGACTTGGCTGGCTTGGTGGTCGCATGGCCAACAAAACCGTTATAATCACGCGAGCCCAAGCTGGACGCATGACCTCGATTCCGCCGCCTTCCAAAGAAAGCGCAGCTCCCGCGGTAATCTCCGTGAAAGAGTTCTACGAGGCATTCAAGGCTAAGCACGGCGACCTGCTCCAGGCCATGGGTCAAGTCGATTGATTCGAATCGCTGATTTCGTCGCTTCAGACGAGGTTCGTGCCCTGCACCTTCGTCTCTTTCATGACGCGGGCGGCGCCTATCTCCGGTCAGGCGCCTTTGGAATTGCGGTATCACGCGAGACTGAGCAACGGATCAGCAACGTCTCCGGCCGTCGGATTCGACGCATCCTTGAGGCGGTCGCCCCGTTTCCTGAATCGGATGTCGCGGCTGCCTGGTCTCACTTCATGGCGCTTGCCGCTGGGACGCACATCTGGCCCGACGCGAACCACCGGACGGCCTTACTCGTTTTCGACCTGGTCCTGTTCCGCGCCATTGGCCGGCAGGTCGTCCTCGACCCCTTCACCGCTCAAACGATGATTCGCGCCAGCAAGGCTCTACGAGACGGCGACCGGCGCGCGCGCCCCGGTCGGGCCAGGTACTACACGGTCGCGGAACTGGCAGATTCCAACCATCCGTACCGCCGGCTCTATGCTGGTTACGAAAGCCGCTTGGTTGTTTCACGAAACGCAGACTAGGCCGCGCTTCTCGCATGGTCTTTCTACGGGGATAGGCTGGACTAACCGTGGCGGAACCGACGGGGAATGCTGAATCCGCCGCCGCGCCTGCGCCTTCATCCAAACCCATGCTCACCCCGGAGGCGATTCTGGCTGCGCGCATGCGCCGGGCGACCCTCCTGGGCCTCGCGCTTACCATCGTCCTCGTCTCGTCCTACGGCCCGAGCACGAACGATGAGATGGAGCAGAACACGGCCTTCCACAACCTGCGGAACGGCCACCTTCTCATCGAGGAGATTCCGCCGCAGCACTACGAAGTCCCCTGGGTGCCCGGCGGGATTGCCATCCCAACCCGCACGACGACGTACGCCTTCGGCAGCACGGCCCTGAACGTCGTGGGCTTGCCGATGGCCGCCGTCGTTTACGCGCTCGACCTCGTGGCGCCGCTCTGGGTCTGGACTTCCCTCGCCGTCGTGTCCATGGCCTGGGTCCTCTTCCGTGTCCCACCGCCCTGGACGGGGCCATGGCGGCGTCGCGCCTTGCTGGTAGCCGGCGGCGCTGCCACCTTTGCCCTCCTCGGAATGGGATTCCGCGGCACGGCCCCCGACGTTCCATACCAATTGGCTCCGGTGGCCCTGCAATGGACGAACATCGCGCTGTTCCTCGTCATCGCCTGGCTGCTGTGGGACTTGGTGCAGCGCCGCACGAAGAACCCGTACGCGACGTCGATCCTCGTGCTGGCGGCGGCGCTGGGCCCGCTCATCTTCTGGGCCGATTCGCAGAAGTACCACACGCTCACGATCTTGCTCGTCACACTCGCCATGTGGTTGCGTGACCGCGCCACGGCTTGGCAACGCATCGCGCTTCTCGGCGCCGTCGCAGGTATTTGCGCGTGGGTCCAGCAAGGCGTCGGCGCCGTCCTCGTCGGTGGCTTGGCGCTCGCGGAGCTGGCCGGCGCAATCCGGCGGCGCCATGAATGGCGCGCAACGGCTCGCCGCTGGGGAATCATGGCGGGCGGCCTCCTTCTGGGCCTCACCCCGATGTTCATCGAAAACCAGCTCACGTGGGGATCGCCGTGGTATTCGTTCTACTTCGCGGAGGGTGCAGGTGCGTCGGTACAGACGGGCAACGAGACGGGAGACGCGGGGAACGTCAGTCAGCCCTCCCTCTTCGATGCCCTGGTGAAACTTCCAAGCATCATCCTGAGCGTCATGCATTGGGACGGTCCGGGGGACTTCGTCAACAACCTGGCGTCGGGCTACATCTGGTCCGGAGCGGAAGGCAACCCCGTGCCCGTGTTCCTCTTGTCGCCCTTCCTCGCGGCGGCGGCCGTCGGCATCTGGATCCTTGCGACGAACGCCAAACGTGACAGCACGGCGACCAAGCCGAACGCCCCGCGCGCCGCAAGCGATGAACCCCAGAACGGTTCCGTCGTAAACGCTCGAATCTGGGGCGGATCGACGCTGGCGGCCGGCATCATGGCGACGCAAACCATCCTGTACACCAACACGGCGGTGCTCCAAGGGACCGGCTACGACATGCGCCTCTATGTGCACGTCATCCCGGCGCTCGCAGTCCTTGCAGCCGACGCCTTGTCGGGTCCGATGGCCAGAATCGATGGCGCCGCCTACCGTACGCTGATGAAGCGCGCGGGGATCCTGCTGTTGGTCTCCGTGGCGTTCATGGCGGTCCTCACAAACTTGGGCGCGAACTTCCTAGGCGCATCTGGCGGGACCTTCAGTCAATACGCGCGCAACTACTACATCTTCGTACTCGTCCTCCTGATGGCGCCCATTATCGTCATCGGCATCGCCTCGCGCGTGCAATGGGTGCCATACAAGCCGCGCCAGGTCTTCGTGTGGTTCCTTGCCGCGTCCCTCGCCTTGACGGGCTTGTGGACGGCGCAGAAGATCGTGCCCGACCCCTCCGCAGTCGTCAACGAGGACGGCGAGTTCGTGTCCATGCTCATCCCCGCGATGGAGCCGGTGTCCCATTGGGCCACGAAGAACCTCTACCCCCCCGTGAGGATTCCACCCATCGTCATCGGCGGGGTACTGATCTATCACCCCGAGTACGGCCGGTGCGACGTTGAGCCAAATCCTTGTCCGGAGTACGTGCCGGAAAACCGCACCGCCTAGCTGAAACCCCCCGACTGCCGCCGACGCAAGCGCCGCAGGCCCGATTCCGTACCTTTTATAGTTCCAGCTTTCATGGAGGCAACATGCACGGCGCTTCGCCCGGCTCCCAGCGTTTTGGAATGACGTTTTTCGTTGCGGTCCTGCTGCTCGGCGCCTGGTTCGGGGCGGTCGAGGGCGCAATCACGGTGCCGACCTTCGGCGCGAAGACCAGTTCCGCCACGACCGACTTCAGGCCCACGCTTTACACCGTGCCGACAACGGCCTTCATCGGGCGTGTCGACAAAGGGGTGGACAACGACATCGACGACGACTGTTTCTATCTCAGGTTCGGTTCATCGACGGCTGGGGCATTGGCTGTCGGGGACTTTGGCATCGGTGGCGGCATCACCGCGACGAGCTGCTCCATCGGCGCGTTCCTGACCGTCGCAGACAGTCCCGTGCTCACGGACCTTGACGAGGACGGCGCATTGACCGACTTTGCCTCCGTCCTCAACTATCTCGAGGTAGATGGAAAGCAAGGGTTCAGCGACGGCGACATGGTATACGTCGATCAGACGACGACCACGACGGGTGCAATCTGCTCGGCCCAGGGCGCCGACAACACGTTAGGATTCTGCGACCTGCGCCTCAAGGCCCAGACGATTGGCAGCGCCCTTGCCTACGGTTCGATGGTGCGCGCCGGGGCTGGCGACTTCGTAGAGGCAAGCGACACGGACGGCGTCCTGCCAGATACCGCCGCCCTGAGTGCCGTCTCTGACGTTTCGCTCCACTATTTTGACGCGAACCAGAACCGACTCATGGACGCTGGCGACACGCTCTACTTGCGCATTGGCGCCGGCACGCCGGGCACCCAGTTCCACAACGCGGGGTATGGTGCCTTCGTCCCCTTTACGATGGACCTGCGACTAAGTGCCTATGGTGCGCTTGCGGCCGGAACGATGGTCACAGCTGGAGCCGCCGACCATGTGCCGACGCTGGAGGCCCCGTTCGGGGCAAAGGTCCTGCGCATCGGCAGCACCCCCTTGACGGACAAGCTCCTGCTGCATTTCAGCGCGGGGACCACGCGTGTGCAGATGGGCGACGTCGCCCTCAACACGGTGACCGGCCAGACCGCCGGTGTCGTTGCGACGAGCGACACAACCGGCGTTGGGCTTACGGGCACGGAGAGCGCGGCCGCCTTCGAGGACATGGTCTTCGCGGTCGACTTGACTGGCAATGGACTGGATGCTACCGACGGATGGTACCTTGATCGGCGAGCCGAGTTCGGCGGCGACGGCGCGACCAAGACGCTCTCGATTTTCGACGTGCGGCTGAAGGCCGTCATGTTCGGGGGCGTTACCTATGCGGCCGGGTCCGTCGTGGCCGCCGCCGACGAGGACTACAAGGGTTTCTCTGGGTCAGGGCACGCGGCGGCGTTCAAGCTGAAATGGTTCGACGCTGACCGCGCGCAGTCCCTCATGACCTTGCGTGCGCTCACGAACGCGAAGATTACGGGAGCCGATTCGACGATTGACCCGCCGGAGACGGCCTACATCGAGGCTGACGCGACGGTCGATGGCACATCGATTCGTCTGATTCCAATCTCGTTCACGTCCGGCTCCACGGTGGCAGCGGGCAACGCCGACGTTAACACGGGTGGCGGCGCCCTGATGCCGCTCGTCGACCTGCGCATCAGCGGCGGTGACGGCACCTTCGCCGCGGGCGAATGCGCCTACATCAGTGCGGACAACACGGTCAGTGCCGGGGACATCCGAATCATCAATTGCGGCTCGGTGCTCGCGGGAACGGTCGCCGCGGAGACCGACGTGGGAGGAGTGCTGACCGAGACGGCCAATCCGGACTACGTGACCGGACCGGACCCGACCTTCAGTGCCGGGGACTTCGTGTATATCGACGGTGACGCGACCACGAATTCCGCCACGGCGGTTGACTTCCTTCGTGTGACCCCAATCTCGTACGCGCCCAATTCGCTGGCGTTGTGCCCGTCATCCGGTGTCAAGGACGTCGATTGTTCGGTCTCCCTGACCGCTCTCACCAACGCCAAGGTCACTGGCGCCGATGGCGCGTGGACCTTCCCGACGGAAGCGGTCTACGTCAGCGCCGACCACGCGGTCTCAATCGGCGACAAGCGCGTCACCACGATTGTCTTCAACAGCTTCACGGCACTGCCCATCACCGACGTCGTCGCGGGTGATGCAGATCTGCCGGGCTCGGACGTGGGTCCGGGGGACGGTCTGTACCTGAGTCCGACTGCCCTCACCGGCGCCACCTCGGCAAGCATCATCCCGCTCTTGAACGACGTGCGTCTGATGCAGCCGCTCTTTGCCTTCGGAAGCGTCGTCACGACCGGGAATTCGGACTTCACGCCTCGATATCTCAGTCTCGTCTCGACGAACTCGGCGCAGCCCGGTTCGTCCTTCCGCTGGGACCGGGGCGTGTCCGGCACGTTCACGGACGACACGTTCTTCCTGCGACCCGGCACGGACACCACGACGGTGACCCCTCTGGCCGGCGACGTGCGGTTGCTGCCGAGTCTGACGCTCGTCGCCGGCACGATGTTCTCGAGTGGCAACGATGATGGAAGTGCGACGCTTGTGCGGGACACGACGGACGGAGGCGCCCTCGCCACAATCTGTTATGTCTCTGTCGGCTCCTTGTTTAGCGGCTATGATTCGGGCGACTACGTTTATCTCGATACCGCCTTCTTTACAGGCAGCGGCGCAAACGTGCTGAGCCAGAACGACGTCCGCATGACGGCGACGAACGGCGGCGCGGCCGGAACGATGGTAAACACGGCTGATGCTGACCGCACCACGTACACGACCTGCACTGGTCACGCGTCGAACGGCTTGCAAGGCGGGCGATCTTGGATGATCAAGTTCCTCGACCAGGATCACGATGGTACGTTCGATGCCGGCGGCTCGGACAACCAACGCATCGAGCATCTCCTGCTCAGCGCCGAACAGACGGACGGCTCGGGCGATCCATGCAACGCTGAGGCGACAAGGTGCTCCGTCATCATGCGCTTGGGTGACATTCCGCTCACCGGAAGCCTCACCGGAACCACACCGCCGACCACCACCACCACCACCACCACCACCACCGCCCCCGCTCCCCCCGGGACGGCCACCGTTACGTCCACGACGACTCCGGCCACGACGTCGGACGCGGAGACCACCTCGTCCACAGGGCCTTCAACCCCCCTGACCATCGCGCAAATCAACCAGGCACTCGAAGATGGCCTCAAGGTCACCCGCTCGGACGGCATCAACACCCTCACTTGGCCCATCCAAACCGGAATCACTGGCTACCAAGTGTGGTCTAGCGACTCTCCGTTCGTGTTGCTCGCCACTCTGTCGGCCGACACCGTAACGTACCAGCACGCCGGCGAGGCGACGACGAAGTACGTCGTGACGGCTTACTTGGGCACTCCCCTCACCGTCGAGCAATTCAACGCGGGAGAGATTCCAGGCTACACGGAAGCCCCAGAGGGCGAGAAGGCGGGCAGCCCCAAGCGCGGCCTCATTCCCGCGCCGGGCCTAGTCTTCGCCATCGCTGCGGTCGCTTTTGCGCTGGCCCTAGTGCGCCGGCGGCTTGCCTAGCGACGCCCAGGCGCAAGCTCAAATTGCCCCGGGTGCCATGGAGGAGTTGATGCGCAGCGTCCGGTTAGATCAAGTTCCGGGGCGGCCAGAGATTCGCGCTGCCCTTGCGCGTTTCTTGCGCGAAGCGAGGAGCGCCGCAGGAAGTCGCATGCACGGGGTCGTCGTGTATGGCAGCGTCGCCCGCGGCCAGGAAGGGCCCGACAGCGACGTTGACCTCCTCGTGCACTGGCACGGTTCAGAAGGGGATGGCCTGCGTCAGCTCGTCCCGATCGCAACGGACATCTTCCTCGATACCGGAATCCTGCTGTCGGTGCATCCCGTGGCTCCCGCACATTGGGATGAAATGGCGCGCATCCGCACTCGCTTCTTCCAGAATATTGACCGGGAGGGCCTCCTGGTTGCAGGATGAATGCCGCCTGCATCTGGCCGTGGCTGACGAGGCCCTGGAGGAAAGCCGTGCCCTTCTCGCCGCCGGCCAACCGAGGGGAGCCTCAAGCCGGAGCTATTATGCGATGTTTCACGCCGGCCAGGCCCTATTGCGCTCCCTAGGAAAGCACTCCAAGACGCACCGCGGCCTACTGGATCAGTTGCGGCTTCATGGTGTATCCCCCGACCTCTTGGACCGCGCGGATTTGCAGGCCCTCCACCAAGTCATGGAAGCCCGGGAAGCCAGCGACTACGACATCATCTCGAAACCTGACCCCCACGACGCCGAATTGTGGCTTGCACGCGCCGGTGCTGGGTGATTCAACATCCCTCCTCCACCCCACCTTTTCCCTTCCCCTTTTCAACTCCCTTCCCGTGGCGCGCGTGGTGCCTGAGCCCGTCCTATCGGTGGTCATCCCCACCTTCAACGAGGCTCCCAACATCGGGCCCCTCCTCGTCGCCCTCGACAAGGCCCTTGGCTCGGTCCCCGTCGAGTACATCGTCGTCGATGACGACTCCAAGGACGGCACCGCCCAGGCGGCGGTCTTGGCATCCGAGCGGGCGCGGGTCTTCGTGCGTAAAGGCGCGCGCGGGCTTGCGACGGCCGTCGTCTTTGGGCTGCGCCGGGCCCGCGGTGACTTCGTCGTGGTCATGGACGCTGACTTTCAACACCCGCCAGAAGCCGTCGTGCGTCTGCTCGAGGCGGCGTACCGCGACAAGGCGGACCTCGTGGTCGGCTCGCGCTTTGTAGCCGGCGGGTCCGCGGGCAATTTTGGACCGCTACGCAGCGTCATTTCCTGGGGGGCTTCGACCATCGGCCGCTTGGCTCTGCCGCCGATTCGCAAGTTCGGTTTGACGGATCCCATGAGCGGCCTCTTCCTCGTGCGGCGCGCGGCCGTCGACGTCCACCAGTTGCACCCGTCCGGCTACAAGATCCTCTTGGAGATCCTCGGACGCATGCCCCTGCGCCGGGTTTCGGAGGTCCCGTTCACGTTCCAGGACCGCCGCAGCGGCGAATCGAAGTTGGGCGCGACGGTCATCGTGCAGTACCTGCAACACCTCGTCGCCCTGGCATGGACGCATCCCGAGAATCGACGCATGGCGAAATTCGGTGTCGTGGGACTGTCCGGAGTCCTCGTCAACCTGGGCCTGCTCTGGTTGCTGCACGGGGAGTTCGGCCTGCACGACCTCGTCGCGGTCCCGCTCGCGGTCGAGGCGAGCATTCTCTCCAATTTCCTGCTTAACGATCGCTTCACCTTCCACGACCGCAGACACGACCACGTTGCGCAACGCCTACTCAAGTTCAACACCGTGAGCATCCTGGCCCTCGTCGTCAACACGGCGGTCTACACCGGACTCACGCGCGGGTTCGGGATGCACTACCTCATCGCGGAAGCCATCGCGATCATCATCGCCTTCGGTGCAAACTACACTGGAAATCGCCACTGGACGTACGGCGGGGAAGAAGGGTTCCGCTTGCGTGATGCCGCCGCGAAGACGTTGCCGTGGGTTCCCTTCGTGCTCTTGGTGGGCGTCGCTTCGTTCGTCTATTTCGACGACATCGACCGCGTCGACGAGATCTACTTCGACGAGCACTATTACATCTCGGTGGCGCGGCAGATCGACAACGGCATCTGGGAGGACCCATGCTGGGTGAACGACCAGGACCTGCCGCATCGCCCGCTGAACTACGAGCATCCGCCCCTGGCGAAACTCATCCTGGCCTGGAGCGTCATGCGCTTCGACACGGAGCATTCCGTTTTCGAGGGGTGCCGCAACCCCGACGACACATCCAATCTGTCAACAGCGTGTCACCTCATCGAGCACGATCAAGTGTTGAGCGAGCACTACAGCGGCAAGGCGTGTTACGATGCGTTCACGCAACGGGCGCGGACACTTGGCAATCCAATCGCTTGGCGCGCCCCCAGCGCCTTGTTCGGCGTCGCGACCGTCACCTTCGCGGCCCTTGCAGCAAGGCGGATCTTCAACAACGACTTGGCTGGCTTGGCCACCGGGGTGCTAGTCCTCCTCGACGGCATGGTGTACTCCTCCGCCCGCATCGCGCTGCTCGACATCTTCGCGACCGGGTTCGCCGTCGCAGCCATTTGGGCAGCGACATTCCCCACGAAGAAGGGTATCCTCGGCGCCGCGCTGCTTCTGGGGCTCGGTTTTGCGTGCAAGTACACCGTGCTGTTCGTTGGGCCGCCCATCTTGCTCTTGGCATTGTGGACGCATGCGCGCGCCGGGCGCCTCACACGCCGCCGCTTCGACATGGCACTTGCTTCATACGCCCTCGTTCCAGTCCTTGTGTGGATCACGACGTACCTCCCCTGGTGGCGCATGTGGATCCCCGAGAGGGGCTTGGCTTGGTCCGTCAAGCATTGGCTCCACATCCAGGGCGCGGCGGCTAAGTGGGGTGCCACCGGATACCAAACCCATCCCTACGCGTCGCAACCGGCCGAATGGATACCCCTGTTCCGACCGACCTTCTACTACCACGCCTGGGGCATCGATGGCATCACGGGGCGCGAGGCGTTCATCTACGCTCTTGGCAACCCCGTCGTGTGGTGGCTTACCAGTGCCGCCATCGTCACCGCCCTCGGCATGTGGGCCATTTGGGTGCTCGCGGGAATCGGCTCGCAAGGCGGCTTGTGGGCGTCGATGCGGGCGGTACCATTCATTGTCCAGGCCTTGGCGGTGGCTGCCATCGTCCCTGCAGTGGGATATGGCGCCTTCTTCGCCTTGTCCCGAGTCACGTTCCTGTTCTACATGACGCTCCTCGTGCCTTTCATGGCGATTCCGCTCGGAGGCGGCCTCGGTTGGTTGTGGCGTCGCAGTTGGTGGGGTCCGAACATCGTCGCCGTCACGTTGGCGTTGACCCTTGCGGGATTCCTGTGGTATTACCCGGTCCTGTCGGCGCAGCCGGTCGGCGTCGATCGATACCTGGAGATCATGCGCCTTGTGCCATGGATGGGCTATGCGAATCCGAATTACAACCCGTAGCCCGACTCCGCACGGTCGCAGAAACCGCGGAAGCGCGCGGAAACGGACGACGTCAGTCGTTCCGCGGGATTCCGCGCGTTCCGCGTGTAGGCGTCGTCGCTGTTCTCCGGCGCTCGCCTGGTTTGGCAGGCCTCGCCTACTTGCCGTTCTTCTTCGACGGCTTCTGGACCGGTCACTCGTCTGATTTCTTCGAGCCCTTGACCTTGCGGGTTCCGCTCTTCGCCTTGCGCGCTGGCTTCTTCGGTGCGGGGCCGCGCTGTTCTGGCCTCTCGCCGAGCGGGGGGGTGGCTGGACGCGGTGTGGTTGCAGCCGTCGGCGATACGACCCTAATGTTCTGCCCGGCGGGTGACTCCGTTACCGCTGCGGGGCGCGGCGCCTCGGGCTCGGGCGGCAGGGGAGGCAATTCGGTCTCGGTCGTTGTCGGCTCCGTCGGCACTGTCGCTTCGGTGGCAGCGGATTCGTAGGCCGTAGGCTCTGGTTCGGCTTCGTCATCCCAACATTCCCATCCGCAGCGCTCGACATGGTACCGGACGGCACGGGCATGGCTCGTGTAAAGCAGAAGGAACGGCAGAGCCATCAGCAGGGAGAGCCCGACGAGTCCGGCGGCGATGCGCGCGAAGGTGTAGTCCGTTTCGTCGTAGCTGAAGACGTAGGGGTCGTCCGGGTCGTCCACGTAGGCCAAGTAGCCCCAGGCAAGCAAGGCTGCGACGACAAAACCAAGCAGGACGGCGAGCGTGAAGTGGGCGCCCGTTCCGGCGCTGAGGTGCGGGTGCGCGTGTCCCTTGTAGCGAATGGCACCGAAGGCGACCAAAGCGAGGCCGGCCACCAAGGGAATCGCGAGGGCGAGCCCGGCGGAGCGGCAGGCATTGAGCAGCACGATGCGCGTGCCGTCGCCGCATTCGACGTCGTCCCCGCGCAAGCCGTAGGCGTACAGGATTCCAATCGTGCTCAGAAGCACTAGGATGCCGCCGGGAATTACAAGGGCGTTGCGGCGGCGCAGGTTCTCGTCGGGAGCCACGACCAGCAAAATCCCACGCTGCGTATAAGCACATATGGAGCGGACGGCCACTTCACGCGGAACGCGCGGAAACCCGCGGAACGACGGACGCCGTCAGTTTCCGCGCCATTCCGCGGCCTCCGCGTGTCATGGGCGGCGTCGGCGTGCCTTGCCGTTTTTCCTTGTTTCGTGCGTTAGGGCTTGGGCGCCGGAACGCCAGCTGTGCCTGGCTGCGGGGTCCCGTGCCCGTTGCGGATGTACGCCTTGAGGGCCTTGATCTCCCGGATGTCGGAGGGGTCCTGGCCGCGCAAGCCGGCGACGTAGAGGCTCGTGTAGTCGAGGAACTGGATGGCCCGAGCCTGCTCGATGACGTGGTCGGAGAAGCCGCGTATGCCGCGTGAGACGCGATTGTACCAGGGGACGCCCCACGCCTTGTACCGGTCCTCCATGAAGTCGAGGCGTTTGCGCAGTTCCGGGTTCTGGTCGGCGTGGCTCAGGCACAGCACCGTGAAGTGCGCGCGGTTGGCGGCGTCGCCTCCGAACCCCGATAGGTCATTGTGGTTGCATTCCGGCACCAAGTCGAGGTCGGCAATCTTCTTCGCGTTCTCGTTCAGCATGCCGCGGAAGTGTTGGCCGACGCCGTAGAACGAGGGCGTCGTGTAGATTTTCGGGATGGGTCCGGCAAGGACTTCGGCCAGTTTGCGCGCTTCGTTCTCCTCGGCGGGGGCATCCGGCCCACAAGTTGCGTCTACGGCACGAACGGCATCCAGCACTTCGGCAAGGGGGACGCGGCGGTCAAGCAGGCCGGATCCCTCGAGGTACCCTAGCATGCTGAACCAGGTGAAGCCGAAAGCCGCACGTGGCTGGTAGCCCTTGGGCTGTTTGACGACCTTCTGCGCGACCTCCGCAATCTTGCCGCCCGTCGTGAACGCCGTCACGGGCACGCCCTGCTTCTGCGACGCGCGAGCCACGGAGAGGGTTTCCTCGGTGTCGCCCGAGTACGAAATTGCCAACGTGTGCCAGCCGGGCTTGACGTGGTGCGGGAACTGGTAATGCTTCACGACGCTGAACGGGATGTCGAGCGCCCGGGTTGCCGCGTCACGCACTAGGTCGGCGGTGAACCCGGAGAATCCCATGCCGGCGAAGAGCAGGCCGTACGGCCGGAGGGTCTCGGTCGCGGCCGTCTTGCCAGCGCGGTAGCCTTCCTCCAGGAGGGTGGCCTTGTTCTGGATGGCGGCGGTGAAGCCATCCGGTGTGGGGGTTGCGGGACGGACCATGTTTTGCAGCACAGGCGCAGACAACTGCCTGCTTGTCAATATACCCTATGCTTGCCGCAATAGTGTGGTCGCGGGCCGCTCCTGGTACCTGGCAGGCCGCGCTCGCGGCTCCTTCAGGAGGAAAACCCTCCTCCGCACCCCGTAAGGCCTTCCGAGGGTGGGGCAACTTTGATACCGACGGCTGCCCTGGCCGCAGCGTGCCCTTTTCGACCACCGAGATCGTCATCATCGTCCTGGTCATCATCCTCCTCTTCGGGGCCACCTCGATTCCGAAGCTTGCCCGTGCCCTCGGCCGCGCGCAAGGGGAGTTCAACAAGGCCAAGGGCGAATTCCACGGCGCAGCGAAGCGCACCGAAGCCGACGCGACGGGGATTCCCGCCACGTCCGAGGACGACATTCGCCGCACGGCGCGCAGCTTGGGCATCGTCGAGGCCGGTTTGAGCCTCGACGAAGTCAAGCGCTTAATCCAGCAGAAACTGGCCTAGGCGGTTGGTCCGCGCTGCCGCTTCACGTGGAGGTCGCGGAGGTTCGCGGAACGACCGGTCGCAGAACCGTCCTAACCAGTCGCAGAAATCGCAGAACGCACAGAACCGTGGTTCTGCGGTTTCTGGGCGTTCTGCGACTGGGCGTCGGAGGCTCGCGGCGTGGTTCCGCGTTTTCCGCGCGTTCCGCGTGAAGAGCACGCGCGCCGTCGTTCGGTGGCATCGGCGGATTGGCAGTGGGCTAGTTGGGCGCCTGCGCCAACTTCCACCCGTGCCGCGCCACTGCGATGCCCAGGAAATACAGTCCCAGCAGCGGCAGGCAGACCATGGCGAGCGTGATGATCGTCCCATCGGTTGCAAGGGCCGCCAAGATCACAACCCCCACGGTGGCGTGCCGCCATGCAGCTAGATAACCAGCCGGGGACACGAGTCCCGAACGTGACAGGGCATACATGACGTATGGAGTCTGGAACGCGACGCCGAACAGTAGGGCCAGCATCAAGGCAAAACTGACTAACTCGCGCACGAGCAGAAGAGGTGCCGCTCCGAGGGCCGCCGGATAGTCGTAGAGCGTTGCTAGCAAGGGCGGCGCGACGAGGAATAGGCCCACGGCGGCCCCGGCTACGAACATGAGGACGATGGGCAGCACCGCCCGACGCAGGGCGAGGGCTTCCCGTGGGCGCAGCGCGGGAACAAGGAACGCAGAGATTTGCGAGACAATGATGGGCGAAGCCAACACTGCGCCAATCGCGACGGCGAGGGTAAGTTCGACGGAGAACCCGTCGAGTGGTCGGGTCACGATGAGTTGGACGTCGTCGGGGACGAGGAGGCGCGCCAACCAGCGATACGCTTGCGCCGCCAGGTTTTCCTGGATGCCGGGCACGGGGACGGGATAGCCGCCGATGCGTTGGATGGAGAAGGAAAAGGCGAACAGGGTCGCCGCGACGACTGCGAGGATGCAGACGATGAGCCGCCGTCTCAGCTCGGACAGATGCGTCCACAGGTTGGAGGTGGCGGGGCCGGGGCGTCCCTTCAGGACGGCGACCAGGGCCGCGATGCCAAGCGCCAGGAGTGCAGCCGTCACGGCGCGTAACAGTTGCAGACCGTCAACGCTGGGGAGCAGAGCAGCGGCGGGAAGCCCCATCGCCGCCTCCGTCCAAACGGCACGCGGGTCCATGGCGTGTTCCAAGCTGGAAGGGCGCTTGATTGTTGTGCAAGTCGGCCCGGCGCTTTGGCGCGGCGCACGACAGGCGACCCAGGTGCGGGCCGGCCCTGCAGGGCCGGCCCGCCGGATACGCGCCCCTTTAAGCCGACGGCGGGTGGATAGCCAGTTGCGAGCCGTCACGGACCTGCGCGCAGTGTGTTCTGCTCCGGGGAAGGTCATCCTTTTCGGTGAGCATGCCGTCGTGTACGGCCACCCAGCAATCGCCGCCGCCACAGACCAACGCACGCAAGTCGAAGTGGATTGTTGCGGTTCCGAGTTCACGGTGAATGGGTTCCGCATCCACGACCGCTACCACTCCTACCTGTTAACTGCCGTCGAGCAAGTGTGGAAGCGGCAGGAGCCCGTGCGCATCCAGACCGAGGGTGGCGTTCCCTCGGCTTCGGGCACGGGGTCGAGCGCGGCACTGACCGTCGCCACCGTCGGGGCCCTGCACAAGCTCCTGGGCCAGACGGACCTCGGCCACCTCGCGCAAGACGCGTTCGCAGTCGAGAGGGCAACGCAGGGCGGCGGATCGCCCACGGACACGTCGACCGCGACGGCCGGCGGAGGCATTGCGATCAGCAAGAGCGACGATCCACCGAAGGTCGGTGACAAACTCTGGGAGGTCCTCTGGGACAAGCCTGGCGAGGAGCGGGCGTGGACCGTCGAGCGCATTGCGTTCGCCGAGCTCACCGTCGTGGTCGGGAATTCCGGCGTCAAGGGACGCACCGACGCGCAAGTCGCAAAAGTCGCCCATGCCGTCAAGAAGAACGCCATGGTGCGCGATTCTCTGGCAGACATCGGTCGCCTATCGCGCCAGGCTGTGCCGGCCCTGCGCTCCAAGGATTGGGTCACCGTTGGCAGCCTGATGGACAAGGCGCACTCCGCGCTTCATACGCTGGGCGTAAACCATCCCGCCGTCGAGCACCTTGTCCAAGCAGCCCGCGCCGTCCCAGGCACCCTCGGCGCCAAATTGACGGGCGCAGGCGGCGGGGGCTCGATGTTCGCCCTCACGGACCGCCCGGAGGCCGTCGCCCAAGCCATTGTCGCCGCGGGCGGCACAGCCCACATCATCAAATTGGGCGGCCCCGGCGTGCAATGGCACGGAGCTCCCCCGGAGGCCCCGCCAGCCCCTACGGCGGCCTCTGACGCGGGCCTCTGATTCTGCCCCTGCCCCTGAACCGGTCTCTGACTCTGTTCCTGCCTCCAACTCTGCCGCCTGTGGCCGTACGAACCTCCTGATGAACCTTCGTGGGATGCGCTATAAGCAAGGGCCCACCCACCAGGTGGCCATGCGCGTCCCCAATGTGGGGGCTCTCACGCTGGGGGCTCTCACTTTATTCCTCTTCCTCCTGGCCGGCTGCGCCAGCGGCGGCGGTTCACAGGGGGGGGAACGCCACTCTTGCGCCAACGGGCCAGGATGGCGCCGATTCTCCTCTCAATTCGCTTGCTCCCGTGCCGGGCGGCGTCGGTACAGGGGTCGGTCCTGCGTCAGCCTCAGCCACCCATTCGGGTTCATCCGCGGCCGCCAGCGCAAGTGGAAGCATCTCGGGGTCATCCATGTCCTCAGGGACGCAATCCACAAGTTCCAGCGCGTCCACCAGTTCGTCGGGTTCCTCCAGTTCGTCGGGCTCCGCCACTTCCTCCTCCAGCACGTCTGCCAGCGGCTCGTCGAGCAGCTCCGGATCTTCCTCGTCCAGCACCTCCCTCCCGCCCCTGCCGACGCTGCCCATTCCGACGCCGACGCTGCCGCTCCTCTGAACCAGGTGCCCGCATCGCCCGACCCGTCCGCGCCATAGGCAAAAGCCCCAAAGCCACGGACCGGTTGCCCAGGCCATGGCGCGCCCAGCTCTCGTGAAGCTCGGGGGCTCGCTCTTGACGGACAAGTCGGGCGACATGTCGTTCCGGCGCGCGCCCGCGAGGCGGCTTCTCTCCGAGATCGCCAAGGCCGACGTGCAATGCGTCCTGCTGCACGGCGCCGGTTCGTTCGGCCATCCGCAAGCCTCGCGCCACCGCATCGGCCAGTCGCGTGCGAAGCCCGACGGCGTCTCAGAGGTCCTCGCGGCTGCTGGGTGGCTGCACGCGCAGATGGTGCAACTGGCTCACGAAGCCGGCCTCAAGCCAATCTCCATTCCGCTCCATTTCTCGGCGCAGAGCGACGGCGACAGCCTGATCGACATTCCGGCCGTCGCCGTCGCCCGCCTCGTCGAAGAGGGGTACACGCCCATGCTGCACGGCACACTCGTGCGCGATCCTCGTCTTGGTTGGCGCATCGTATCCGCCGATGAACTCATGCAGGAACTCGCCGCCCCGCTCCAGCCCCGCCTCGCCGTCTTCACGACCGACGTCGACGGCGTCTACGATGGCGACCCTCGATCGGGAAAGGCAGTCCTGCTCGAGAAAGTCAAACCTGGCCAAGTGCAAGACACCGGCTCCGGCACGGGGTCCGACGTCACGGGACGCATGACGGGCAAACTCGACCAAGCCTTCGCCGTGGCCCGCTCCTGTCCGACGATCATACTCAACGGCGAAGTGCGCGGCCGCCTCCTCGACGCCCTCAAGGGGAAACCCGTCGTCGGGACGCGCGTGCAGGCGTAGGGATTGGCTCGGTCAATTGCGGTTTTCTTGCATCTATCGATTCCGCGAGCGGTCGGTCCCGCGCGGCGTCGAGCCGCGCGGACGGGCGGTCGCAGACCGCCCCCGGCGAAACGGGTCCGGAGCGAAGCGCCGGACCCGTTTCGCCGCGTTCTGGACCGCCCCCGGCCGTTTGGGTGCGCAGCACCCAAACGGCCGCGGGAAACGGATTCAAATAGGCTGGGCCTCCCGGCGTCCCGGAGAGAGCAATGCCCCAGCTTCCCGACGCGACCCCGCACCACCAGAAGATCTACGACTTCCTGCACACGGGCGGCTTCATGTCCCCCGAGAAACTCCAGGACGCCGACAAGATCACCCTGGGCGTCAAACTCTCCAAGGGCGTCGTGGCCAACCTCCTCCTCGACCTCGAGAAGAAGGGCTGGGTCAAGCGCGTCGCGCGCGGCAAGGCCGCCGGCTACTACATCACCAAGGAACCGGGCCACGTCGAGAAAGCCAAGGGCGACGGCGAGTTCAGCGCGGACGACATTTTCTAGCACGAAATGGGTCCATCGCTTTGCTCGGACCCATTTCGCGCCTGGTGATTTGCGGGGGCATTCTGCCCCCGCCCCCCTGAAGGACGGGGTGACCGCTCACTTCGACGCGCCTCATCGGCGCGCCGGTTCACCCCATCGCGGGTGGCGGGTCGCTTCGCTCCCGCCGCCGCTTGGGTCCTCGCTACGCTCGGACGCGGCCACCCAGGCCACCCGCCTACGCGGCGCCCTGCGCTGTGCGGGGCACGACGACTTCAAGGAAAGACCAGGGTTCCCTGTAATCCTTGATTCCGCGGCCACGGTACCCAACAGGTTCAACCGATACTGCCCGGTAGGGCCGTTCGTGGACCCGGAGGCCGCGCAGGCAGCGGAAACGGAGCGGCGGAAGGCCGAGCACCTGCGGATTCCGCTTGAGAAAGACGTCCAATCCATTCCGAGCCCGTGGGACGCCATCCGGCTTCGCCACAACGCGGTGCCTGAGATAGACCGCAGCGAAGTGGACCTGACGACGAAGTTCCTCGGCAAGAAACTCAAAGCGCCCATCCAGATTACAGGGATGACGGGCGGCGCGCAGAAGGCGAAGGAGTTCAACGACAGGCTGGCGGCTGCTGCTGCTGAACATGGGCTGGCCATGGGCGTCGGGTCGCAGCGGGCGGCCATCGAGAACCCCAAGTTGGCGGACACGTACCGCGTCATCCTCGACCACAAGGTCCCCCTACGCATGGCGAACCTCGGACTTCCCCAGTTGATTCTGTGGGGGAAGAACGCCGTCGCGAAGGCGGAGAAGGCCGTCGAGATGGTCGAAGCCCACGCGCTCTGCATCCACCTCAACTACCTACAGGAAGCCGTGCAACCCGAGGGTGACACCGTCGCGAAGGGTGGCCTCGCAGCAATTGCCCGCGTCGCAAAGGGACTCAAAGTGCCGGTCATCGCAAAGGAGACGGGAGCCGGGATGACCGGAACGACGGCAGCGCTTCTGCAACGGGCGGGCGTCAAGGCCATCGACGTAGGGGGCCTTGGAGGAACCAGTTTCAGTGCCGTCGAGCATCACCGGGCCGTCGAACAGGGCGACCTCGCAAAGGCGCGGCTCGGTAAGACGTTCTGGGATTGGGGAAACCCGACTCCGCAATCGATCCTGGAGGCCCGCTCCGCGTGTCCGGGGCTCCCCATCGTCGCGACGGGCGGCCTGCGCAATGGCCTCGATGCTTTGAAGGCCTTGGCGCTCGGCGCCAACATGACTGGATTCGCTGGGCACCTGTTTCGGGCTGCCGCCGCAGGCCCGGACCTGGCGTCGCGCGAGGTCGGCCTTGTGCTGGAAGAGTTGAAAACGGGCCTCTTCCTGCTTGGATTGCGCGCCCCGTCGGCGTTGACCCAGGACTACCTCGCATGAACCTCGATGCCGCGCTCCGTCCCTACATGGAGCAGTTCAATGAAGAACTGGAGAAATACCTGGTCAAGCGCGAGCTCAAGCCGGAAGAACTCTATGCCGCCATCCGCCACCTTCCGGTGACCGGCGGAGGCAAACGCCTGCGCCCCCTGGTGGCAATCCTCGCGGCCCAGGCCGTCGGTGGCGACTCGAAGAAAATCATGCCTTACGGCGTGGCCCTGGAAGTCCTGCATTCCTTCACGCTCATCCACGACGACATCATGGACGACTGCGACACGCGCCGCGGCATCCCTGCCGTCCACGCCAAGTGGGGGATCCCCATGGGAATCCTTGCCGGGGACACCATGTTCAGCATGGTCTTCGAGATCCTCGACCAACTTGAGATCGACGACAAGACGTACCGCTCCGTCAGTCTGGACGTCGCCAAGCTCGCCCGCGAAGTCTGCGAAGGCCAATACTGGGACATGCACTTCGAGGAACAGAAGAAAGTCGAAGAACTGCAATATTACCACATGATTGAGCGCAAGTCGGCGACGTTCTTCGAAGTCGCGATGAAAAACGGCGCGGAACTCGCCCACGGCGAGCCGCAGCAAGTCAAGAAGCTCGCAGAATGCGGTCGCCTCATGGGCCTCGCCTTCCAAGTGTGGGACGACTACCTCGGCATCACCGGCAAGGCAACGGACACGGGAAAGCCCGAGCGCAGCGACATCGTGCAGGGCAAGAAGACCCTCGTGTACGTCTCCACGCACGGCAAACTCGACCCCTTCGACCGCCGCCAATTCGTCGACCTCTACAAGAAGGACGACAAGACCGAGGCCGACATCGAAGCCATCCTCAAATTCATGGAGAAGTCCGGCGGCCTCGAGTACGCACGCAACCGCGCCCGCGAGTTCTCCTCGTTTGCGAAGGCAACGCTGTCAGACTTGCCGGAGACGGCGGCGAAGCGCCTTCTGCTGTTGTTGTGCGACTTCGCCAGTAATCGGCCGAAGTAGCTCAAATCGGCGATGCATCCGCGGCCGCAGAACTGGAGGCCTGGGATTGCACGGATTTACACAGAACTGTTGCCTCAGCCGGCCCCGCACGTCGAGGTCAAGACTCTGTGAAGTTCTGTGAAATCCCAAGCCTCCCACACCCGGCACGACGGTCCACAGCGGCTTTGTTCGCCGCGCAGAGTGTACCGGAGGCCTGGGATTGCACAGACACTCACAGATTCTAGACCTCGCGTGCGTCCGAGGCCACTCCGCCGCCCGACGGATGGCTGCCTCAAGATCGGCCTTGCGGTAGTTCGAACTGCGCGGAATCGCCATGACGACGTCCCGACGGTTTCCGTGCGGTGCATAGAGGATTCGGATGGCTCTGCCCGTAGTCGGCTTGTACCGGTAGAGGGAGACGCCGTGCTTTTCCTTGACCTTGGTGATTGCGTCACGGCGGAGGTGCAGCGGCGAAATCGCAAGGTCATGCTGGATTTCATCGAGCAGCGCTTCGGCGAGGGGGTGGTCGTCCATTTCGTCGACAAAGGCGGAATGAAACCGCACCTCGTTCACAGGATCCGGGTCCAAGTTGATGGACCGGGAGGTGAGCATCAGTTTAGCGTCTCGTGGATCTGCTTGTCAAGCGATGCGACGGCGCGTGTCGCTTCGGGGCCGGTCGGGTCGGTGTGAAGGATGGCACTCGCGGCATCCAAGGCAGTCGCCAGGCGGCGCCGTCGTAGGCGCGCTTTCGCCTCGGCGTGCGTCAGGCCGGCGATTTTTCCGGAACGCATTGCTAGCACGCGTTCCACCGCCGCGTCCAGGGATTCCGCTTCGGTCTCATCGAGCAGTCTCTCCAGGGTTTTTCGGTACTTTTTCTGATCGACGCTGCTCCGAAGGGCAGCGAGAAAAACGTCCCAGGACAGGCTGCGCGGCTTGGCGGCGCGGAGCGCGGCCTTAGTCGCCTTGGACACGCCAATCGATGCCTCCATGGTATACAATGGCGTCAAGGTCATATTTAACATATTGCTGCGCTCATGGTATTTGCCGTAGATTGAACCCCGGCGGGGTCATTGCCGACAAAGGGCTCGTGGGCCCCGCCGAGGAGTCCGGGGCCGTGGATCCAGCGGGAGAACTTGCTGGCATGGCGGTCAGGCGTCTTATTCGGCCCGGACTAGGACTAGGAACGCAGGGGACTTGACAGCGGCACTAGGACAAGCCTTGGCCTGTCGGGCCTAGATTGGCCCTCACGCGGAGGGCGAGTAACCCGCGGAACCCGTTCTCCGCGCATTCCGCGCGCTCCGCGTGAATCTCGTCGCTCCCTTCGCGGCTCGCCGTCTACAAGGCGTTACCAATCTGCTTCTGCGGATAACCCGCCGGCACGGGCTTGCTCCAGATGCGCTGTGCATCAGCCGACGCGTGGACGCTCTCATCATCGCCGACAATGCAGTCGATGAGCTTCACTCCCGGGCGCACGGTGACGCGATCTCCCAAGACGCAGCGCTCGACGACGGCGCCGGCTCCCACGTGGCACCGTGCCCCGCCCACGGATTGCACGAACTTCGCGTCGGCTGCGACCACGCTGTGTGGTCCGACCTTGTATCCTGGGTCAAGTTTCTGCGCGGCGAGTCGGAGTCGCACCGGGTCGCCGACGTCAATCCAGGTGCCCGTGAACGGCAAGCCCCAGAATCCGCCTGCGATGAGTTGCGGGAAGATTTCCTTCTCCATTGAGACGAGTTTGCCGGCGGGAATCAAGTCGATGACGGAGCGGTGCAGCGCGTAGGCGCCGGCGTTGACGAGATTGCTGGGGGCTTGTGCAGGATCCTTTGGCTTCTCCACGAAGCCAGCGATTCGGACGGCTTCCGGGACTTCCGCGCAACCGGGACCGGTGGCGGGTTGGATGACCCCGAAGTTGACGACGTCGGCGCGGGGGACTTCCTTGAGGCTAATCGCGTTGCCTTCTTCGACGCGGCGCAGCTTCACGAGCCCGTCGAGGTCCATGTCGGAGACGATGTCGGCGTTGAGGACGAGGAAATCATCGGACTCGATGTGCTGCTCGCAGTTCTTCACGGCGCCCGCCGTCCCGAGTGGTTCGTCCTCGCGCACCACCACGAACTCGATGGGGCGTTCGCTTTGGTCGAAGTGCTTCTCCAATTCATCGGCGAGCCAATTGACCGCCACGATGACGCGGTCCACTTCCTCCGGGAGACGATCCAGGACCCATTCCACCATCGGGCGGCCCGCGACGGGCAGCAGCGGCTTCGGGCGGCTGTAGGTGAGCGGGCGCAGCCGCGTGCCGTACCCGCCGGCGAGGAGAATCGCATCCATGGCGGAGGGAACGGCGCGGCGCTTAAGGCCGTGCGGTCAAACGGCTGACGGTCGCCACGCCGCGGATTGGCCGCGCAGCGACCGCGGGGGGACCGCGCGGCGACGAAGACGAGTTAAAAACAAGGGCTCCGTCGGCTCGTCGTGGCCGACCTTGCCGCGCTTGCGCGGCTCACCGTCTTGCAGAACGCCGTCCAGCATGGCGGCAAGGCGGAGCCGAAGGGCCTAGTCGGTCGGATTCTCGGCGCTCACCAGGAATTCCGCGCCAATCCGCAAGGCGTTGCGGCTGCCCTCACCGAAGCCGCCGCAGTCGTCAACGCGATGAGTGCCGAAGAGCAGAAGGCTGCGCTCGAATCCGAGGCGCCCGACATGGTGCAGGTGCAGAAGAAGGAGCGCCGCATCGGCCTCAAAGAACTGCCCAACGTCAAGGGGAAGGTCGTGCTGCGCTTCGCGCCGAACCCCAACGGCCCGCTCAGTCTCGGGCACAGCCGCGGCGTGTCCATCCTTGCTGAATACCGTCGAATGTATGGGACGGCTGCGGGGGGTCCAGGTTCTGAGATTATCCTGCGCTTCGATGACACGGACCCGCAAGTCAAGCCGCCGCTCATGGATGACGCGCGCGGTTGGAACGGCTACGACATGATCACGCAGGATTACGAGTGGCTCGTCGGCGCCCAGCCGGACCGCATCCTGCGCGCCTCTGACCGCATTGACATCTACCAGCAGGCCGCGCGGGACCTCATCAAGGTCGGCGGCGGATACGTGTGCGCGTGCGACGGCGACACGTTCCGGGCGCTCAAGGAGAAAAAGGAGCCATGCCCACATCGCGGCCAGGGCATGGCCACCAATTTGGCCGCCTTCGAGCGCATGGTCGACGGCACGACTCCGAAAGGCGGCGGCGTTCTGCGCATCAAGACCGACATCGCGCACCCGCACCCGGGCTTGCGTGACTGGACGGCGTTCCGAGTCGTGGCCAAGGATGCCATCCATCCGCGCGAACGCAAGGGCGAGATTCCCCGCCACCACGCCTGGCCGCTTCTGGATTTTGAATCGGCCGTCGAGGACCACTTGCAAGGCGTCACGCACGTCATCCGCGGCAAGGACCTCATGGATTCGACGCGCAAACAGAAATTCCTCTACGAGCACATGGGGTGGACGTACCCCGAGACACTGTACTGGGGCCGCATCTCCGTGCACGAATTCGGCAAGTTCTCCACGTCCATGATGCGCAGGGCCATCGAGGCCGGCAAGTTCACGGGTTGGGATGACCCGAGGCTCCCTTGCCTTTCGGCGCTGCGGCGGCGCGGTTATTCCCCCGAGGCGCTCAAGGCTTTCTGGGTCCTCATCGGCTTGACCGAGAAAGACATCGCCATCAGCCTCTCCAACCTAGACGCCGAGGACGCCAAGGTCAACGAGCCGGAAGCCATCCGCGTGTTCTTCGTCCCCGACCCCAAGCGACTCCACATCGAAGGCATCGCCGGCAAGGTCGCAAAGCCCTTCAAACTCCCAAGCAAGCCTGAAGCGGGCCACCGCACCATCACAGCAGAAGCGGACATCGTCATCCCGACCGCTGACTTGGCGCCGCGACTGCGCCTCAAGGACCTCGGCACCATCGAGTGCACGGGTGACAAGGGCACGTTCGTCGGCGACGCGATGGACCGGGGAATGGCCATCGTGCAGTGGCTCCCCTTGTCGCAGGCCAAGCCCTTCACGGTGCTAAAGCCGTCGTTCTTCGTGGCTGAGGACGCGCCGGCCGTGGGTGACTACGAGGCTGATGAGCCCGAGAGCAAGGATGCGAAGGAGATTGAGGTGCCGCCGCTGCTTGAGATCCATGGACTCGTGGAACCCGACGCGACGCAAATGATTGGCAAAGTCGTGCAGTTCGAACGGTTCGGGTTCGTCCGCATCGAGACGCCGACGCGCGGATTGTGGTTGCACGCGTAACGGCACGACGGCCGCGCACGGCCCAACCGCTTCCTACGAGCCAGCACCCTCAAATGCACCGAGCCTTGTTTCGCCTCGTGCACATCGTGCCCCGGGCCATCGCCGTGCTGGCGTTCCCGTTCTTGTCTGGATGTTTCTTCCCCGGAGGCCATTGCGGCTTTATGCCGGGCGGCGCGAACTGGGAAGATGCAACGCTCTACGACGCCATGCCGATGCCAGGAGGGTTACCCGGCCACCACGTCCTCTGGAATCCTCCCGCGCCCGGGCTGCCATTCAACGTCACCGTCGACGAAACCTGGGGGCCGCACAACCTGACGCGGATTGGCCGCGCCAGCGGCGACCACTTGGACGGCATCGAGGTCTGGATGGAGGCCTCAGGCCTGCGTGCCGAACGCATCAACCGGACTCCCGAGGCCGACTTGGTCGCCGAGTTGGAGAGGTTCCTTGGCTACACGACCGCCCTGGGCGAAGCGGAAGTGTCGCACTACGTTTCCTCGCTGTTGGCAACCGCGACGAACGGGGGAGAGTACGCCTACTCCCGGGGTGGGCACGGAGAACTCGGGACGGTGGTGCACGAAATCATCTATTCAGCTCCTCTGCCGGGGGGACTGCGTTTGGCGGGATTGTGGCAAGAACTGCATTCTGCGGGGGCGCTGCTCGTGGGCGACGAGTCGGCCAGCGCCGGCGCCTGGGACTTCCAGTTCTCCATCCCCTCACGCTCCGTGGAGGCGGAGAACGGACACTATTCTCTCACGGTCAAGGCTGGCGGGCAAGCGGAGTTCGACGGACTGGGCGCGGGCGAGAAGCCGGAGGGTGAATACGAGCAAGAGGTCCGCGGCGTGTTACGGAACCTCGGGCTTCCGGAGCCGGTGGGCGAGATGGACGTCCATGGTTCAATCTGCTAGGTGTGACCTGCGCCAATCGACACGCGGAGACCGCGGAACCGCGCGGAAACCGGCAGGGTCCGTCGTTCCGCGATTTCCGCGCGTTCCGCGTGTGGATGTCGGTGGGAGCTAGCCCTTTCGCGCCGCCACGAGAAGCGGCTCCAACTCCGCATAACCCGCCTCCGCCGCCGCCTTGTCCGTCGTCTTGAGGAGCACCTTGCCGTTGTCGTAGAGGCTCGACTCGACGCCCTTGCGTACGATGAGGATGACCTTCGCGTCGACGACGACCTGGAATCCTGCCGCGCTCACGGCGCGCTTGAGGGCGGCCATGTCCATCTTCCACGGCGTGTCCTGTGTTGCAAGGAACCCGGCGGACGTCGCGCAGGGGCGCAGGAGGGCCACGGACCTTCCCAAGAGAATCTGCACAAAGGGTTGCCGCTCGCCGGCTTGCGCTTGCGTGGGCTCGTTCGGATGGGAGCAGCGGTCGGCGGCGTATTCAGGCGTGTCGCTTGGCACCGGTCACGATGTCGCCAAGCCAAACTCCCAGCACGAAGAGCAGACTGAGGATGAGGGCGCCCCAGATGGCGGCCAGGAAGCCGGCTACGCCGAGGATTGGTACTCCCGCCAGGAAGCCGATGATGGCCAGCACGATGCCGACGACCAATCCGATGATGAGGCCCTGCTTGAAGAGCTGCGACTTGTCCTGCCGGCCCGCCTTGACGGCGCCGTAGATGATGCCGATGAGGAAGGCGACGAGGCCCCAGGGAAGTGCCATAGGCAAGGAATCGGTGTTTCGGGCATGAACCTGTCGGAACTCGCACCCAATACGAAGGGCGCTTTACCGTCCCATAGATCGAACGCGGTTCGCCCAGCGCAAGCCTTTACCCGCCGCCTCCGTCGGCGCGCCCGTGAAGGCAGTCCTCCTCCTCTCCGGGGGCTTCGATTCGCCCGTGGCGGGTCGGATGCTCAAAGAGCAGGGCGTGGCCCTCGAAGCCCTGCATGGCTCGTTCGAGCCGGTCACCGATGATGCCTCGGTCAAGAAGGCTTCAGTCCTCGCTCGACAGCTCGGACTGAAGCGGTTGTGGGTCGCCAAGATTGGTGAGGCCCTCGGCCGCGTGCCGCATGACAAGGAAGCGCATCGCTACTACTTCCTCCTGCAGAAGCGCCTACTCTACCGCCTCGCCGACGCCCTCGCTGACCAGGTCGGGGCCGACGCCATCGCGACGGGCGAGAATCTTGCCCAAGTGTCAAGCCAGACGCTGCCCAACCTCGTGACGCTGGAGGCCGCAGCCCGCCGACCCGTCCTCCGTCCGCTCTTGGGGCTGGACAAGGTCGATATCCTGCGGCTCGCGACGCAATGGGGAAGTTACGCGACCAGCGTGGGGCCAGAATTGTGCGACCTCTTGGGCCCAACTCATCCCGCGACGACGAGCAACCCGGGGAAAGTCGCCGCAGCAGAACTGCGCGTCCACCTCACGACGGACCTGCCGTCGTTGCACTGCATCGAGCTTTGAACCAAATTGGTTGTCGTCGGCCCTTCCTTGCGACTTGAGCCACATCGGCGCTGCGACCGCCGCTGGCCGCTTCAGCGCAATTTGCGCCGCACCGCAAACGCAGCGACGCCGGCGAGCCCAATGATCGTGAACGGCAGTCCGAATCCAGGAGCCCCCTTGCCACCGCCATCGTCGTCGTTCGTCGGGTCCTGGCCCGTTGCGGTCCTCGTTGACGTGCTGTCCGTCGGCGGCGTGTACGTGTAGGAGTACGTCGGGCGGGGCGGGTCCGGCGCGTACCAGGGCAGATAGGCGAAGGTCAGGGCAGGGGGCACGAAGGCGGCCGAGTTGCCGATTAAGTTGTATTCCAGAGTGGCGAAGGCCGCCACCGGGACAGGCCCAGGGCTCGACCCTGGCGAGATGTGGAATGCCACGCCGATGCGCGAAGCATTGCCAATCGCGACGTCGACGAACGGAATGTAGAGCACAATCGGTGGGGCGTAGAGGGCGGGGTAGAGCATGAAATACTCGTAGAAGATGATGGTCGCCGGGTCCGTCGACTCGGGCGGCACGAGATCCATAGGTTCGGGGTACTTGCTCGAGTTGAAGTCCAAGATGGTGGACATGTTGCCGATGGCGACCGGGTCACCCGTGGCCGGAATCTCGTAGATTGTCGCGGTGAGGTTGCCGTACGGAGTGAACGTCGGGCCGAGCCAAATGCCGAGTATAATCGGGCCAAGCAGGCGGTCGGTGTGGTTCTCGTCGGCTGGAGTCAAGAACATGACTTCCTCGACGTTTTCCTGCAGCGGTACGATTGGCCGTACTTGCGGACGCGTCGCGTTGGCATCAGGTCCTGTCTCGTTGAGGACGCCTTCCTCGAGGGGGCCCATCTCGCCGTCCTTGAAGAAGTAAATCGCCGGCTGGGGGTAGGCTGACACGGCGGGAAAAAAGGTCGCCACGAGCAAGAGAACCAGGGTGAGGGACTTTGCCACGATGCACCGAATAGACCTGTTTGGGTAGGTCCCTCCATATAAGCGCTTCCGCGAGGTTCCTAAACTGTCAGCATCGGGATTCCTGACCTGTGGGGGCCTGACCTTTTGGGAACGCTCTACCACCAAACGAGGCAGGCCACTGCATCCCGGCACGAACCTTTTCACAGAGCCCCCCTTCGCATCCAGCGTGAGCCCGGCCAAGAAGAGTCCCAAATCGTTGGGGCGCCAAGTCGCGACCCAGACCTCGGCGCGACCTGCGAGGCCGAGTGAGGGCGCCAAACGGGCCGCCAAGGAAGCCAGCACAGGGCGTAAGAACGGAAAGCTCGCCGCCAAGCCCGTTCGCAACACGGTGGCCAAGAAGAACGCTCCGCCCCGCCGCGTCTACGCGTTCGAGGAGGGCGATGCGTCGATGAAGCCGATCCTGGGCGGTAAGGGCGCGAACCTGGCGGAGATGAGTCGCATCGGCCTGCCCGTCCCACCGGGGTTCACCATCACTGCCCAGACTTGCATCGAATACCAGCGACTTGGCCACATGCCGGACGGGTTGCAAGCGGACATCGCGACGGCCCTCACGGCGCTGGAGGCCAAGGCGAAGGTCAAACTGGGCGACGCGAAGAATCCGCTGCTGGTCTCCGTCCGCTCGGGCGCAGCCATCAGCATGCCCGGCATGATGGACACGGTGCTGAACCTAGGGCTCAACGACAAGACCGTCGAGGGCCTCGCGGCCGCCACGAAGAACCCACGCTTCGCCTACGACTGCTATCGCCGGTTTCTCACGATGTTCGGCGACGTCGTGCTCGCCATCCCGCATGCTGGGTTCGAAGAACGCCTCACCGCGACGAAGCGCAAGGTCGGCACCGACCGCGATACCCAGGTGCCAGCGGACGCCCTGAAGGCGTTGTGCGAGGAGTACAAGGCCTACATCCAGAAGGAAACGGGCCGCCCCTTCAGCCAAGACCCGCAGGAGCAACTCAAGCTCGCCATCGAAGCCGTCTTCAAGTCCTGGGACAACAAGCGGGCTCGGACGTACCGCGAACTAAACAAGATTCCGCACGACATGGGGACCGCCGTCAACGTCCAGATGATGGTCTTCGGCAACATGGGCGACGATTGTGCCACCGGCGTCGCCTTCACGCGAGACCCGGCCACGGGGGAGCACGTGTTCTACGGGGAATTCCTACGCAACGCGCAAGGCGAAGACGTCGTCGCCGGCATCCGCACGCCGCGGCCGATTGCACAACTCGGCAACGAGATACCGTCCGCGCACAAGGAACTCTTGCAGATCGCGCGCAAACTGGAGACGCATTTCCGTGACATGCAGGACATCGAGTTCACGGTCATGCGCGGCAAGTTGTACATGCTGCAGACACGCACGGGGAAGCGCACCGGATTCGCCGCCGTGCGTATCGCGCTCGAGATGGTGGACGAGGGCATCCTCTCCGACGAGGAAGCCATCTTGCGCGTCCAACCCGACCAGCTCAACCAACTCCTACGCCCCATCTTTGATTCGAGAGAGAAAGGGGCTGCGCTCAAGGCCGGCAAGGTCATCGCCAAAGGCCTCAACGCGGGGCCAGGGGCGGCCGCAGGAAGGGTCGTGTTCACGGCCGACGACGCCGTCGAGTGGCACAAGAAGGGCGAGCAAGTCATCTTGGTGCGCGACGAAACCAGCCCCGAGGACATCCACGGCATGCATGCGTCCGAGGGATTCCTCACCGCGAGGGGCGGCATGACGAGCCACGCGGCACTCGTCGCGCGGCAGATGGGCAAGGTCTGTGTCGCCGGCTGTAGCGTGCTGCGGATCGACCACCGGGCCAAGGCCTTCGCCGTCGGCGACCGCCTCATCCACGAGGGCGAATGGATCAGCCTCGACGGCTTCACGGGAGAAGTCATCCAAGGCGCGCTCAAGACGCTCCCGAGCGAGGTCGTCCAGGTCCTCGTCGATAAGTCGATGCACCCCACGATGGCGCCGACGTTCCGACTGTTCGACAGGCTGCTCAAGCTCGCCGACAAGGTGCGTCGCCTCGGGGTACGCGCCAACGCCGACCAACCTGACCAAGCGTCCGTGGCCGTCGCCTTCGGAGCAGAAGGCATCGGCCTGTGCCGCACCGAGCACATGTTCTTCGGACCCGGCAAGATCGAACACATGCGCGAGATGATCCTCTCGGAGTCCCGCGCCGAGCGCGAGGAGTCGCTCAAGTATCTGCTGCCGCTGCAGCGCGCCGACTTCGAGGGCATCTTCAAGGCGATGGGATCCCGCCCCGTCACCATCCGCATGCTCGACCCGCCACTGCACGAATTCCTTCCCCACGAGGAGAAGGAGCAACGGCAAATGGCGTTACTGATGGGCATCGGCCTGCCTGAGTTGCGCGACCGCATCGAAGCCCTACGTGAAGCCAACCCGATGCTCGGCCACCGGGGTTGCCGCCTCGGCATCACGTACCCCGAGATCACGCGCATGCAGGCAAGGGCCATCCTGGAAGCGGCGTGCAACGTGAAGCGCCAAGGCGTACAGGTCAAGCCCGAGATCATGATCCCCATCGTCGGCTTCGCCTCGGAATTCCAGCACCAAGAGCAACGCGTACGCGACGAGGCAGCGAAAGTCTTCGCAGAACAGGGCATCGAAGTCGACTACCTCGTCGGCACGATGATTGAGCTGCCGCGCGCCGCCCTGACCGCCGACGAAATCGCGAAGTCCGCCGAGTTCTTCTCCTTCGGGACCAACGACTTGACGCAAACCACGTTGGGTGTCAGCCGCGACGACGCAGCCAGCTTCTTGGGCCCCTACCTCGAGGCCAAGATCATCCCCGACGATCCGTTCTCGACGCTCGACCAATCCGGCGTCGGTCAACTCGTCGAGATGGGGACCCGGAAGGGGCGCAGCACCCGCAAGGACCTCAAGGTAGGGATCTGTGGTGAACACGGCGGCGACCCGGAATCGGTCAAGTTTTGCCACCGCACCGGTTTGGACTACGTCAGTTGCAGCCCCTACCGCTTGCCCATCGCACGCCTTGCGGCGGCTCACGCTGCTCTGGAAGAAAAACGCAGCAAGGGCAAGTGAGCGAGGCCTCACTCCTATAAGCCGCATTGACAATGGCGTCGCGTGGACGTGGCCGATGTACGACGCTTGTCCGCCAGCATCCTGGCGGTGGCCTTCGCCGTCATCCTCTGGCTGGTCTTCCTCGCGCTCGACGACGCAGACTTGTTCAACTGGGGCTGGCCGAGCCGCGCCCTGGGGGCATTGCAACTCCAGACGTGGCTATGGATTGGCGCCGGTACGTTAGCCGCGCTTGTTGGCCTCGGCGCGATGACGGTATTCGGCATCGGTGCCCAAGAGGAGCACCTCCCGAGCCGGCAGGTGCAATGCCAACACTGCAAGGCGGTCTTCTTCATGCCGGACAACGGGCGCCGCCCCCTCATGCACCCGTGCCCGAACTGCAAGGCCCTCGGCGTCTACGACGGCCTCGCGCCGGCCGTGGGCAAGCCGCCGGAAGTCATTCCAGAGAGCAAGATCGTCAAGGTCAACCTGACGTGCCGCAACTGCCAGAACCGGTTCCCGGTGACGGATACAGGCGTCCGCCCGCTGCGCATCGAGTGTCCCAAATGCAAGGCCGTGGGCGCGCTGCGGTAGACACTCAAGCAAGAACCGACGCTTGGCGGGCGCGCCGTTGAACTGGAGGCCTGGGATTTCACAGACCGTCACAGATTCGTCACCTCGACGCCAATCTACCGAGCGCGCTTGCTCGTCACAACGGAAAAATTCTGTGAACCTCTGTGAAATCCCAAGCCTCCCACACTACGGCCGAGGATCTAATCCTCGCATCCGCGTGGACTATTGCAGAGGAAAGGGAGGCCTGGGATTGCACGGATTATCACAGAACTTGGTCTTCGTGTGCATTACACTCCACGAGGGAAAAGTCATCTGTGCATTTTCTGTGAAATCCCAAGCCTCCCACACTACGGCACGAGCTTCGAGCGACTCAAGTCTCGGCTTCGCCCGAGTCACCGACTGCATCAAGCGCCCGCATCCGTGTGGTACTGTGAAATCCCAGGCCGCCCACCCCCCGAAGCGCCGTCCGACCCCCAACCTCTGAGCGCTGCCGTCACTCGAGTGTCGCGTGTCGGCGCCGCATGGAAGCCTCGGTCTCCCCGAGCCTCTCCATGAGCATCGCGACGATGGCGTCGAAGAACAACCACGCACTCGTCTCGAACAAGGTGCCGAGCGGGGCAAGTCTCGCCCGTTCGCCGTTGCCTTCGGGCGGGATGAGCGGGACGACGACGTGGGCGAGGCGTGCGACCTCCGAGTCGGGCTGGGCCGTGATGGCGACGACGGTCGCGCCTTGCCTGCGCCCAAGCTCAGCGGTCATCACGACGGGATAGGTCAGGCCGGTGCCGGACACGAGGATGACGACGTCTTGCCGCGCCACGGGGGCCGTGATGGTTTCACCGACGACGTAAGTCTGGTAGCCAAGATGCATTAGTCGCACCGCGAAGGCGCGCGCCACGAACCCGGATCGTCCCCGTCCGTAGAGGAAGACGCGGCGGGCGGGCTGCAGCGTGTTAAGGAACGCATGCAGGACCGATTCGTCAATGTGCAGGATGCGCCGCGCGGCCGCGGCGATGTAATCGGTCGGTTCCGTGAGTTCCATCTCAGGCACCGCCCATCAGTCCGTCAATCCTCGTCCCCGTCGCCTTCGAGGCTGCGCAGCACCGGCACCTTCTGCTTGTTGTACCGGACCTCGCGCCCCTCTGGCACCTTGAAGATTGCCGCGTAGCCGTCCTTTTTCTCCTTGGCGAAGTGGTACCGTTCGTCCTTCTTCCACAGCTTGTAGTCGTCAACTTGGACCTGGACGCGCTTGTCCGCCTTGGACTGCTTGACGCGGGGCGTCTGGTTCTCCGGCAGGTCCCAGATGGTCTCGCCGCGCCAACCCTTGTGCTGCACGCAGTACTTGCCTTTCCCATCCACCTTCTTCTTGCACGGCGCGCCGCCCTTCGTGAGCGCTTCGCAGTCGGGCATGGCGGCCTTGCGGGCGGCCTCCAGCTCCGCCTCGAGCTTCTTCTGCTCCTCGCGGCGTAGGCGGTCGGCCTCCTTCTCGGCCTTCGCCTTGGCGGCCTCCTCTTCCTTGCGGCGCTTCTCCTCTTCGGCGAGGCGCTTGCGTTCGTCTTCGCGCTTACGCTTCTCTTCCGCTTCCTGCGATTCCTTGAATTCGCGGGCGATGCGCGCGTCACGGCGTTCCTTGACGCGGTCGAAAACGATGTTCATGTACATCGCGTCGTGCTCGAGGATGGGGCTCGTCGAGATGATGGTGGACGACAGGTTGCGGTCCATCAGGACCTCGCACAACGGTTCGAACTTGAGGTCGCCCTTCTTGATGGGCAAGCGGTAGCGGGCGTTGCCGTTCTCGTAGTGGATTCCCGTGAAGTGGATGAGGTAATGTTCGAGCTTGAGTGCCGCCAGTTTGTCGAACACGGCAGCAAAATCCTCCGGATTCTGTAGGATTCCGTTGCCGCGGGCGTGGATGTGGGCGAAGTCGATTACCGGCACGACGCCCTTGACCTTGCTGCATACGTCGATGACCTCTTCGAGGCTGCCGAAGACGTTGCGTTTGCCCATGACTTCCATGCCGAGCCGGGGCGTCCAGCCTTCGCGGATGAAGGTGTTGCGGAGTTCACGCACGTTCTTCACGATGCGAGCTGCCGTCTCCTCCTTGGACAGTTCGCCGTAGAACCCGGGGTGGAAGACGACCGTCTGGGCGCCCATCTCGTGGGCGAGCTTGCCCGTCGCGAGGATCTTGGAATTCGACATCTCGACGTTCGACTCGTCGCCGGCGAGGTTGATGTAATAGGGTGCCTTGACGTGCAGCTCGACGCCCGCTTCGTGGGAGGCCTGTCGGATCTTCACCGCTTCCTCTTCGGTCATGCGGATGCCGCGCACGAACTGGACCTCCATGGCGTCAAGTTCGAGGTTCCTAGTGTAGATGATGCCGTCCCGCACCGTGCGGCCCTTGCACGATAGCGGAATCCCGGCTGGACCGAAGGTAATCATGGGGGACCCGAAGCGTCTCGGCGAGCACGGGGCCATTTAAAACGTTCCAGGGGGCGCATAGGGAGAAGCAAGGCGGGGGTGCCACCCCCCGCCGGGCCGGCGCCCACGCTGTTCTCCAAAGGAAACGTCTTGAAGTGCACTCTCCTTGAAGAAGCGTCCATGGCCGACCTGTCCGACCCGCTGCGCACCACGCTCGACACGCTCGAGCTCGACCCGCGCGCCCAAGCGGATCGACCTTACTTGATCAGCATGCTGCGTCGCCTCGGCTACACCGAGAGCCAGATTGAAGAGTACCTGCAAGCCCGCGGCATGGCCAAAGCGCCCGTCGCCGAACCCGCCCCGCCCGCTGCAAGGTCGTCGAACGACGGACGCGAATACAGGCTCGTCATTCCGGCAGCGGATTCGCAGTTCACCTTGGCCGCATCCGACGCGCCAGTCGCCCCGCGCCAGGATTCACCGTTCGATGACCTGGAGCGCCTCGAATTCCAGGCCGATGGCGAGCAAGACCTGGAGCGCCTCGAATTCCAGGCCGAAGGCGAGCAAGACCTGGAGTTCGAGTCCGTCGTCCTTGACGAGACCACCTTCAGCGCCACGGGCGCAGGCGACGGGGAGGCCGGCCCTGCGCTGGACGAAGCAGCCGCGGAATGGACGGAGGGCGGCACCGAAGGCGTCGAGCCGCTGGGCGAGGGCGAGACCTTGATGGAGCTCATCGACGAGCCGGAACCAGCCCCGGAGGCCAAACCCGAAACCAAGAAGGAACGCAAGGCGCGCGAAGCGTTGGAGGCGCTGGAGGCCCGGGGACAGGCCGCGCGCGAAGCTTTGGAGCGGCTGGACGCCCGCGAACGCACCGCGCGCGACGCCAGGGAACAAGCCGACGCCGCCGAGACGTGGGAGCCGGTCGAGGCAGAACCTGATTCCGGCGAACTTTTCAATCTGGGCCGCGAGCAATCGCCGGTGGCCGCACCGCGCACGCGCGTGCGCATGCAACGCGTGCGGGCCACGAGCAGCGAAGACGCCTCGAATAAGGTCGCAGGCGAGGGCCGCACGATCCTCAAATCCATCCCGGTTGACATCGTAGAACGGTGGGGCGCACCTGAGGAGAGGCGGAAATGACTGCCCAGCCGGCACCCGCGCCGCACTCGGAGAACCGCATCCGCCTGAAAGTGAACCAAGAGGCCGTGCCCATCAGCCTAGCGGACCAAGTCGACCTCAAGGCCAAGATCAAAGTCGACGTCGAGACGCATCTCACGGGCCTCGGCGTGGCCGGAGTCATCTCCTTGTCGCTCGGTGCCATCTGCCTGCTGCTTGGTTCCGTGTATTTTCTCGCCGTCTACCCCGACGACTGGTATGGCGAGCCCGACGACCCCGTGCACTACGCCAACGTGCGCAACGTGGAGCTGCTCCTGGGTGCAGGCGTCATCTGCTTGATGTTCGGCACGGCCATGTTCTTTTACGGCCGCACGGTCCTTGGCTCGGGTGGCCTGCAGGCTTTCGAAGGCGCAGAACACATCGGGAGGCGCTAGATGGCCGCCAAGTCGTCGCGCAAGTCGGCGCGCAAGCGCGTGCGCAAGCCGGCCCGCAAGTCGGCGCGCAAGAAGAACCCGAAGCGTCGCGTTGGCAAGGCGACCTACTATCCGCCGCGCGGCGCCAAGAGCGCCCCACGCAAGGCCGCGCCGGCCCGCGCATCGCCCCCGCGCCGAAAAGCCGCTGCCGTGCGCAAAGCGCCGGCCCGTCCAAGCCGCGCCGCGACGCGCCCCACCCGCCGCGCGGCCCGCAGCATGCCAGAAGGCGCCTTGCTGAGTGAAGTCCCGCTCGAGCGCGAACCCATGTGGGTCTCCAATGACCGGCAAGAGCGTGACTACCTCGTGGTCTACGAGGAGCCCGACGAGGATGGAATGACGTCCGAGGACGCACTCTTGCTCGACATCGATGCCGGCCAACCCGTCAGCCTCGGTGAACTCGACGTGGAGCAGAAGCTCGACCTTGAGCTCTCGAACAACACCAACTGGGTCGGCCGGCTGGGCTTCGTCCTGGCCGTCGTCGGCGCCATCATAGGCTTCGCCATCCTTGGCTTCTTCGGCTTTACGTACCCCGATTCGTGGTACACCGAAAGCGGCGAGATCAAGGCTACGAGCCTAGTCCCCACCACGGCATTGGTCGCGGTCGTGAGCGTGCTGTTGATGCTTGCCGGAGTCGTGTTGACGCACTACGGCCGCCGCATCCAGGCGCGTGGACAATTGAGCCGCATCCGCATCGTGGAGAAGGCCTTCCAGCCGCGCGTCGCATTAGGCGACTGAACCCCGTTTCGACCGGGGCGGGTTGAGTCTGCCAGTCGCCCGAGCCGCGGAATCAAGGAATCCAAGGAAACCGCTTCCCAAGATTCCGCGGATTCCGCGGCCCGTGGGCGTCGTCCGGATTCCGCGGCTCGTCCGTCGGCAGCGTTTTGGCCTTCGCTGGATTGCAACCTCCGATGCCAGTCCGCACGCTGCGCGACGGCGCCTGGAAGAACCGGCGCGTCCTCGTGCGCGTCGATTTCAACGTCCCCATCGCGGACGGCCGCGTCGCTGACGACAACCGCATCCGCGCCAGCCTACCCACGATTGAGCACTTGCGTCAAGCCGGAGCGAAGGTCATCCTCGTGAGCCATTTGGGCCGGCCCAAGTCCACGGCCGAACCGAAGTACAGCCTGCAGCCCGTGGCGGACCACCTCGTGCGGCTCGGCGTGCCATGCAAGTTCGCGCAGGATTGTGTCGGCCCCATCGCGGAGAAAGCGGTCGCCGCCCTGCGGCCGGGCGAAGTCCTTCTGCTTGAGAACGTGCGCTTCCACGCCGGCGAAGAAGCCAACGACCCGGCCTTCGCGCAGCAACTAGCTGGGCTCGCCGACCTCTTCGTGAACGACGCGTTCGGGACGGCACATCGTGCCCATGCGAGCACGACGGGAGTTGCCCTGTTGCGTCCGTCGTACGCAGGTCTGCTCATCGCGAAGGAACTCGCAGCCTTGTGGTCGGCCCTCGACCAACCGGAACGCCCGTTCACCGCCATCATGGGCGGCGCCAAGGTCGCGGACAAAATCCTCGTCCTCGCAAACCTCGTCGAGAAGGTCGATCGCCTCATCATCGGCGGCGGCATGGCGTTCACCTTCCTCAAGGCGCAAGGGCACGAGGTCGGCAAATCGCTCGTCGATGAGAAGCGCCTCGACCTCGCCAAGAAACTGATGGCCCGCGCGAAGGAACGAGGCGTCATCCTTCTCCTCCCGGTGGACATCGAAGCGGCGGATTCGTTCGAGGAAAAAGCCACACATCGTGCGACGAAGGTCGGCTACATCAAACCGGAATGGATGGGACTCGACATCGGACCCCTCACGGCGCGTATGTTCGCCGATGCCATCGTGAGCAGCAAGACCGTCTTGTGGAACGGCCCCATGGGAGTCTTCGAATGGGATGCCTTCGACTACGGCACGAAGGTCGTCGCGGAGGCGGTCGCCGCGTGCCAGGGGACGACGGTCGTCGGGGGCGGCGACTCCGCGGCTGCGGCCAAGAAGTTCGGCATCGAGGGCAAGGTCACGCACATCTCGACTGGCGGTGGGGCGAGCCTTGAGTTCCTGGAGGGCAAGACCTTGCCCGGCATCGCTGCGTTGGAGCGGGCGGCGACGAAGACGGTGGCGTGACAGCGGCTCGTTGCGTTTCGTGTTGGGTGGCAGTGCGGTCCATTTCGCCTTTTTCCGCAGATGACACCGATGCCGCAGAGCAACAGGTACCTCGACGTTCGCTGCAATCGTGTTCATCGTCTCAGGAACAGCAATGCACGAAGCCCTCCATCGGGGTGTAGGAGGCTTGCATCTTCGGCCGTAGTGTGGGAGCCCTGGGATTGCACAGATTCAAGGGATTTGCGGGCGCCGCGTCCCGTTGCCTGGCCAACGACACGCGGAGCGCGCGGAACGCACGGAACTACGACGAAACGCGGAACGCACGGAACTGGCCCGTCAGTTTCCGCGGGGTTCCGCGTCCTCCGCGTGTAGGCGTTGGCGGCGCGTTGCGGTTCCTCCATGTTTCAGCTCGGCGGCCGCATCATGCGCGAGGATCCGGCTCTGTGAAAATCCGTGCAATCCCAGGCCTCCGGTACTGCCGCCGAGGCAACGACCTACGACAGCCGAGGTAACGACCTAAGACCGGACCATCGTCGCGACGAAGAACAACCCGGCAAGCAGCGCGCCGACCAACGCAGCCACGACAGCGAGGAGCGACTGACCGACGATGACGGGGTCAAACACTGGGCTCACCGACGGCACGAGGTCGAAGGTCAGGGCGGCGAAGAGGCCCAGGCACATTATGGCTGCTAGACTGAGGACGAATCCGATGCTTCTGCTGCGTCCCTTGCCGAAGTAGGCGCCGAACAGGCCCATGACGAGGAGGCTGACGCTGAAGCTGAGGAGGATGGTCGAGAGGAAGATGGAACCGAGCGCCATACTGGGCTCAGAACTTGGTGCCCGTCAGGGTCTTCGTGTCGACGACGCCTTCGATGGAGCGGATCTTGTTGACGATGACGTGGCCCAACGTGTCGAAGTCGGCTGCTTCGAGCTTCGCGATGAGGTCATACTCGCCGAAGAGGGGATGGAGCTCGACAATCTCGGACACCTTGAGCAACGTGTTGTACACGTCGTGCTCCTTGCCTGGGGCGGCGCTGATGAGGACGAATCCGACGGCCATGGTGGACAACCGGTCAAGCCCGCCCGGTGCCTAAAAGCCTGCCTGCCGGATTTGCCAAAGCCCTCCCCGGCCACGCTCGATTCCTCCTCCTTGAATAGGCCCGCCTCGTGCGCAGTTTGATGCGTGAGGAGGCCGCGCCGCAGCTCGCCCCGCTCGTGGAACGCGTCCATGCCCGCGTACGGCCAGGCCGCGTCTTGGACCCGTCCCCTCGCGTGACCTTCTACAAGTATGCAAACGCCTCAAGCACCGTGCGCGAGCGCGAGGGCCGGCTGCACTTCAGACTCAGTCATCGCTTCAAGCCCGCCCCTGAGCCAGTGTTGGAAGGCGTCGTTGGCGTGCTCCTGTGCCGGATGCTGGGCCTGCCGTCAAACCGCGCTGACCCCGCCGCGGTGCGAGCCTACCGTTCCTACATGGACGCCGACATGGACGCCGCCGCGGAATCGGCGAGCGCATCCAAGGGGCGAAAACACATTGATCCAGTCGGCACCCACCGCAGCCTCCTCGAATCCTACCTGCGCATCAGCCTCGACATGGGCCTGACCCTCCCGCGTATCCCCACCTTGTCATGGAGCAAGACTGTCGCTCGGCATCGCTTCGGGCACTGGGATCCGCACCACAACGCAGTCGTCATCAGCCAGATTCTCGACGATGAAGGCGTCCCCGAATTCGTCCTTGATTACGTCCTCTACCACGAGTTGCTGCACATCATGCATCCGACGAAGATGGGAAGTGCCACGAAGCGCATCGTCCACTCCGCGGCGTTCAAATGCGATGAACGGAAGTTCCCGCGTTGGCAGGATGGCGAAATGTGGTTGCGGAAGTTGGCAAGCCGTCGGATTACGCGTCCCGCCAAGTCGCCGTTGCGTCCTGCGCCGCAGCCCGGACGGCCCAGAGCACCTCCGTCCAAGGGCCGATTTCCCTTCCTAGGCCGCTTCCTGGCAAACCACGGCGCCAATTGACCCACAAAGCCGCTTTATCCCAAGCGCCGGTCGCCAACCCGTGTACGGGGCGATGCGCAAGGTGCTCTTCCGGCTCGATGCCGAGCGCGCCCACGAGCTTGCTTTGTGGGGCCTTGCGCTCATGCACAAGCATCCGCCACTCCAGGCCGCGTTCGCCCCTGACCCGCCGTCCCCACGTCTCGCGTCGCAGGTCTGCGGCATCAAATTCCCGGCCCCTCTCGGTGTCGCCGCTGGGTTCGACAAAGGCGGCCGCGTTTACAACGCACTCCTTGCCTTGGGCTTCGGTCACGTCGAAGTGGGGACGGTCACGCCCCAACCCCAGCCCGGCAACGACAAGCCCCGCATCGAACGCCTGCCGAGGCATTACGCTCTCGTCAACCGCCTCGGCTTTCCCAATCCAGGCGCCGGAGAAGTCGTCAATCGATTCGCGGACCACGCCGCCCAGGGAATCATCGGTGCCAATATCGGTCCAAACAAGCAGACGCCCGCCGACAACGTCAGCGACGACATCGACGCATGCGCCTTCCACCTTGCGCCTTACGCCGACTACATCACGGTCAACGTGTCTAGTCCCAACACGGCTGGCCTGCGCGCCCTGCAGGAGCCAGCGGCCGTGTCGCGCATCATTCGCCGCACGCTAGAATCGATTGCCCACTCGCGCCGACCCATTCCCGTCCTACTGAAACTGCACCCAGACGTGGAGGATGCCGAATTGGTGCGCGTCGCCCGCGCCGCCGTCGATGCCGGAGCCGCGGGAATCGTCGCGACCAACACGACGCGTGCTCGGCCGCCCGGGACTGAGCACGCCATGGAGGGCGGCCTCTCGGGCGCGCCATTGCGCGAACGCGCCCGCAATGCCATCGCTGCACTTTATCATGGCCTCGGCCGCAACGTCCCCATCGTGGGTGTCGGCGGCGTCTTCACAGCCGAGGACGCGTGGAACCACATCGCGGCCGGCGCAAGCGTTTTGCAAACGTACACCGGTTTTGTCTATGCCGGCCCGCGGATGCCGCATGAGGTGCACAGCGGGCTGCTGTATGCCCTCGACCATGCCGGCCTCGACCGCCTCGACGAGCTGGTCGGCACGGCGGGCCCGCCACCGCACACCTCGCCATCGCCCCCGTCGCCTACTGCGCTGCCCGGGACGCCCTTCGGCGTGCAAGGGGCGGCGCTGTGCGGCTCGTAAGCCCGCGCCGCGGCATGCACGGCTTCTGCGCGTTCTGCGACCGGGCGTCGGCGCCAGCGTTGCAAGCCGACGTCCCCGTCTTGCTTAAACCGGTCCTCGCGGTGCGCACGCCGTGGCCCGTCCAGCCTGGTTCGACAAGGGGTCCGACGTCCAGGCCGTCGCGGACCACCTGCAGAAGCTCGCAGAAACGACGACGGAGCTCCGCTTCACGCCGCTGACGATGCCGCCGGAGGCCGACCTCGCCGTGCTGCACCAGGCTGCACTCGTGCGCGTGCGCAAACAGTTGGCGCTCTCGCATGCCGAATCCGATCGCATCCTGGCGCAAGAGGTTCGTGCAATCGACGACCTTGTGCGCACGGCGAACCTCCTCGTCGAGCGCCTGCGTGAATGGTACGCATTGCACGCCCCCGAAGCGACCCGCCTCGTCACGGACGCCGAGACTCTGGCCAAGCTCGTCGCAGAGAAGGGCGATCGCACCGCCGTCATGGCGGCCCTCGACCAAGTCCGTCAAGCCGAAACCAGCCTAGGCTCCGACCTCGACCCCGCCGACCTCGCAGTCTTGCGTGGATTCGCAGCCGTACTCGCCGCCGTCCACGAATCATGGCACGCCCTCGAAGCGCGCGTCAACGACCTCATGGAGACCGTCGCTCCCAACGTCGCCCACATCGTAGGCTCCGTCCTGGGTGCCCGCCTCATCGCTCTCTCGGGGGGACTCAACCGGCTCGCCACCTGGCCCGCCGGAACGGTCCAGCTCCTCGGCGCCGAGACCGCCTTGTTCCGCCACATCAAGGAAGGAACGCGGCCGCCAAAGCATGGCATCCTGTTCCAGCATCCGACGGTCCACCTCGCGCCGACGTGGCAACGCGGTGCCATTGCACGCGCCTTGGCCCTCGCAACAGCAACGGCAGCAAAGGCCGACGCGTTCACGCGCAACGACCTGCGCACCCTTCTCGCTCAGCGACTCAAGGTGGATATGGAGCGTATCCAGCGGGAGCGAAAGCTCCCGCCCAAACGCGCGGCCGGGCCGTCGTTCGGCCGCGGCAAGCCCTACGCCGGCGGGCAACGCCGCGATGGCCCGCGTGGTCCGCCGCGCAGTGGTGATTTCAACCGCGGTCCGCCGCGTGCCGGCCCGGGAGGTTCCGGAGGGTTCCGCCGCGACGGACCCCCGCAGCAAGGTTTCGGCGGTACGCGCCGCGATGGCCCGGCGCCAGGTGGCTTCCGCCGCGATGCGCCCGCGCCACGCCAAGCCGAAGGCGGCGGAGGCGGTTGGGTACGCCGCGAAGCTCCGCCCCGCGAAGGCTTCGGCGGCGCGCCGCGTAGCGACGGCCACTCCCGCGAAGGGTTCGGTGGCGCCGCACCACGCGACGACGGACCCCGAGAAGGCAGCGGCGGTTTCGGAGCCCGCGAAGGCAGCGGCGGTTTCGGTCCACGCGAGGGCAACCGTGGCCCGCCGCGCGGGGACTTCAAGCCTAGGCGCAAGCCAGCCGGCGCATTCCGAGGCACGGGCAAGCCGGCGAAGCCGCCGGGCAAAGGGGGCGAATGATGCGCCCCACTACGCTGCTAGGACTTTTCGAAGACAAGGGGTTTTTGTGGACCGAGAACCGCATCCCGGGCCATGCAACGTATGGCGAGCGGCTCCGCAAGGCGATGGGCCGCGAATTCCGGCACTGGAATCCGTTCCGCTCCAAACTGGCGGCGCTTGCAAGCAAGGCCAACGACACGCCATGGCTAGAAGCGCAGGGGGACGTGCTTTACCTTGGCGCCTCCACGGGAACGACCGTGAGTCATGTCTCGGACATCATCTCCGGAACTCTCTACGCCGTGGAGTTCAGCCCACGCTCGGTGCGCGACCTCTTGTGGAACGTGGAGCCCCGCAAGAACGTGGTCCCGATTCTGGAGGATGCGGGCCGTCCCGAACGGTACGCGGGCTACATCGCCAAACCCGTCTCTGCGCTCGTGCAGGATGTGGCGCAGCGACACCAGGTCGATATCTTCCTGCGCAACGTGCCCTTCGTGAAAAAGGGCGGCCTCGGCTTTTTGTTCGTCAAGGCACGCAGCATCAACGTCGCGCAAAGTCCGCAACTCATCTACGAAGAGGTCGCCCGCCGGCTCCTGGCAGCTGGACTCACCATCCTGAAGCAAGTGGACCTCGAACCGTTCGAGCAGGACCACCGGGCCTTCGTCGTCAAGATCCCGTGAGAAGAGGTGCCTCATGCAAGCGAGCCGATCTGTAACCATGGACGTGGCGTGAATGGAGCTCAAGGGCGCCCGCATCCTCGTCACTGGCGGAGCTGGGTTCATCGGCAGCCACGCCGTCGAGAGCCTTGTCGAGCAGGGAGCCAAAGTCACGGTCTTGGACAATCTGACGTCTGGCGCCGAAGCAAACTTGGCCGCCGTACGTGCACGGGTCACGTTCGTCAAGGGCGATGCCGGCGAGGCGAGAGTGTTGGACAATGCACTCCAAGGCATCCAATCCGTGTGGCACCTTGCCGCGAACCCGGAGGTCCGCACTGGCGAAACCGACCCGGCGGGGCACTTCGACCGCAACGTCGTCGTCACGTTCGCGCTGCTCGAGGCCATGCGCCGCAACAACGTGAAGCACCTAGTCTTCACCAGCACAAGCACCGTGTACGGCCGTGCCACGGTCTTCCCGACGCCCGAAGAGTACGGCCCCTTGCTTCCCATCAGCGTTTACGGTGCCGCGAAACTCGGATGCGAAGCACTCATCGCCTCCTACGCCGGCACGTTTGCCTTCGATGCGTTGCTGTTTCGCTTCGCCAACGTCGTGGGTCCGCGCTCCGGCCACGGCGTCGCGTTCGACTTCGTGCACAAACTGCGCCGCGACTCCAAGATCCTCGAGATTCTAGGCGATGGGAAACAGGACAAGTCGTACGTCAGCGTCGAGGACACGGTCGCTGGCATGTTGCACGCGGTCCGCCACGCACCGCCGGGCGTGCATCCATTCAACGTGGGGAGCCTCGATACCATCCCCGTCACCCGGATTGCTGAGATTGTCGCCGAGGAGATGAAGGTGCGGCCGACCCATCGCTTTACGGGCGGGACTGCGGACGGAGCCGGCTGGAAAGGGGACGTCAAACACATGGCGCTCGCAATCAGCAGATTGCGAGCCGTCGGCCCGGGCTGGGAACCCAAGCACTCCTCGGAGCAGGCGATGCGGATTGCGGTCCGGGACCTGTTGCGACCCCGGCCGTGAGGCGCGTGGATGGCCGCCGTCGCCCAAGCCCGCCGACCCTGATACGACAAGCTTTAGGAATCACCTCCAGTCGATGGATGAACATGAGGACGTTGAGCCGAGCCGCCGTGGCGTTCGCCCTCATGCTTGCGGCCACGGCAGCCGTCCTTGCGCAACCTGCCGTGGACGAGTTCGTTCCCTTGCGCGAGACGCGGTGCTGGGAATGCCACAAGGATTGGGTTCCCCCGCTCAAGGAAATGTACAACATCGTGCCGCCGCCACAGGCCGGCGCGATGGTCGGCGACCAATTCGCGTACACGGTCCAAGTGCAGAATCCTTGGCTCTCCGAGTTGACGTACGTCGAGGCGGGGCTCGACATCGCGCAGGCGCCTTCGTTCCGTTTCGCGGGCGGCCAACCGGACCTCGACGTCGACCTGCCGGGATCGATTCCAGTCAATCCCACGATGCCGACGGGCCCTCATTCGGCGCACGAAGTCGTCGTCATCCCCGACGGCACGACGCGCCTCACGGTCGAACTCATCCCCGACAACGGCAACCCCGCGACGGGTCCCGACCTGCGACTTGCCATCTACCCGGGCGCCTCCGATGCGAGCGGGACTCCTAGGGAGATCATCAACAACGCGAGTAACGGCGGCACGGAGCGCTTCGAGGTCGCTACCGCGCAGGAATTCCGCGACAATGCCTACGTGTACGGCAACTGGACCTTCGAAGCGCGACTGCACATCGCGGACCCGGCGGAGCCTGGCCTGCCCGGTGTTCCGACGAATGTACCGTTTCGTTTGGTCGTCCACGCTGAAGTCGACAACGCGGACGATACCTTGGCCTACGTCATACGTAACCAAGTGGTCGGCCCCGGCCAGAGCATGCTCCTCACGTGGAACCTGGAAGTCGCGGCCATTCCGCCGCAAAACGAGACGGTTGTCGTCACGGTGAACGCGACGGGCTACTACGAGCACCCTCCCTCGGCCAATGCCATCGACGAGGCGAACTTCACTAGGAGCCTGGAGATCCTGGGCGTGGCGGACGGAGACCACGCCAACCTCGTCACGGGGGCAGTCATCGCGGCACCGAACAATTCCGTCACGACGGTCACGCTCGACAAACTGATGGAAGCCGTCGGGTACGCTGCCGCTTTCCTGCTCGTCGTCTCCGTCTGGACGGGCGGGATGTTCGGGAAGGCGAGCCGCCGCAGCCTCAACACGCTATTCGGTTCCGCCAAGCGCCGCGTCGCCTTCCATAACGTGCTCAGCTACGGCGTCATCCTCGCCTCGTTCGGCCACCTCGTCGGCTTCGTGATCGAACTGTTCTACTACTGGACCCTGGGCATCATCTGGGGCGGCATCGCGATCATCGCCATGGTCGGCCTCGGGGTCACCGGTGCCATGCAAGTCCCCATGATCCGCCGCTGGAGTTACGGGTTCTGGCGTTGGAGCCACTACGGCCTGGCAATCGCGGCGCTCGTCTTCAGCCTCATCCACATCGTGCTCGATGGCGCCAATTTCAGTTTCATCCAGGAACCGCTGGGTTGGGAAGGCCGCCTCAAGGACCCCTTCGACCCGCGGCTGCAGTAGCGCTCGCGCCCACGCGTCGCTCACACGCGGAGGACGCGGAAACCCACGGAAACGGACCGAGTCAGCCGTTTCCGCGCATTCCGCGCGTTCCGCGTGTCGGGGCAGGCGTCGAAGTGGCGGGTTCTTTGTGCCAAGGGTCTGGCAGGCGCCTTTGTTTCACGACGCGACCCACGCCTTTATCTCGCTTCAGGAGGCGATTGCGTGTCGTGCCGTTGCCCGCGCGCCACGTTGCAAGGGTCCTGCCGATCATGCTGCTGGCCACCGCTGCCGGTGTCGCTGCACTCGGCATCGAAACGGACGACTACATACCCGTCAAGCGGACGCTGTGTTGGGAGTGCCACACCGCCGACTCTCGTCCCTTGGTGGAGATGGTCGGCGCCATCCTGCCCACCGAGACTGCGCTTTCCATCGGCGATTCCGTCCAAATTCTCGCCCAACTCAAGAATCTGTGGACGGCGGACCTCATCTACATCGAGCCCAACCTCGACCTGTCCGCCGCGCCGTCGCTTGCCTTCGGCGGTGGACCGGAGCCCATCGACGCCATCATCCTGGGCGAGATTCCGCTCGATGCGTCGCGACCGCAGGAGCCGCAGCGCGGGTTCATCGTCCTGAACATTCCGGACGGCATGACGCGCCTCGTGTTGGAGCTGGTTCCTCCCGACCCCGACACCACCCGCGGCATCGACCTCGCCATGGTCCTCTACCCCGGCAAGAGCGAGCCAGAAGGCACGGGTTTCACAGTCGACGCGGCCGGGCGCGGTGGAACGGAGAGATTCGAGCTCGCCACGGCAGTGGATTTCCTCGGGTACGGATACGGCAATTGGACGGTCGAAGCGCGCCTGAGGCTCATCGACCCCGATGAACCAGGACCGCCACCGACGACGTTGCGCGTTCCCTTCCAGGTGCACGTCGACGCATCCTCGCAGGGCGGCGTCGAGCGCACGATGAAGCTGCCCCGGACCGCGCTGGTCGGGCCTGGCCAGTCTGCGTTGTTTGTCTACGAACTGCAAGCGAACCGCCTTCCGGCCGCGGGCGAGCACGTGACCCTCCATGCCAACGTGACATCCTACCATAAGCACGCATCTGGGGAATCCGGCACCGACCTGCAGAACATGACGCGTGCCTTCCGCCTCAACGTCACAACCGACGGCGAGAAGGTGCATCTGCGCTCGTCGCAGGTCGCCGCGCCGACCCCGCCGCTCGAGACCGTCTCCCTCGACCGACTTGGCGAAGCGGTCGGCTACGCCGCAGCGTTCCTGCTTGTCTCGGCAATCGTTTCCGGCGGGATGTTCGGTAAGGCAAGCCGCCGCGGGCTCAATCACCTCTTTGGTACCGCAAAACGACGAGTCGCGTTCCACAACGTGCTGAGCTACGGCCTCATCCTCGCGGCCATCACGCATACGGTCATGTTCCTCGTGGAGGCATTCTACGATTGGCGCCTGGGCCTCATTTGGGGCGGCCTCGGCATCCTCGCGATGTTCGGCCTCGGCTACACCGGCGCCATGCAGGTGCCCCTCATCCGGAGTTGGAGCTACGCGTCCTGGCGCTGGACCCACTACGGGATGGCCGTCGCCGCCATCGGCTTCACGCTCCTCCACATCCTGCTCGACGGCAACAATTTCGCCTTCGTCCAGGAGGCCATCGGTTGGTCGGACCCGCTCGGTGCAGAGCCTGGGATGTAGCGCTGCGATACAGCTGGCTGCGCCTTGAGTCAAGGCTACAAGCAGCCGACTCGTTCCGCGCCTTGTGCGCTTGTTGGCCGCCGTGGTGGTCATCCTGGCCCTGGCCGGCTGCGGCCAGCCCATAGGGGACGCGATTGAGATTTCGCACGTGCACGGGCTCGCGTACGACGCATCCGTCGACACGCTCTACGTTGCGACGCACCATGGCTTGGCGCGAGGCGTCCGTGACGGCGGCGCCTGGACGTGGTCGTACATCGGCGACCCTTTCGATTACATGGGTTTCACGCAGGACGCCAACCGCTCCGACACCTTCTATTCCAGCGGCCACCCGGACGACCCGCGCATCTTCGGCGGCGTCCACCTTGGCCTACGGCGCTCGACGGATGCCGGAGTCACGTGGGAGCAGCGCAGCCTCAAGGGCGAAGTGGATTTCCATGCCTTAACGGCGTTGCACGGCGGGGAAGGCTGGCTCGCCGGGTTCTGGCAGGGCTTCACCAAGGTCTCACGCGACGGGGGATTGACGTGGACGAACCACACCGCGCCCGGGGCGGTGATCGCGTTGGGAAGTGCCGAAGGCCAGCTCCTTGCGGCAACCTCCACCGGACTCTACAGGACCAAGGACCTAGCAGGATTCGCTGCCTGGGAGCGACTCGCCGGACCGGGCACTGGCGTCATCTCGTCCGTTGCGGCGTCGAGGGATGGGACCAACCTGCTCTCGGGCACAGGCGATGGCCGCACCGGTGCGACCTACCGCAGTGGCGACGCCGGGGCGACTTGGACCCAGCTCACACATCCCGCGTTGGCGTCGGCGCCGGGCCAGGTGTTGTTCGCGTTCGAACAAGGCGATGCGTCGCACGCCTTCGCAGCCTTGGGAGATGGAACCATGCTCGAATCGACGGACGCCGGCGTATCGTGGTCAAAGGTCCGCTAGGGATGGCGACGACGTTAGTGGCCCTTCCGCATCATGAGCATCATGGCGCCCATCATCAAGGGACAGGCAAGGATTGCTAAGAGGGCGAGACTGCCGCCGCCAGCCAAATTGCTACCCAGGGAGCCGGCGCGGGAGAAGTAGACGACCAAAGCGAAGACGACGGCGACGGCGGCGACGATCCAAGCCACCATCGAGGACTTGTTGCGCTTGGGGTCCACCATGCAGTGCATGCAAGCTTGCAAGTCGTGGCCCGCCTCCCCGTGGGCGGGGCTGGCCTTGGCTTCGTTCATCACAATCTCCCAGGAATGGCGCGGTTATCCTCCTTGTCCTTGACGTTTGGAAACAAGAAGGGGTATAGACACCCCGAACCTGGAGAAGGCATGCAGGAATCCGCCCTGGACGCCACCCATACGCTGCGCGTTGCCGGAATGACGTGCGCCAGCTGCGTGGCCACCATCGAGAAGGCCCTGCGCGCCACGCCCGGCGTCCACAGCGCCGTCGTCAACCTGGCCACCGGAAAGGCCCAGGTCCACGGCACCGGCGAACTGTCCCGGCAAGCCCTGGTGGACGCCGTCAAGTCCAGCGGCTACAGCGTCCGCGACGATTCCGCACCCCAGGACGAAGAGAAAAGCGACCGCCTCGAGACCCGCCGCCTCATCATTGTCGCCGCACTCACCATCCCATTGGTCGCCATCGCCATGGGACCCCACATCATGATGCTCTTCGGAGGTGGCGACGACATGAGCGGAATGGCGGGAATGGAAGGCATGGAAGGAATGACCGCCGAAGAGATGGCCAACATGCCGGGCATGGAGGGCATGGACATGAGCGACGATGCTGAGGCCATGCCGACGCCGTACCCCTGGCTGCAATTCGCCTTGGCCACGCCCGTCGTCGTCGTGGGCGGGGCGCCGTTCTTCCGTGGTGCCTGGAGCGCCGTCCGCAATCGCCACCTGACGATGGACGTCTTGGTGGCCACCGGGATGGCTACCGCGTTCGGCTACTCGACGGCCGTCCTCTTGTTCCCTGCCCTTGACACTGGGCAAGGCGTCTACTTCGAGACCGCCGCCGTCATCGTCATGCTCCTCCTGCTGGGCCGCCGCATCGAGCAGCGCGCCCAACGCCGCGCCCGCGCCACCCTGCGCCGGTTGCTGGACCCCACCGCAAAGGACGCCACCGCAGGTCAGATGCTTGAGCAAGCCCAAGCCTCGAAGATCCCCATCCAGCACGCCGTCGACCGCATCGTGCGCCACTTCGTCCCCACAGTCCTCGCAATCGCGGTGGCCGCTTCCATCTTCTGGATGACCCTCGGCGCCCCGATTGCAACGGACGCTGGCTTCACGCCGTCCTCCATGGCGCTGATGAGCCTCATTGCCGTCCTCATCATCGCCTGCCCCTGCGCCCTCGGACTGGCCGTGCCGATGGCCGTCCTCACCGGCACGTCTCGCGGTGCCGACACCGGCGTCATCATCCGCGGCGGCGAAGCCCTGCAGGCCTCGCGCGACCTTGACACCATCGTCGTCAAGAAGACCGGCATCCTGACCACCGGCCACCCGGAAGTCACCGACATCCTGCCGGCCGCGAGCCTGGTGTCCATGCCCAAGACGCCGGACGAGCTTCTGATCCTCGCCGCGGCGGTCGAGGCAAAGAGCGACCACGCCCTGGCCATCGCCTTCCAGCGCCGCGCGCAAGGCCACGCCACCATCTCAGCAGCCGAGGCGTTTGAAACCGTCGCAGGCCATGGAGTCTCTGCCAAGGTCGACGGCAGGCAAATCATGGTGGGCAATCCGACCTGGCTTGCCACCAAAGGCATCTCGTTTGCCGAGCAACAGGGCCACATCGAACGCCTGCGGGGCGAAGGCAAGACCGTCGTCGGGATCGCCGAGGACGGCGTCGCGCTCGGAGTCATCGCCACGACAGACCCCGTTCGGCCCAGCACGGCCCGCGCCCTCGACGCATTGCGCAGCAAAGGCCTGCACGTCGTCCTGCTGACGAGTGACAACGCCCAAACCGCGAACGCCTTCGCAAAATCCCTCGGCATCACGCGCGTCCTGGCCGAGGTCACGGCCTCGGAGCAGCCCGCGAGCATCCGCCACCTGAAGAGCGAAGGAAGCCGCGTCGCCGTCGTTGGCGACGCTGTCCAAGACGCCGCCATCTTGGCGGAGGCGAACCTCGGCATCACCATGGGCGGCCGCGCCGGCCATGACAGCGCCGGCGGCATCGCGCTTCTCCAGGATGACCTCATGGGCGTCCCAGCCGCTCTGGACCTCACCCGCGCCACCTTGCGCAAAGTCCAGCAGAACCTGGCCTGGGCCTTCGCCTACAACGCCCTGCTCATCCCCGTCGCCGCGGGACTGCTTGTGGCTTGGCCGTTGTTCGGGTCGGCCACGCGCCTGGATCCCATGCTTGCAGGTGTCGCCATGACCCTATCCATCACCAGCGTGATGCTCAACAGCCTGCTCCTGCGCCGGTGGCAGCCCAGCCATCCGCACGCAGGCGCCCAAGGCCCACCGGGGAGCTTTCCACTTGGAAGTGGCAATCCGGTTAAGGCCTGACGGATAAGACTGGAGTGCAAGCCATGCCGCAAGTCCAGGCCACATACGCCGTGCAGGGAATGACGTGCGCCAGCTGCGTGCGCACCATTGAGAACGCCGTCCGCAAGCTGCCCGGCATCCAGCAAGCCGACGTCAACCTCGCCACGGAACGCCTTCGCATCATGGCCGACCCCACCAAGGTCCAACCCCGCGACGTGCACAAGGCCGTCACCGATGCCGGCTACAGGCTGGTCCCAAATTCCCCGGCACCCGCGGCTTCGGCGCCGAGCCAAGCGAAGCTGAGAATCACGGGAATGACGTGCGCGTCCTGCGTCGGGCACGTCACGAAAGCCCTCTCAAAGGTCCCGGGCGTGCGCTCGGCCAACGTCAACCTCGCCACCGAGACCGCCAGCGTCACCCTCGACCCCAACGTCAAACGCGAGCAGTTGGTGGCGGCGGTCGAGGCGGCCGGTTACGGCGTCAAGGCCGAACGCACCAGTGGTGACGCGCCAGTCCACGACGAAGCCCGCAGCCGCCTGCGACGCTTCACCGTCGGCGCCATCTTCACCGCTCCACTGGTCATCGTGGCCATGGGGCACATGCTGGGCTTCTTCACGCTGCCCTACCAGATGCTCATCGAGTTCCTCCTCGCGACTCCTGTCATGCTGTACAGTGGCTCCACGTTCTTCGCTGGAGCCTGGAAGGCGCTGCGGCGAGGAAGCGCCAACATGGACACCTTGGTTGCCACGGGCACCGGCGTCGCCTACGGCTTCAGCATCGCCGTCGCCTTCGTCCCTAGCTTCCACGGCATGGGCACCTACTACGAGACCGCCGCCGTCATCATCACCCTAGTCCTGCTCGGCAAGTACCTGGAGGCCAAGTCGAAGAGCAGTGCAAGCCAAGCCATTCGCCGCCTGCTGGAGCTCGGCGCCAAGAAGGCCCGTGTGCAGCGCAACGGCCACTGGCTCGAGATCCCGTTCGAGCAGGTCCGCGTCGGGGACCGGCTCCTCGTCAAGCCCGGTGAGAAGATTCCCACCGACGGCCAGGTCATCGAGGGGAACGGCGCCGTGGATGAGTCGATGGTCACCGGGGAATCCATTCCCGTCGAGAAGCGCCCCGGCTCCGCCGTCATCGGCGCCACGGTCAACCAGAACGGCGCCCTCACCATGACGGCGAGGCGCGTCGGCTCCGAGACGATGCTGGCGCAGATCGTCAAGTTCGTCGAGGACGCCCAATCGGCCAAGGCGCCTATCCAGCGCATCGTCGACTCCATCACGGCGAAGTTCGTCCCCATCATCCTCCTCGTCGCGGTCGCGACGTTCGCCGCATGGATGACGGTCGGCGCTGACATAGCCCGCGACGCGGGCCACACGCCCCTGACCTTGGGCTTGTTGTCCTCGGTGGCCGTCCTCGTCATCGCCTGCCCCTGCGCCATGGGCCTCGCAACGCCGATGGCCATCATGGTCGGCATGGGCAAGGGTGCCGAGCATGGCATCCTCATCAAGGGCGCCGAGGCGCTGGAACGCACGCGCCACATCGACGTCGTCGTCCTAGACAAGACTGGCACGGTCACGCAAGGCAAGCCGCAAGTCACGGGGACTCACGTCCTCACAGGGACCTTGCCCGCACTCCTGGCCGTCGCAGCCTCCGTGGAGGCCACGAGTGAGCACCCGCTGGCACAAGCCGTCGTCCGCTACGCCCAGGCGCAGAAGGTCGCCGCGCAACGCGTGCTGGCTTTCGAGAACGTGCCCGGCCAAGGCGTGCGCGCCAAGCTCGGCCCGGACACCGTACGCGTCGGCAAGCCCGAATGGTTGACCCAGGAAGGTATCCAGACGCTGTCCCACCAGGGAAGCCTCGTTACGGGGCGCAACCGTGGCCAGACCATCATCGGCGTCGCCCGCGGCGTCCAGCTCCTCGGGTGGATTGCCATCGCGGACACCGTCAAGTCCACGAGCGCCGAGGCCATCGCGGCCTTCCACAAGCGTGGCCTCAAAGTCGGCATGATCACCGGCGACAACCGTCAAACCGCCAACGCCATCGCCAACCAGGTCGGAATCACCAAGGTCTTCGCCGAGGTTCTGCCGCAGCAGAAGGCCAGCATCATCCAGAACCTGCAGAAGCAGGGCCTGTCCGTGGCCATGGTGGGCGACGGCGTTAACGACGCCCCCGCTCTCGTCGCTGCCGACTTGGGCATCGCCATGGGCGGAGGTTCGGATGTCGCCAAGGAAGCCGGCGAAGTCGTCCTACTGCGCAACGATCTGCGCGACGCCGTCGCAGCGCTCGACCTCTCCAAGGCCACGCTGCGCAAGATCCACCAGAATCTCGCGTGGGCCTTCGGCTACAATGTCATCCTCATTCCCCTGGCAGCCGGCTTGCTCGTGGCGCTGCCCTTGTTTGGGTCGCCTTTGCTGCTGCATCCAGCTTTCGCGGCCGCCGCCATGGCGCTCTCCAGCGTGAGCGTCGTCACGAACAGCGGCCTGCTGCGCCGCTGGCGCCCCGCCCATGCCGGCGACCCACGCCACCCGCGCATAACCCCACACCGACCGCCTGCCAGCCCAAGACCCGTCATGGCTGCCCGGTCCGGCTAGGGCCCCCACCGCTAGCCTGCGCGCGGGGCTTTCTCGGGCTTGCTGCGCGCCGCCGTCGCGGCGTGCCGTTCCTGGAACTGCTTCTTGCAGAGCGGGCAGCAGAACAGGTGTTCCTGGCCGCCAATCTTGCCTCGGACGGGTTCGCCCTGGATGGGGGTGCGGCAGGTGTGGCATCGCACCTCAAGGCCCGTCACGGCCAAGTCAGCGGCGCGCTGCCGGATGCTCCAGACCTCCCACGAATCGTAGCTCACGATGTCCTCGTGCCCGGCGATGGCCTGGTGAAGGCCATCGAACGTCACGATGGGTGGACGAAGCCGAACCTTCACGAGCAGGGCGCCGCCGCTGACGGCCATAATCTCCTCAACGCCCTGCAATTCCGTCAGCGCTTCCGTGACGCGGTGCAGGCCCGCGGGCCGCACCGTCAAGCGGAGCACCTGCAGCGAGCCGCCGAGGGCTTCGGGGTCGAGTTCGATGCGGTAGCCTTGGATGATGCGCAGCTCCTCCAGACGCCTGACGCGGGCGCTGACTGTCGGCGTCGTGGTGCCCAGTTGCTTGGCAAGAGTCCGGTACGACGTCCGCGCGTCAGCCTGTAGGGCGCGCAGGATGCCGAAATCCAGCTCGTCGAGGTCCACGACGGGTGGGAGGCTGGACCGGCAAAGAACCTTGCGCTCGTAAACAGATACCTGTAGAAAGGCTCCAAAGGACTTGCCAATGTCCATGGAGGCTTTCCAAACGTCAAGAGCAAGAGGTTTAGCGACCGGCGCCTTGGAACGCGTCATGAGCCCGGACGAGATCCAGACCCTCCAAGTCTCCGGCATGACGTGCGGCAACTGCGTCAACCACGTAGAGAAGGCCTTGCGAGGCACGCCGGGCGTCACCGATGCCAAGGTGGACCTCAAGAGGGAGTTTGCCACGGTGCGCACCAAACCCGGAGTCGCCAGGGGAGCCCTGGTCAACGCCGTCAAGGAGGCCGGCTACGTGGTCCGCGACTCTGTCCAGCCCGCCCCCGTTCAGGAGTCCCGCTGGAAACTTTGGAAGAAGTAGCCGGGCCTCGCATCCCCCTGGCCTTGCCACAACACTCTTTGCAGCAGGCCTGAGTGCCGCTGGCATGCGTTCGGGGATTGCCGCATTGGCGCTGGTGGCTTGTGCATCGTTCGCCCCCACGGCGAGTGCGCATGGCGACCTCGCCGTCAACGAGTTCGAGACACTCGCCATCCGGGATTTCGAGGGTCAGGAAGACAGCTTCGCGTGGGAGGGCTTCGAGATCTGGGACGTCTACGTCGGGGACGGCTACAGCCAGGCCTACGACGCCGACGGCGCATACTTCAAGGTCAACTTCGCGGGAGACGGCACCCAGCGCCCCACTGGCAGCGCGGCTTGGACGATCAATTTCCAGTTCAAAATCGGCGAGGAAGCCTTCGAGCGCGAACTGAGCCACGACGGCGCCACGGTGACCTCGGACTTCGAAAACCTCGAGTGGACGATTGCCGACGGCAACGTCTTGCAGGTCAAGGCCTGGGTCCCCGTCCCGGAGTGGGGCGGCCAGGCCGTCAAGGACATCGTCATCGTCTCCTCCGTCGACGGCGACCCGCGCGACACGGCACCTGGCGGCATCCACCTGCCCGCCACGGGGACCGAGGTCCCAGTGGAGGGACCAGGGACGCCCGTCTTTCCCCCTTTGGGCGAGGGTCGGATTGTCGATGAGGTCAAACTCACGGGCCCCGCGAAGTACCTCAACGTCAGCATCGCCCCCCAAGGAGCCGGCATCTTCGATATCACCGTCCAGAACCCGCTCAAGGAGCAGGGGCAACACGTGTTCCTGCGCGGCCTTCCGGACGGCGCGGCCTGGACCCTGAACGCGTCGGCGTCGGCCACGAACCTGGCCGGAGGCGCATCCACCATGTTCCACGTCACCCTGGCTCCGACGGCGACCAATGGCATCGTCGAGCCGCTGACCGTGGAGCTGTACACGGACATCGGCGGCCGGCAGACGTACTACGCCTACCTCGATGAGGGAGAAGTCATGCTAGTCAGCGACGCTGCGGCAGCACGCGCGGCAACAATCGAGGCCCCGAAAGAGGCTCCGGGGCTGGGGCTCCTCGCAGTGCTGGCGTCCGTTGGCGTCGCGCTCTACGTTTCGCGTGCAGGCGTGCGGCGACCGTAGTCCGGCCGGTTCCCAGTTCAGTTTGGTGCGCGGCGGGCCCGAGCGGCCCAAATCACCATCACACTGCAAGCCAATACCGCAGGCAGCAACCGCAATGCCGGATGGACGGACGCCAAGGCGTCCGCGAGCCACGCGTACCCGAAGGACCACGCCGTTGCCGTGATGGTCACCGCCGAGGCCAGGACCAAGGCAAGGCGCCTCGCCTGGATGCCGGCCAAGCTCCCGATGAGCCCGGCGATGGCCGCCCCGTTGGGCACGAAGGGCAGCAGCATGAAGCCGAAAAGCGCCCACGCGTTGCGGCCCTGATGCACCTGCTTGGAGGCTCCTGCATGCAGGTTGTGCAGGAGGCGCCCCCAAGCCCCGCGGCGCGCTTCAATGGCGTGGGCGCCGCGGACGGCCAGGGGCACGATGAGTGCCGCCAAGGCAAGGTTCTGCAGGATGCTCGTGACGGCAATCCACGCCGCTGGCACGCCGGCCGCCACGGCCAATGGGATGGCCGCCTCGCGCCCAATCACCAGTTCTGCCGCCATCGCCGCTGCAAGGCCAACGGCCCAGGCAGGCTCGACGAGGAAGGCCAGCAACGGTTGCAGGACCGCGGCGGCAAACAGCACGGCGCCGACGACGAGCCACGGCCACGCCACGAACCCGGTCCGGCAGGATGCCGGATAAGGGGTTCGCTGCGAGGCGCTGACAAGGTTCGCCCAAGGCCGGAACCACAAATGTTGACTGCCTGTAGCAACACTGCTGGCCCATGGAGGGCGACGGCGACCGCAAGTTGGGCCTCGCCTTCATGCTGGCCTGCCCCGCCTGCGCTGGTGGCTTCTTCCTCGCCATCGGCTCCGCCTTCGGGGCAACGGCCCTGGCCCTGAAGGGCTTCGCTGCAATGGCTGTCCTGACCATCGTCCTCGGTCTATGGGTCCGCAACTACTGGAGACGCCGCAACGAAGATGCAACCTGCGACCTGGGCACCACAGGGCCGCGCGAGTTGGATTAGCCCGACGTCTGGTCGACGCCGACCCAGTAAAGTTGGCCCCTGTAGCGAATGGGCAAGGCACCTGGAGCGCTATGGTACGCCCCCATGCGCTCCACCCATTGCTCGATTGCTTCCTGCTCGGTCTCGTTGATTGCTCGAACGCTCGCGTTGAGTCGGCTGGTCTCCGCCGCAACCAAGGCCGCCTCCACAAGTCGAGCCCCTTCGCTACCATCCTGGGCAACGGCCCAGTCGATGACGTGTGGGGCCGTTTCGCCGGCAACAACGGTCAGGTAGGCCGCACCGGGCCCGGAGTGGTCCTGCGAGGTGCAACCGGAAAGGAGTAGCGTCGCGATGACCACGAGCGACGGCCGCATTGCGCGGGCATGCCGCCGGTTCGATAAAGGGCATCGTGTGGCGGTTGCGATGCGGAAGTTGTCCTATCGGGGAGCAAGCCGGGGCGTTCAGTCGCAGCTCGTGTAGAGGTGGACGGCGTCGTTGATGATGTGGCTGTTGAATTCGAAGGGCTGAGGACACGCGCTGACATCGATGGTCTTGGTGCCGACTGGGTTGCTGCCTTCGAAGGCGCGAAGCGTGACGGAACCGGCTAGAACAGTCCTCGTGAACAGCGGCTCCTTGTCCTCGGTCTTGCTCTTGGAAGCTGTATAGGAACCGCTTCCGAGTTCCACGCCACCTTGCAGCAGAACGAAGCGGATCGTGCGGTCGGCTCCGTTGACGGCATGGCTCCCCACGACGTTGACGGTGTACGTCTTGGTAGCTTCGGCATCCGGATTGCTATTGGGTTCGGAGCCGGAACAACCGGCCAGAACGAGCGCCGCCACGACTGCGACGGCTGGGATTGTGAAGATGCGCATAGGCCCCTCTACAAGGGGGCCCTACAACCGGTTTTCCCTGCGTGCCCCGTATTTGACAAGCGCCGTTCACGTTGGACAACCTTCGCGGGCGACCCCGCATCCCATCCTTTACCGAGCAGGCGCCTTGCGAATGTCATGAGTTCATCGAAGCGCATGGTTGGCCTCGCAACCGGCGTGCTTGCAATCGTCCTTTTCTCGGGTTGCCTAGGGGGTGGCAAGGAGTCGTTCGAGCCGGGCACGAAGTTCAAAGAAACCGGCAATGTTGTTCGGCTCCAAGCCACAGTCTTGGACCTCCTTTCAAAAGAGATTTACCCCGGCCTGAAGGCCAACATGTGGGGATTCTGCTTCAAGCCAACCGACCCGAACGACGAGTACAGCCGCAACGCCATCGAATACTACGCCGATTCCGGCGTCGACACGACTGAGTCCGACTGGGCCGGCACCTGCAGCACACCTGGCCCCGTCCTGCGCGTCAAGCAAGGCGACCGTGTCGTCGTCGATTTCGTCAACAATCACGTCCACCCGCACACCATCCACTGGCACGGCCAATATGTCCCCAATGGGTCCGACGGTGTTCCCGGGGAGACGCAGGACTCCGTCAAGCCGGGGCAGTCCTACACCTACGACTTCGTTGCGGCGCGCGCGGGGACCCTCTGGTACCACTGCCACGTCGACACGCAGTTGCACGTCATGCAGGGCCTCTACGGCGTCATGGTCGTCGAGCCGCAGGACCAGACGTGGCAACCCAAGGACATCGATCGCGAAGAGATCCTCGTCGTGAGCACCGCCAAGCGCGACCTAATCGAGGCCACCCCGCGCCGTGTTGCCAACCCGCACGCCGACCACCAGAACCTCGGTAGCTGCGGCGTCACTGGGGAGCAGGATTGCCAGAATCCCAGCGTCGACGTCACGCCGGACATCTTCATGCTCAACGGCATTAGCTTCCCCAAGACCATGGAACGGGACGACACCCTCCTGATGATCAAGCCAGGCGAGCGCATCCGACTGCGCATCCTGAACGCCGGTACCACCGTCGAGATGCTGCACCCTCATGGCCATGACTTCCAGGTTGTCGCCATCGACGGGAACCCGCTTTCGCCGCAGGCCCGCTACTGGGTCGACACATTGCAAATCGGCCCCGCGCAACGCATCGACGTGGTCTTGGAGGGCCGCGAGAACAATGGCGGTGTCTGGGCCTTCCACACGCACGTCAACGACCATGAGACCAATGATGGCCAAGGGCCCGGCGGCATGCACACCGCCATCGTGTACGAGGGCTACATGGACCAGATGCACGCCTACAAGGCCGAATTGCCCGGCGGCAAGCCGTACCAGCCCGCCCTGAACATCCCGGCCGACGTCGACCTCGTCAAGAAGCAGGGGCTCAACACGTCCTCGACGTCCGCATTGCAGCTTCCCTTCGAGGTCGCCTTGCCGTGCGCCATCAAGACCTTCAAGGTCACCGCCGCCGTCGACGGATCCTCCGGCGCGATTCAGGCGCTCAACGACATGACGCTGCAAGTCGTGCTGCCGGACGGCACCGAGGCGGCTTCGATCCCCATGGGCAGCGGCCGTTACGCGGAATGGGTGTTCGACCCCGTCGCATTGCATCTTGAGGCCGGTGCCTACCAAGCCAACCTCGCTGGACGCGCCGTTGACGCCGTGGCCACCCTCACGGTCGCCATCGACTACTACGACGACGCGGCCGAGCTTGCCGCCGCCGGCGACCCGTGCGCTGAGGCGCATTGACGCAGGCCCTTCTTGAACCGGCGATGCCGGCCGCCGTCGGGTTCGCCTGGCGCCGGCAAGCTGCTCCCGGCCTGCTGGCTGGCGTCTTCTCCCTAGCCACGGCTTGGTTCGGCCTACCCTACCTGGTCGGCGTGCCGTTTGCTGGCCTTGCGCTGAACCTTGCCTTGGCATGGGGGACATACACGGTCATCGGCATCGGGCTCCACGTCCGCCCGGAAAGCCACGCCTGGTGGGTGCCAGCCGTGGCGCCCTGGCTCGCAGTCGCCATGCTGCTGCGCATGCACCTGGTCGCCTCCGGCGAGGGCATGCCGATGTGGATGGCGACGACGTGGACGCTGGAAGCCATGGGAATCGTGGCCGCCGTCGCTTTCATCCTCGCCTATGGCCATCTGCTGGACCAATACGCAACGACGCGGGCCGCTCTCTGGACGACCGGCATTCTCGGCGTCAGCATGTCTGGGGTCCTCGTCTTATTGCATGTCACCATGCCAGAGCCAGTCAAGCCTGGTGCGTTGACAATCTTCTTGCTCGCAGTAGGCACGGTGGTCGTTGCCCTGGCGGCACAACATTTCCTACTCCGCGACGCGCGCCGCGTGAGCTTGCGGGTGCTGGCGGGCGGTGCAGCCTTGGCGGCCACCGCGTCGCAGCTTCTCGACGGCATCGTCACTTACCTCGCCGTCAAAGATCCCTTGGGCCTGCTCGCTGAGGAGATGCACGAACAAGTCGCGCTCTCGGCTTGGCTTCTCGAGCACACCGGCATCGGCTACACCATCGCCAAGTGGATCTTGGCCCTTGGTGTCGGGTTCCTCCTTGAGCGTGGCTGGAGCAAGACGGCGGAACCCGTGCAGCAGCGCACGGGAACCTACCTGGCCTTGATCTTCATTGGACTCGGACCCGCACTGTACAGCACGGCCAGCTTGCTTTCGTAGGTGGGCGGAGTCGTCGGTGCCAAGCGGCGCCGACTTCCAGCCTGCATGAATTGCATCAGTTGGCTGAGCTCGACCCGAACTACGGCCGCCTAAGGGTGAAAAATGCCCTTAGGGCGCCTTCTTGCCGCCCTTGACGAACAGGCCAACGCAGATGGCACCGGCGCCGGCCACGGCAATCCACCACACGCCGCTGGGTTGGGCGGCGTGGGCCGCGGCGTCGTCGGCGTGGAAGTCGCCGTCATCGTGCGTGTCCGCTTCGGCGACGGTGCCGACGTGGGCGATGTGCTCCCCCACGGTCTGCGTAACGCGGTGCATGACACTGCCTTCGTTGACCCAAGTTACAGTGTCGCCCACGCGGACATCGTAGATTTTGGGTGAGAAAGTCCAGTTCTCGAAGGGCTCACCGGGAGGTTCGGTGATGCTGATGATGTGGGTCGCAACGCTGCCATTGGAGGGCAGGACGCGAAGCTGCGCGAGCATCCACGGATGCGGATGGCAGTGGTAATCGAAGGTTCCCTCGGTAGTGAGGTTGTACGACCACGAGGTGCCGGGGAGCAACTCGGGTGACGAGGCCCCTGCCTCCTCATGCGCAGCCTCGACGGGTTCTGGCGTGCCCTCGTCGTGGCCACCGCCGGCGTTCACCAGGGGACTTGCCACGATCATCAACAGGAGGGCCATCGGCAGGGCTGCGGTGCGCATGACTTCTTCGAGAGGAGGGGGCTATTTCAGCCTCATTTGACGAGCTTCGCAGTGCTGCCCGTTTCCCGTCGCACCCCTTATCCGCGAAGCCTCAGTGAAGCGTTCTGGCGCAGCATGTCCGACTTCACGAACGTCTCCACGGCCGTCCTTGCCACGGTGGCCGCAGCCGCCTTGGGCCTAGCCATCACGATGTGGGTCGCCTCCAACCGCCTGGCCCAACCCAAGGTGCGCTACGTGGCAGCGGGTTTCTTCGTCCTTTTCGTCAAGTGCCTGTTCTCAATCTATTCAATTCAAGTCCGCGTGCTTCACCATGAGGTGTTCGAGATGATTGGCAGCCTCTTCGACATGGCCATGGTGCTGCTGATGGCGGCTCCGTTTTGGATGAGGCGCTAGGCTGGCGATGACCGAGCCGGGCCCGGAAGCAGACCTTCGGAGACGGATCCTCCTCATCGTGGAGGAGTACCCAGGCCTCCATTTGCGGGAGATTCAGCGCCGAGCCAACACCAGCGCCATGCTGGCCGAATACCACCTGAACATTCTCGAGAAGATGCAGCTGGTCACGAGCAGCATGCGTGGGCGCTACCGGGACTTCTTCCCGGTCCGCTCGGGGGCCCTCCAGCTCGACGAGACCGACCGCCGTTGGCTGGGTCTCCTGCGCCGCCCCGCCATCCTGCGCATCGCCCTTCTGCTTCTCGAAGGAGGTGCGTTGCGGCCCATCGAGTTGGCGCGTCGCCTGGGCTTGGTCCCGAGCACGGCGGCGTACCAGTTCAAGGTCATGGAGGACGCTGGCCTAGCCGTGGTTGAGCGGCGCGGCAACCGTAGCATCATCCGCCTCGGCGACCCGGCCCGCGTCCTGGAGATTCTGCGCGCCTACCACCCCTCCCCCGACGCTGTCTCCAGCTACGCCGAGACCTGGGCCAACGTCTTCGCCCGCCCCGCGCCGCCTCCCGCGTCTGCGCCTATTGTACTTCCCGAGGTCCCTGCGCCTGCGCCCGACGTGCCCGAAGTGCCGTTGCCGGCGGCCGTGGCCAGCCTGTCGACCTCAGTGCATAGTGTCTACGCGGCCCTGGTTGACGACGTCTTGACCTCGAAGGAGCTGACCTTGGAGACCGGCCTGGGCCGGCGCACCGTGTACTCGGCCCTCAAGCAGCTCGGGGACCTTGGGCTTCTGGGTCAGCAGGGCAACCTGCGCGACATGCGGCAGACGAAGTTCTGGGTCAAGAAGGACGACGCGCCCGTCACGCCACCTTGAGCGTGCCGGACATTAGGCCCTCGTGGACCTTGCAGTAGTACTGGTAGGTGCCGGCCTTCGTGAATGTGAACTCGAATGTATCATTGCCGCGCATCTTGGCAGGGTACTGTTGGTCGCTGCTGAAGGATTGGGGTCCCGACTTGGAGTTGACGTCGTGGAACGCTCCGGGGGCAACCTTCCACAGCACCGTAGCGCCGACGGGGACCTGCGCCTCGTTGGGCGAGAAGGCGTTCTGCGCCGTGGCCTCGATGACGTAGCGGCCCTGGGCGTCTTGTGTGGGCGCGGGAAGGTCGGGCTCCGGCGTCGAGCCGGAGCAGCCTGCCAGGAGCAGGGCAATCGCGGCGAGGGCAAGGATGGTGCGCATCGGGAGCCGCGAATCGGACGACCGTCAATGCCGTTGCCTTGCGGGGAGCGTGCGGCGTTTGTCTGAGCCACCCCCACCGGTTGGCCAATTCGGACAAGCCTCGAACGCAGCCCCCTGACAACAACCGGTAAGCAAGCTGGCCACTGGTCGACGACCGATGAAGGCAGCCTTCCTGGCCCTCGCCGCGTTTTTCCTGGCCCCCTTGGTCGCTGCCGATGCCACGCACAGCACGACGTTCACGGGTGGCGCAATCCCCTACGACGGCAGCGCGACGATCCCGATTGACGTCAGCATCGAGTGCCCCACCCTGGCGGCCGGCCTCGGCGGCTCAGCCCGCGTCGACGTCGTGGGGCCCGCTTGGCTCAAGGCGACCTCCACGACGGTGACGTTCGACCCGATGGAATGCTCCAGCAACCCTGCGGGGCCCCTCACCAAGCAAGTCGAGGTCTTGCTGACTCCTCTGCCCGATGCCCCCGGCCTGGTCAACGCCACGCTCACCGCGACCCTCGTCTACGCCGACGAAAACCCCGCGACCGAGCCGAGCCAGTCCCCAATTGAACTTCCCGCCGTCCACGTCGCATACCGCCCCGGCCACATCATGACCCCCGCAGGCGACCAGACCTTCACCGTGAAGAACGGCACCTACACGTTCGACATGAAGGTCGACATCACCGCCAACGCGCGCACCATGATCATGTTCGAGGACAAGAAAGTCGCCGGAGGCGGCCTGCTCACCGGCCTACAGGCCCACGTCTTCAACGTCCCCGCAGGCGAGGTACAACTCGTGCAGCCCGTGAAATTCACCGCTCCACAGGGCGCCTGGGAGATCGTCAAGGTCTCGTTCTACAACTACAGCCACTGCCTCGACGGCACCAACTGCGGCCCGCAGGTCCAGAACAACATCACTTGGACCTTCAAGAATGGCGGTCCGCCCATCGAGCCGGCCACCGAGAACGAGAACTCCAAGGACGCGCCCGGCCCGATTTTCCCCGCGATTCTTCTGGCATTGGCCTTGGTGGCCATCGTGGCGCGCCGCAAGGGCTAGGAGGCCCCACTGCAGACGGCGTGGAGCTGCCGACCACGCAGCGGCAAGGCGTCCACCGCTGCTACGGCTTGCGCTGGTGGCCCGATGCTAGTGGGCCGCTAGGCGACTGTGACCGTGCTGGTCATGCCCGTCGTCATGGTGCCATGCAGCCTGCAGTAGACGTGATAGGTCCCAGCGACGGCGAACGTGTACGTCTCCGTCGTCCCTGGCTGCAGCGTCTTGTCAATCTTGGTCGTTGTGGCAGGATCGCCGACCCTGTGGATGGTGACTGTGTGCTCGTTGTTGCCCTGGTTCATGTACATGGCCTGCCCGCCGGGCGAAGTGCTGAAGTTGGCGTTTCGGAACGAGTCATCCACCATCGAGACCATCTTCATTCCCGGCGAGTCCGTCATGGTCGACTGCGAATCATCATCCGAACCGCCCGATTCGGGAGAGGAGCAACCGGCCAAGACCAAGAGAGAGATGGCAGCGAACAGGAAGCGCATGGTCAACCACTTCTGCCCAAGCGGCTCTCCGTGTTGAACCTTGCGTCTGTCCTGCACTTTATCGGGGGAAAGGAACGCCGATTTACAAGGAGTCGGCGCCACATCCGGGGCTGCCGCGACGAAGGCTGCAAGACAAGATCCGAGGCCGCGCCGCGAGCCGACTACTAAGCTTTCCCGCGACCGTTCCTAAGGGCGCGCCCTTTCCACCAAATCGACAATAGATATAACGGGGCGAGGGGCTAGAGATGTCCATGCGCTTGATTGTGCTCTTGGTCGCCATGCTCCCCGTGGCCATCCTCCTGGGTGGCTGCATGGGGTCCGGCGGCGGGGGAAAAACCACCCCGTACGAGCCCCGCGTGCGGGAGTTTGATATCTACGTCCACGCGGGCGCAACTGATACCGTTGGCCTCTACATGAAGAACGACCTGAACCAATCGCGCTCTGTCGCGGTCACGTTCAAGTCAGACCCCGACGACCCACAGATTGTCCCCGGGCCCGAGATCCGCGCCAAGGAGGGGGACACCGTCATCATTCGCCTCCACAACCTGAACCCCCTCGACCACACGATCCACTTGCACGGAGACCCCGGCAAGGTCACCTGGGAGAACGACGGCGTAGACTTCCTCACCCAATTGCCAGTCGAGCAAGGCGAGATGTATGAGTACCGTTACGAGAATCTCAAGGCGGGAACCTACTGGTACCACTGCCACGTCGATGGCGCCCACCACATCGACTTGGGAATGTACGGGGCATTCATCGTGGAAGAGGTCGACCCCCAGTACGAGTACGACCGCGAGTACACTGTCATCCTGGACGAGTGGGACAACTGCCACGTGCATGGGAACCGCGACCCCCTGACGGGCCAGGAGGCGACGCCCGACTCGCAGGACCAGACGCAATGCTTCTATCGCTACCTGCTCGACAACCTGGCGCAGAACCAGCAGGTGGCGCAGATAGGACAAACGGTTAACGACACGGTCCCGCAGGGCGCGCGCGACGCGTATTGTCCCACGATGATTACGGCGTTCCAGAATGTCCCGGAACCGGCCCGAAGCAATGCCTTGCTAGCCGCAGGGTGCTTGCCCCCTCATGCCCACGGCACGCCGCCGCCCCAGCAAACGCCGAAGCAGTGGTGGCCCGTCACGCACCCCGTGTACAATCCCGAGTACAACACGTTCCTCGTCAATGGCCACGCCTTCCCGGACACTCCAGCGTTCCCGGTGAAGTACGGCGAAAAGGTCTTGTTCCGCATCATCAACGCCGGCAGCCAGGTCCACACGTGGCACCCGCACGGCCACACCATGGTCGTGACGCACAAGGATGGCTACCCCCTGGCCCACCCCATCCTGATGGACACGCTTTCCATCTCGCCCGGCGAACGCTACGATTACATCATGGAAATGGACAACCCGGGATTGTGGATGATCCACGACCAGAACGGCATGGCCACAGTCAACGACAACGTCCACCCAGGCGGCATGATGGCGTGCTTCGCCTATGACGGCTTCCACGACATCGACGCGTTCGCCATGACGCGGGCCCTTGACTGCAACACTGAGGCGATGAAGATCCTGGGTGGCCATATGAACCACACAATGTGACCGTAGCCCTTTTCACCTGGGCGCCACCATGGCTTGCCATGGGCAACCTGACTTGGGGCGACGTCGTCATCATCGGAGCCGTCGCGACGGTCGGCTTCACGCTGCTGTCCTACTGGTTCTCAGGCATCATGAGCCGACGCGGCTGGTCTTGGCAGATTAAAGGCAAATCCAAGACGAAGGAACTTGCCACGGGCAACGAGCCGAACGATACGCAGGGCTGAGTCCGCGATTTATGTCCGCCAACAACACGCGGAACGCGCGGAAACGCACGGAACTGACTCGGTCAGTTTTCCGCGGGGTTCCGCGCGTTCCGCGTGTCGGGCGCAGCGCGTCGGCGCTGGCCTAACTACATCGCCTTGCGTACAGCCGCGATGGCTGCGTCCGCCTGCGCGTCGAGGCTCCCATCAGCGTCGATGACCACGAACCGCTTCGGGTCGCGCCGAGCCTCCTCAAGATACGCTACTTGGACTTTGGTGAGGAACTCCAATTTCTCGTAACGCGTCTTCTCGCCGCGCTTTGTCACGCGCTCCAAGCATTTCGCCGGGTCGCCCTGCAGCAACACGACGAGGTCCGGCATGGGGCACCACGGCTCGTGCAGGCGCCGCACGAATCCCACTGGATCAGGGACGCGGCCGGCCAATGTCACTCCTTGATACGCGTAGCTTGAGTGCACGAAGCGGTCGCAGAGCACGGTCTTACCCGCTGCGAGCCAGGCCTGGATCTCCCGCACGTGCTCGGCGCGGTCCGCCGCAAACAACAGCGCCGTCGCGAGGGGGTCCCATTGCGCTGCGATGGAGCGACGCACCCACTCCCCGCGCTCGGTAGCCGTCTCTTCGCGCGTCTCGACGACGTCGTGCCCAGCACTTCGAAGCGCCGCTGCGACACGCTTGATTGTGCTTGACTTTCCCGTGCCGTCGATGCCCTCGAACGTCACGAAACGGCCGGCCACGCAGGGGCAGGGTGGGGACCGGGGAAAAGCCGGTCGGTAGTGGGTCGCTGCACTGAAACCACCGGCTTAACGCGGAGGTCGCGGAGTGACGCGGAATCACGCGTTTCCGCGTTTTCCGCGCGTTCCGCGTGAAGAAGTCTCGACTCCTGCTGCTGCAAAAACATGCACGACCCCGCCGTCGGCGGACTGCGGTAATCCATGTGGCAGCGGCATCGCACACGTGAGCCCTCGAGCTGAGCTCTTCGTTGGCCTGCCGTGCTGAAGCTACTTCCGGTCGAGGTAGCTATGAACGTTGCAGTAGCTGGAGCCTTCGCGCGGGATGTTCTGGCAGACGCCGCCAAACGGGTCGGTGGCGGAGCAGTGGCGGTGGCCGTCGGGCGTAGCCCTGCGCTGTGCTGGCTTGGACCTTGACTTTGATTTCTTTGCGGCCTTCGGCGCGGGCCGCTTCGCAGCGCGCTTGCCGCCCTTCGATTTCCGGGCTGACCGGGCTGGCTTTGCTTTACTGGACTTTTTCGAGGACTTGCGCGACTTGGCCGGCGGACTCATCGGAATTCTCCACGCGAACATCGAAATCCCTGTTTAAAAGGCGGCCGCCTTTGCATCGAGCGTGCCTGGCCTGTGGTTCGACCAGTTCTCCCCCGGAGCCACGATTGAGCACGAGCCCCGCGTCAAGGTCACCATGGAGGACAACGTCGCCTTCTGCCGGCTCACCCACAACGCGCAACCCCTGCACCTCGATGAGGCCTACGCGAAGACGACGCAATTCGGCCGCGTTGTCGTAAACGGCCTCTACACGTTCAGTCTCGCCGTCGGCGTATCCGTCGCGGACACAACCTCCGGCACGTTGGTGGCGAATCTTGGCTACGAGGAAGTCGAACACCCGAAGGCGGTTTTCCCCGGAGACACCTTGTCGTTTCGTACCGTCGTGCATAACAAGCGCCCAAGTAGCACGCCAGGTCGCGGTATCGTGACGCTGCAACACCGGGTCTTCAACCAGCACGGCGAGGAAGTCTGCCGGTTCCGGCGGGCCGTCATGGTGCAGGAACGTCCAGGCGGTGCCTAGTGGCCGCGCGATCCCGGCCAGGCAAGGACGCGCCAAGCAAGCAGGTGCCGACAGCGGATTTCCCGCGTCTGCGCAGCCTCCTTTATACTCCCGGCGACCGGGGTGAACGCATTGAGAAGGCCCTGCGTGACGGCCTTGCCGATGTCGTGGTCGCAGACCTTGAGGATGCAGTCGCACCGCAGCGCAAGATGGAGGCCCGCCGCCAAATCATCGCCGCGTGGAAGGCCGTCCCGACGTCGAAGTCCGTGCGCGGTGTGCGCATCAACGAGTGGCCGGGCCGTGCCGCGCAAGCCGACCTCGCGATGGTCATGCCGAGCAAGCCCGCCCTCATCGCCGTCCCGAAGTGCCACGATGTGGCCGCCCTCAAGTCGCTGGACGACCACCTGACGACGGAAGAGGAACGCCTCGGCATCCCAATCGGCTCGACACGGATCCTCGCCATTCTCGAGACGGCGGCCGGAATCCTGCTGGCGCGGGACGTGGCCGCGAGCTCGCCGCGCATCGTCGCGGTCGCCTTCGGTGCGGAAGACCTCGCAGCGGACGCCGGCATGCGGCGCAGCCCGAGCAACTGGGAAGTCGCAGTGCCGCGCAGTCTTGTGGCGCTTGCCGCGGCGGCCGCGGGCGTGCAGGCGCTCGACATGATCACGGCGGACTTCAACGACTCAGAGCGCTTGCTCCGCGAGGCCCGCGAAGCCAAGGCCCTTGGCTTTGCCGGCAAAATGTGCATCCACCCCGCGCAAGTGACAGTCGTGCACGAGGCGTTCAAGCCGACGAGCGAGGAATTGGTGTGGGCTCGCAAAGTGACGGACGCCGTCGCGAATGCGGGAATCGGGAAGGGCGGCATCATCGTCGTGGATGGCAAGCTGGTGGACGTGCCCTTCATCGCGCAGGCGAAGCGGATCTTGGCGGACGCGGAATAGCGCGCTTTTCCGCAGATTGCGCAGAACGCCTGCCCGATGGACTACCGGGGATTCCGGGGAGCCTGTCCGCGTATTCGACAGGCGCAGAAGGAAAAACTCGTTCAAGCCGCAATGTCGACGAAAATCGCCGCTTCTGCGTCGAGATTCTCCTTGGTTTCCTGTGGAAAATGGTCAAAAAGGCATTTCCCGGACAGGCTCCGCGGTTTGGGGGGCGCCCGGCGCCGCCCACCCCAAAAACCATGGTGAAGACGCACCAGTCTAAGGCCCGCAACGGTAGAAGAAAAAGGGGGGAAGGGATTCCGTCGCGTGCTTTAGCAGGCACGTGCCGCGATGCCGGCACTCGAGGCGTCGTTGCGCGACTCGAGGTCGTCGACGGCGGACACGAAGACCGTGTTGGTCAACGCGAAGCCACAGGGCATGCGGTCCGTGTACGAGCGCAGCTCGATGACGCGTTCCTCGCCCGGGGCCAGGTCGCCGAACCAGCAGGCCAGCGAGCGCCCGTCAAGGACGCAACTGGCGGCGTCGTGGCCCCCCAGGTCCCAGCTGCGACGAACGTCCGGCAGGGTGTCGTCTAGGCTGATGTCCTGTGCCACGCCCGGGCCGAGGCTGCTCACGGTGATGTTGAGCACAATCTCGAAGTCGTCCTGCACGGCGTTCTGGCGCACGGCGGCGTCGCCGGCGGGCGCCGGTTGGGGGGTCTGGTTGCCGGTCGTGGTGCCGTCGTCACTGCCGCCGGCGGTGGCGTTCCCATCGGCGGTGGCGTTGTCATCGTCGGTGGGGTTGCCCACGGCGTCACTACCGTCGTCCGTGGCGTTTGCATCAACGTCGTCGTCACCGGTCGGGTTGCCGTCGGCGTCGCCGTCGTCGGTCTCGTTGCCAGAGGCGGGCGCCGTGCCGTTGTCGTCAGCCGGAGCCACGGGGACTTCATCGCCGCTGCAGCCGCGCGAGGGGTCCTCCGGGAAGAAGTCCCCTTCGTGGTGGCGGTGGTGGCCGTGCTCGAAGCCGTCGCGGCGCGCCGTCAGGAAGACGACGGGATTTTCCGTCGAACTCGTGGCGTGGCAGATGGCCACCGTCTCGTCGCCGTAGTTCACTTGCGTGGCGCTTACGACGACGGCCAGGGTCACGATGACCCCCAAGGCGGCCAGGACGACCTTTCGTTTCAACCGCCGAGGCGGGCTGCTAGTCATGCGTGGCTCGCCAGCAAACCGGTGGTCGCGTTGCCATTGTTTTGCATCCCATCGTGGTACGGTCATGTGGTTCCTCGGGGCATCATTGCGCCCCGTCCTCGGCGACCAGCGTGGGGGATTAGGCCGTTCTCGGTTGGCCGTTTGCCGGCGCCGTCCAGTCCACGCCTCGGCCCCGTTCAGTGCCGGGTGCGCGTCGTTCAATCCTGCGCGGATGCGAGGAGCACGGCCGCCCGGGCCTTGCCGGGAGCCAGCCCGCGCAGGCCGGCAAGCACGACTTGGGCGCGCAACACGACGCCTGTGAAGGCCGGGTCGGGCGCCGCTTGGGCGGCCTCCGGTCGCAAGGCGGCAAGCAGGCGGCGAACTCGGACCGGGTCGCGCACCAGGTACGCGCTCTCGCGGCCCGCGCGCACGTGGTCCAGCAGGCCCAAGGTCCGCAGGCGGCGCAAGTGGTACGACGTGGCTGCGGGGGGCAAGCCCACTTCGGCCGCCAAGCTGGCCACCCCTTGCTCACGCTCGACCAAGGCGTGTAGGAGTAAGCCCCAGTGGGGCTTGCGCAGCATGTGGATGACCTGGGCGTCCTCGGGGGCCACGTGCCCCACCGCGTACAAGGTGCGCCGACGACCTTGTTGGTGAGCGAAGAGAAGCCGGTGGCGTTCCAGCAGGCGGATGTGGTGCTCGACGACGCCGAGGGCGATGGCGAGCTCACGGCTCAAGCGGCGGGCATGGGTGCCGGGGAATGCCACGACGGCCTCGAAGATGCGTCGCCGCTTGGGCACGCGTAGAAGCAGTCGCTGCTGGGCTTCCTGGTGTTGGGTCATCCATGCCTCGGGGTCCGCTCAATGTTGAGCCGTCGTTGAAATGCGTTGCCATTCGGCGCGCACCGTATGACGTTTCGCCTCTCATGCTGCGGCAAAGACCCCAAAACCCATCTCCGCCGGAAAGGTCCGACGATCGTGCCCGTTGACGCCGCCGTATTGGATTCCATCGCGCGGCGCGTCCGAGTGTGCGAGCTTTGCGGCTTGTGCGAGACGCGCACCAACGCCGTCCCAGGCGAAGGCTCCGGGCGACTCGGCATCATGCTCGTCGGAGAAGCCCCCGGCCGGAAGGAGGACGAATCAGGCCGTCCATTCGTAGGGTCAGCAGGAAAGAATCTCGACCTTGCGCTACAGGAAGCCGGAATCGAACGGTCGCAGGCCTTCATCACCAGCATCGTGAAGTGCCGCCCGCCGGAGAACCGCGACCCGACGCCGGCGGAGAAGACGGCGTGCCGGCCTTACTTGCTTGAGCAAATCAAAGCGCTCCAGCCGCGAGTCATCGTTGCCCTCGGTCGCCACGGTCTGTCGGGATTGTTGGGCGACGTCCCGAAGGATTTCGCGAGCCTGCGTGGGACGTTCATGCGCGGCCCAGAAGGAATCCCGGTCTTCGTGAGTCTGCACCCAGCGGCCGTCATTTACCGGCAGAAGTGGAAGGAGCAATACCTCCAGGATTGGCGTGACTTCGGGAAGTGGGTGAGGTCGGGGAAGGCGGCGCCGCCTCCTGGGGCCCTCCTAGTCGAAAACTGAAGGTTCACTAACCCCCTCATCGGCTTTTCATGGGTCCGGCAAGTCAGGGAATCGTTGGACGGTGGCCCGCCCAGGCTTTGCAGCAGTCCATCCCCCATGGAAAGGTGGGCCGCCGTCCTTCTACCGCGGCAACCCGGGTGCCTTCCGGCATGCCTGGAACGCGGGGGGAAGCCCCCCATTTCCACTGGAGTTCCACAGGAAATGTAGGTAGGGGCAAGGCGGCGGGGTCGCGCCAACAGGAGGGGGCCTCCTGGCCTGGCCGCACTTTTACCAAGCGCTTAAATATGGAAGCTCCAATGTGACTGTCAGACAAATGACCACAAAGCTCCCCGAGGGGGGAACGATGTGAGCAATTGTCTGCCACGGGTGTCAGACACCCGGGGCCACCCAAACGAGGTCCAACCAATGGCCGCCAAACACGCCAAGCAACCGACCGACCGTGTCACGGTACGCCTTCCGGTCGCCCAGATCCAGCAAATGCAGGCCCTGGTCGACGCAGGAATGTACCGCAACACGACGGACGTCATCTACAACGCCCTCAAGGCGCTACTGTTGACGAAGGGCGGCGAGGCGAAGCAAACGATCGACGCGCAGAAGGGACTGTTGGACATCCAGCAAGCCCTCGCGCAGATCGAGGCGACCAAACGGAAACTCGGACTCTCGTAGGGACTCAGTATCCTTGCCTCACAAGGTAGGGATGGGATGCACCAGAGACCCTGGGGGGAAGGCGATGCCCCCCAGGGCTCCAGCACGTCATCGCCAACAAATACCTGGAGGAGCCACACACCATGCAAAGCCTGATTGGAGCCGCTGTTGGGTACGCCCAAGAGCAGGAGCTGAAAGAATACGAGAACTTCGGCGAACCGAAGATCGTCATCGTTGGATGCGGCGGCGCCGGTGGAAACACTGTCAACCGCTTGCACAAACTCGGCGTCAAGGGCGCCGAGACGATTGCGATCAACACCGACAAGCAAGCCCTCGACCTCGTCGAGGCCGACAAGAAACTGCTCGTCGGCAAGACCATCACGCGCGGTCTCGGCGCCGGCGGCTACCCAGAGGTCGCAGAACGCTGCGCCGAGCAGGCCCGCGGCAAGCTCGAGGAGATGCTGAAGGGCGCCGACCTCGTCTTCATCACGGCCGGCATGGGCGGCGGAACCGGCACAGGTACCGCCCCCGTCGTCGCTGATGTCGCCAAGAAAATGGGCGCCATCGTCGTCGGCATGGTCTCCACGCCGTTCAACGTGGAACGCGCCCGCATCATCCGCGGCGACGAAGGCCTCAACAAGCTGCGCTCCCGCGCGGACTCGGTCATCGTCCTCGACAACAACCGTCTGTTGAAGTACGTCCCGAACCTCCCGATCGACCAGGCCTTCTCGGTCATGGACCAACTCATCGCGGAGACCGTCAAGGGCATCAGCGAGACCATCACCCAACCCAGCCTTATCAACCTCGACTACGCAGACGTCAAGGCCATCATGGGCGAGGGCGGACTGGCGGTCATGCTGTGGGGCGAAGCCAAGGTCTCCGACGGCCCGACGTCGGTTGTCTCCGAGGCCTTGAACCACCCCCTGCTCGACGTGGACTACCGCGGCGCAACCGGCGCCCTCATCCACATCACGGGCGGACCCGACCTGACGCTCAAGCACGCCGAGGAAGTGGCCGAGGGCCTCACCTACGAGCTTGACGCCCAAGCCAACGTCATCTGGGGCGCCCGCGTGTTGCCTGCCTTCGAGGGCCGCTGCAGGGTCATGGCAATCATGACCGGCATCAGCTCGGCCGAAGCCCCGGCAGTCACCGGCAACCAGCAGGGCAAGCCCGTCGTGCAGTTCCAGACGGTCCCGACGGCACCGCAGTACCCGGCCCGCCTCTCCGGCGGATCCGCGGCTCCGGCGCCGAAGGGCTACAACCCGACGCCGGCGCAGCAGCCCAAGGGCTACCAACTGCCCCGGCCGCGCACGCTGGCCAACGAGAAGCCCCGCCACTCGACTGGCATCGACTTCGTCGAGTAGCGTGGAGCGGCCTTCGGCCACCCTGCGCCTAACCGGGGGTTGACGCCCCCGACCAACCTTCTTCCTTCCCTCCCCTTCACCCCAACCTCCCAACCCCTCCTCCCAACCGCCATCGTGCCTCCGGCGTCCTCCCACGCCTTCGGCTCCTCCAACGATGACGGCCACCCGGGCGGCGCCCGCGCGTGTCCTCCCATGCGCGCGGACAACCGCGCCGCCCGGGCCACCTTTTTTCGCCACCGTTCACGTCGCCTCGCTCCGCTCGGCGCCCTTGAACGGTGGTGGGCGGCCTGCGGCCGCCCGCCCCGCTCGCGGGGGGCCCAACCTTTCTTTGCGGTTCGCTCAGCCTTCAAGCCGCGCCGCAAACGCATCGAAATCCGTCCGCGCCAGCTGGATGAGTTCCCCCAACAGGGCTCCTTGCGAAATCCGGGTCCCGCGCCGCTTTGTCACTTCCGCCTGGAGGGCAATAAGTCTCCGTTTGTCGGTTGCAGCCATGCGGACGTAAGCGCTCATCGCGCCAGGAAAGTCGCTCGGAAAATTAGACATTCCCTTTCGTTCACGCCTTCAACTGACACGCCACGCACGTCGTCCCCGTCGTCGCGTCACCGCATTCGGCGCAACTTCCCACGGCGATCGCCGCGAGTTCACGTTGCAGGATCGGCTTCAAACGTTCGGCTCCGCGCACCAGGGCATGCTTCGTCCCCGGCGTCTGCTCCTCCAGCCCGACGAGCACATCGCGCATGGCGAACCGGTGGCTCCTGATGGCGTACGGGCACTCGGCCTCGTGGTGCAGGGGCAATCCATGCAACACGGCGTACAGCAACACTTCACGCTCGGGAATCGTTCGGAACGGGAGGATGCGCGGGACGAGTCCATCGTGCCGGCTTGCGTCCTCCTCCGTGTGGGGCGCTAGTCGGGCGAGGCGGTCGAGGTCGCCTTTGAGGTGGTTCATGAGGATGGTCTGCGCTTGGTCGTCGAGGTTGTGGCCCGTCACGACGGCGGAGCAGCCCAGGTCGCGCGCCAATCGGTTCATGCCGGCGCGGCGGAAGACGCCACACGGCCCGCAAGCCGCGCGTGGCGCGTTCGTCGCCGTCTCCGCACGGGGACCTTTGCTACCGGCTGCATACTCATCAATGGAATACCCGGCCAAGTCCTGCGTCTTCACGACGTGCCACGGGACGCCGAGTTTCTTCGTCAAATCGCGGCAGATGTCAAGGGCGGAATCCCGGTAGCCGGCGATGCCTTCGTCGACGGTGATGGCGACGAGTTCGATGCGGGGATGGCCTTGCACAAGTTGGTGCATGAAGTGGAGCGCGGAAACGGAGTCCTTGCCGCCTGAGAGCGCGATGGCGACTGTGCCTTCCGGCAGTCTGCCTTGCTTGGAGACCTCCTGCTTGGCGCGCTTGTCAAAGAAGACGAGGAAATGTTCGCGGCACAAGTGGGTGCCGGCGTAGCGCAGGAACGTGACCGCCGGCTCGGGGCACTTGGAGCAGGTGGCCATGCGTCGCTGACCTGTCGGGGGGCGAAGAACGTTCGTGTAGAGCTGCGCTGGTTGTAGGTCGTCACCTGGGGAACTGGAGGCCTGGGATTTCACGGATTAACACAGAATTAGAACCTCGCCCCGGCGCTCGCCTCTCATGGGCGGCGCGAAAAGTCCGGTGAACGGTTCCGCGGGTTCCGCGCGCTCGGCGTGAAAGTGGCGCCGCCCCGCGCGTCAACGTCACGATTCTGTGGAGTTCTGTGAAATCCCAGGCCCCCCACACCACGGCACGGCCATGCAACGAAGGACTGGACCGCCATAGGCACGCGCCGCCGCGGGGTACCGCTGCCTACAGTAGCCCGGCCTTTTGCAGCGTCAGCAGGTCTTCGGTGGACAATTTCTCGCCAGCCTTGAACTTCTGGAACACCAACTCAGCCGCAGCCTCGCCGCGGGCATGTTGGGCGGCGCTCGGCTCGCCGCGTTCGCCGCGCGGGCCTTGCTGCGCGTCCTCGAGGAAGTGGATGTCGTTGACGACTTCGATGTACGCCTTGTGGATCTTGTCGGCCTCCATCTTGGAGATGACGAATTTCTCCTGCAGCTTGTCCGCCGACTTGCGCAGCTTGTCGCTCGACTTGTAGAGCTTAATCATCGCGTCGTGCTCGCCCTGCGCTTTCTCCGCCAGTTCCCCGACTTTTGCGTGCGACTTCTCGGCTTTCTCCTTGAGGTCGTCCGCCTTCTCGAGCGCCGACTTCAGTTCAGGGTCCGAGCGCAGCGTCTTCTCCTTCTCCCGGATGAGCTTCCCAATCTCCTTGAGGCGCTCCATGAGGGCCTTCTCCTTGCTCGTCGTAAGCACCACAGTCATGTGTTGCATCTCGAGTTGCCGCGCCTCTTTCTTGAGTTTCACGATGGAGAGGTTAGGGTCGCCCTCGGGCATGCGTTCGCGGCGTAGGTTGTCCGTGGCCTTCTGCGATTCGTCCGCGAGGCGGTTTGCCTCGTCGCGGGAATCCTTGGAACGCTTGACGCCTTCGTTGAGTTCGTCGCGCCGCTTCTTGTGCTCGTTAGCTTCGTTGACGAGGGCACGGACCTGGGCGTTGAAGCCGTCCCGCTCCTCCGCGTGCTTGCGTGCTTCGTCGTTGAGGCGGTCCCGTTCGCGGCGCAGCATGTTCGCCCGGTTCTGCAGGACTTCCTTCGATTCGGTCGGCGGGGGGCGCGGAGCGGGCTCCGGCACGACTTCGGGCAGGGCGACGGCTGCCGCGGGGGCGCCTTCGCTGGGGGTGTCCTCAACCATGGTGGTCACCAGATGGCTGCGCCGAGACCCGCCCCCTACATAGCCGATTCGCCGGCTTCCACCTCTGATTTGTTGGCTTCCGCCGATCGGATGTGGGCGCTGTTTCGGGCCAGCAGAAGTCGCCAAGCTAGGGCCGGCGTAGCGGTTGCCTTGTACAGCGACAGCACTCCACGCATAGCTTCATATCGAGGCACGGGTCGGCCCCAACAGCAGGGGGGATGCGGTGCGTGCCCGCCTGCCGCGGTGATGCTCGTTGCTCGATGACACGACGGTGCGTGGCCTCTTGCAGGCCTACCACGACAACACCAAGGGCGAAGAGGGCACGCCCACGCCGCTCATGATCTTGCATGGGCTGCGTGAGGAGATCACCATCCGCCCGCACATCGAGCTCCCGAGTGCCTACCACATGGCGCATTACCTCGACGAGTTCGTGACGGAGCGCACCATCGGCATCACCGTGTGCGGCCGCTTCTTCAAGCAGATCGGCGAGAAGGTCTTCCAAGGTACGCTGCTCTACCACGTCGACCGCATCGGCAGCCACATGATCCGCGGCATCAACGCCGACTCCGGCTTGTACACGGTCCTCGACGACTCCCCCTACTGGAACAAGTTCCCCTTCGACTTCGACGAGGGCCCGCAGGACCCGGACCTTCCGATTGGCTATCACCCCGGACCCGACCTGGAGAACGCCGAGGCTGGCGAGGGCGCAGAGGGCGACGATGCAGCGCCCGCGGTTGGCGACGGCGGTCCCCCCGTGGGGCCGGAGAAGTAAACCAGGGTGGGCGACTTCCTCGTCAGGGCACTGAAGTAATCCAATTCCGACGGCCCGCGCCGTGCCGAACCCTTCATAACTCGGGCGCGTAGTGAAAGCCGCGGTCGCCGTGGCGTTCCTTGACCTAGTCCTCGGCGCGGGCAACTGGATTGACCTCGTAGGCGGCTTCGCGTTCACCGCGCTCGGGGTCGCCATGCTCTTCGCGCGCCCACGTCGCGTCGTGACGCGGGCGTTCGCTGTCTTCGGCATCTGCTTCGGGGGCGCGTTCTTTCTGCGCGGCCTGACCGGCAAGCCGTTCGAGGTCCTCGGCGACGGCACCGACTGGACTGCCGTGGGGCTAGAGGCGCTGTCCGCGGCGGTGTTGGTCATGGTCGTGTGCCTGTTCCCCGCCGTCAACGGGCCAAAGGTCCGTCGGGCCCGTACAATCGCGGGCGTCCTGGCCGTCTCGTTTGCGACATGGTGGCTCGTCTCGACGATGTACGCCGTGCCCATCCCGCGCGTCCTCATCGGTGACTCGCCTGGCTTCTTCTCGGGTCTCGTGTATCCCATCACTTCCATCTTCTTGAGCGCCGGCTCCCTAGCGTTCGCCGCGTTCGCTTGGGCACTGGTCCACGCTGCCCTGCCGCCGTCCCAGGAGGCTGCACGTCGCTCTGCCCGACGCGTTGCGGCCGCGCTCGGATTCTTCTTCGGCATTCGCGCCGGACTCGACGCCGCCTTCACCGGATCCATCGGGAACGCCGGTGGCTACGCGAACTACTTCGGCATCCTCACGTCGTGCCTGCTCATCGCGAGCATCTGGGCAGCCCAGGCAGGCCGTCCCGACGGTGGGCGCGCATGCCGCACCTTGGCACTGCTGTTTGCCATCCTGCCGGTCTTGGCCCTGGCATCTGGAAAACTCGTGGGCGGAGGGCACGAAGTCTGGGGGACCGGCCTTCTGGGTCTCGGCAGGATTCTCATGGTGTTCGTCATCGCGTACGGCGTCCTGCGCGAGCAACTCTTCGACATCGACATCAGACTGAAATGGACGCTGAGCCGAGGAACAATTGCGGCGGTCTTCCTGGCGGTCTTCTTCGTCTTCGCGCAGCTGGGGCAAAACTTCCTTAGCGACCGCTTCGGCTGGGCAAGCGGAGGCGCGGCTGCCGGCCTTCTTCTGTTCGCGATCGCCCCGATCCAGCGGGCGGCGGAACGCCTGTCCGACAAGGCGATGCCGAACGTGCGACCCAGCGATCCGCGCTACATCCTCGCCAAGAAGCGCGAGACGTACCGCAACGCGTACGCCACGGCGTGGGCCGACGGCAACATGACTCCCAAAGACGTCCGCATGCTGCACCAGGTGCGTGAGGCCTTGGGATTGCCGGATCAGGACATCGTCGCCATCGAGAAGGAGTGGGCGAAGTCAGCAGGCGCGTGACACGCGGAATCGCGCGATGTCGACTCTGCTCAGCAGGCCACAGCACCAAGCGATATATGGACCATATACCATACATCAAGCCATGAACACGACGGTCCTGGTCGACTCCCGAACACGCGACGCCCTGGCGGCCACCCGTGACGCCTTGCGGGCGCCCAGCCTCGACGCTGCCATTCGCCGGGTCCTGCGCGATGCGACGCCGAGCGCAACCGACCTCTGGCGTACGCACAAGCGGAATGGACAGGCCTTGGTGCGTGCGCACGGCGTCAAGAGGCTCATTGCTTTCGGTAGCCGCGTGCGCGACGACCGCCATCCCGGTAGCGACCTTGACCTCGTCGTTGCAATGCCGACCGAGGGAGGTGTCGCGGCGCTGTTTGCCTTGCGTGACGAGCTGACCGCTCTGTTCGGCGTCAAGGTGGACCTTGGCGATTTGCCCCCCAAGGGCTCACGCCTCTGGGCGCGCATCCGAAAGGAAGGGGTGACGCTTGTCGGGCCTGCCCCGTGACGACCTCCTCGACGACCTGCGCCAACTGGCGGACGAAACGGCTGGCTACGTCGCCCTGTGGACCGAGCGGCAATTCCTCGCGGACAAGGCCAAGCAGCGCATCCTGGAACGGACCCTTGAACTGATGGGCGAAGTCGCCACCAGGTTGGGCGACGACGCGCCCGATGGCGAGGTCGACTGGCAGGGCCTGCGCGATCTGCGGGTCATTCTGGCACATGTTTACCAGCGCGTCGACCCGCGGCGCCTGTGGATCCATGCCACACGGGATGTGCCACGGTTGCGGGAAGTCCTTGGCGCAACCGAGTAGGCTTCACACCAGTTCGTACATTCTTCTCGTCAACGCGTCCTCGATGACCTTCAACCCCGGCGGCGCCCGCCCTAGAGCTGCCACTGAGAGGGCGGCCGAGACGAGCTTGGTCCCGTCCGGGCGCCTGAATACGCGGATTGTGAGGTCGATGTCCTGCTCTGTGCCGTCGCGCTTGCGCGCAGGGACTCGGACCGTGCTGCCCTGCAGCCTCGACTCGCCGGTGCGCACGTAACGGTCGAAGCCGGCTCGATGGGCACCCTTGAGGCGTTCCGGGATGATGGTCGTCAGGGGTTGCCCAATGAGTGCGTCGTCCCAACCGAGGAGGGCGCACGCCTCTGGACTGGCGAAACTGATGAGCCCGTCGTCGCCGACGGTCACGATGGCGCCCGCGGACGCCCAGAACGTGCCCTGGTCCTCTGGTCGCAGCATGCCGGCGAATCGGTGCGCCACCTACAAAATGCTTCACGAACGGAGGGGGTGGGTTTTTCGCCGCCTGACCCTCGCGCGACTTGGAGGCCGACCCTGCAACCCCTCGTCAAGGCGGAGGACCTGCACCTGTCGTACGGGCCCACGCACGTATTGCGTGGAGCCTCCTTCCTCATCCATCCGGGCGACAAGATTGCCCTCGTCGGCCCCAACGGCGCCGGCAAAACGTCGATATTCAAACTCCTGACCGGGGCGCTCAAGCCGGACCTTGGCGGCATCGAATTCGCCCGCGAATTGCGCATCGCTTACCTTCCCCAGGTGCCCGACATCCCTGCGGACACTCCTGTGCAGGACCTCTTGTCGGAGCCGACTGCATTTGCCCGCAGGCTGGCCGGGGAAGTTGCGGCACTCGAAGCATGGATGGCAACACCCACGGCGTGGGACGAGCCGGACGCAAACGAGAAGATGGCGCGCTACACGGACGTCCAGACGCGCCTCGCCGAGGAGAAATCCAAGGGCAAGGCAACGAACTCGCCCCTTCTCAACGACCTCGGGCTCCCCGAAGAGACGCTGAATGCCAACTTTGGCAGCCTCTCCGGTGGGGAACGCAGCAAGGTGCTGCTCTGCAAAGCCCTCTCGGCGGCGAAAGAGACGGACCTTCTCCTGCTTGACGAGCCGACGAACCACATGGACATCCCGACAGTGGAGTTCATCGAACAGTACCTCATGGACCTGAAGGGCTCCGTCGTCGTCTCAGCCCACGACAAGTACCTGCTCGACAACGTCGCCGACCGCGTCTTCGAGGTCAACAACCGCCAAGTGGCGGAGTACGAAGGCAACTACACCATTTACCAGGCGCAGAAGCAAGCGCTCGCGGCAGCCATCGCAGCGAAGAAGCGGAGGCAATTCCATGAGGTGCAACGTCAACTGCGCATCATCGAGGAACTCAAGGTGCGCAACAAATTCGACGCGCAAGTGCGTAGCCGCAAGACGCGCATGAAGCACATCGAGCAAGTGCGCGAGGTGTCCCCAACGTTCGGCAAGTCGTTCCGGCTCATGTTCCAGTCGGAATCAGTGCCGCGCGAGTGTATGAGAATCGAGGGCCTCACGAAGTCGTTCGGGGACCGGAACTTGTTCTCAGGCGTGGAATTCGAGATTGAGGGCGGCGACAAGGTCGGCCTCATCGGCCCCAACGGGAGCGGAAAATCCACGTTCATCAAGCTCCTCACCGGCCGCGACAAGCCGGATGCGGGGAAGGTCGAGAAGAAACCGGGCGTGACGGTCGGCTACTTTGACCAACACCATGAGGGCCTTGACCCGGAACGAACCCTCATCCAGGAGGCGCAAAGTCTGCGCGACCCGCCGCCGCCCGACGAGTGGAGTCGGGGCCTGCTCGGGCGCTTCTTCTTCTCCGGCGACGAGGTGTTCAAGCGCGTCAAGGAACTCTCCGGCGGCGAACGCGCGAGGCTTGCCTTAGCCAAATTCATCGTGGGCAAGCACAACATGCTCATCCTCGACGAACCGACCAACCACTTGGACATAGAAAGCCAAGAGATCGTCGCGAGGGCCCTGCGCGAGTACGAGGGCACCTTGGTAGTCGTCAGCCACAACAGGAGTTTCCTCGACGACATCTGCACGAAGACCGCCGTCATCGCCCACCGACGCGTGGGGCTCTTCACGGGAAACTATTCGCAGGCAGCAAGCGAGAAGCGCTTCCAGGACTTCATGCAGTCCGGCGCCAAGGGACGGTACAAGGTGCTGCGCTCCTTCAAGGACTGGGAGAAGGACGTCAAGTTCTACCAAGGCGACACAATCACGGTGACGGGACTGGAAACGCAAGCGTTCCGTAGGTTGCTGCGGTGGGCGGAGAGCGAGGGGAGAATCGAGTTGGTTTCGTAGGCGTGCCATCGCCTAACCACCGGTTCACGCGGAGGGCGCGGAGAGCGCGGAGGTGGTGGTAGCGCGGGTTCCGCGACCTCCGCGTGACCGGCGAAGCGCGCCGTCGCCTTCTTGAATGAACCCCGTGTCGCTGGGTTGCCGCGCGCGCGGCAATCCCAGCCCCGTGGTCTAGCGGTCAATGATCTAGGACTTTGAATCCTGTGACGGCGGTTCGAATCCGCCCGGGGCTACTGCATGCGCCTGTTCATCGGCATCCCGGTGCCGCCGTCGGCTACGTACGCGTCGGTCCAGGCAGAACTCGCCGCGCTGGTGCCAGGCGTCCGCCTCGGCTCACCCGGTAACGAGCACATCACGGTGCGCTTCATCGGAGAAGTCTTCGATGCGGCACCAGTCATCGCGGCGCTTGATGCTGCATGCCGGGGGCGCCCCAAGCTGCCTGCCGTCGTCGAGGGCTTGGGGACCTTTCCGGGCGGCCGCTTTCCGGCGGACAAGAAAGCCCGCGTCGCGTGGGCGGGCGTCCGAGCACCGGGGGTCGAGGCCCTCGCCGACGCAGTCATCGCGGCGACCGCCAAGTTCGGCGAGCCGCCGGAGCCACGCGAGTTCGTTGCGCACGTCACGTTGGCGCGCCTGCCGCGGCCCACCGACTTGCGGCTGCTCGTGGAACGGCATCGCCAGACCTTGTTCGCGCAAGGCGCCCTCGACCGTGTCGTCCTGTTCCGTTCGGATCTGGGCCCCACCGGTCCGCGGTATGATCGCCTCCATGAAGCCGTGCTCGGCGCGGTTGGTCGGTAAGCGGTCGGCGGTCTCGCGGCGGCCCGCCAAACCGGCTCCACCGAGCCAACCACGAATTCTACGATGGGCACGAATACGCCATGGGCGGTTCGTGCAATTCGTGTAATTCGTGGTTCGGTCCGTCGCGGGGTGCGCGCAAGGTCAACCTTAACACCGACTTTGGGGTGGGCGCATCGTGGCGCCGAAGAAGGGGCACCGGCCCGGGCTCCTCGTCATCTTGGACGGCTTCGCCTTCGGCGACCCTGATCACGTCTGCAACGCGTTCGAACTGGCAGCGACCCCCACGTTTGACCGCCTGCGCCGCGATTGCCCGGTCGTCGAGCTTGCTTGCTCCGGAGAAGCCGTCGGGCTTCCCCCGAACCAAATGGGGAACTCCGAAGTCGGCCACCTCAACATCGGGGCCGGCCGCCTCGTGCCGCAGGATTTGATGAGGATCAATCAAGCGTGCAAAGATGGTACGCTGGCCGCGCGCTTCGAGAAGGCCTTCGCCCACGTCCGCCGCACCAAGGGCCGCCTCCACTTCATCGGGTTGCTTGGACCCGGCGGCGTCCACGCGCACGAACTGCACTTTTCTGGCGCCTTGGAGGCTGCGGCAAAGGCGGGCATCCGCGACGTTTGGGTGCATCCGATCGGGGACGGCCGCGACACGCCGCCGCAAAGTGCCAAGGGGTACCTTGCGACGCTTGAGGGTCAAATGAAGGAGGCTGGAGTCGGGCGCATTGCGGACTTCGTCGGGCGCTACTATGCAATGGACCGCGACAACCGTTGGGAGCGCGTCGAGACCGCCTACTTTCTTTACACGAACGCCCAAGGGCGACAGGCCCGTGACGTCCACGACGCGTTGGCGCAAGGCTACGCAAACGGCGAGAACGACGAATTCGTGCAGGCGACCACAATCGATCCGAACGGCGCCGTCCGTCCGGGCGACGCGGTCGTTTTGTTGAACTTCCGCCCCGACCGCAGCCGGCAGATGACGCGCGCATTCATGGATGGGTCGTTCGCAGGATTCCAGCGCAAGAAAGTGGACAACGTGCATTGGACCTGCATGACGCGTTACGACGTCACGTTCATGGCGTACCCTGACCTCTCCGTCGCTTTTCCACCCGAAACCGTGCATGGGACGCTGGCCGAGTACATCTCGAAGTTGGGTCTGTCGCAGTATCACATTGCGGAGACGGAGAAGTACGCGCACGTAACGTACTTTCTCAATGGCGGCCACGAACCACCGTTCGCCGGCGAAGACCGACACCTCGTCCCAAGTTCCAAGGTCGCGACCTACGACCTCAAGCCCGAAATGATGGCTGGAGAAGTCACCGACAAACTCCTCTGGGCGCTTGGTTCAGGAGGCTACGACTTCGTCGTCGTCAATTACGCCAACCCCGACATGGTGGGACACACCGGCAAACTCGACGCCACCATCAAAGCCGTAGAATTCATCGACAACTGCATCAACCGCGTCACGGCAGTCGCAACCGAGCTGGGATTCGTCACCCTCATCACCGCAGACCACGGCAACTGCGAGGAAATGTGCAAACCCACCAAGGAAGGCGGCCGGGGCGAGCCCGTAACGAAACACTCACTCAACCCCGTCCCGTTGCTTGCGGTCAATGCCGGAAGGGACGTAGGATTGCGTGATGGGGGAGCATTGGAAAACGTGGCGCCCACCCTGCTCGAGTTGATGGGGCTGCCAGTTCCGAAGGAAATGACGGCGCCGAGCCTAGTGCAACGCCCCGCGCCGCAATCCTGAAGAGCCAGCTCCGGTGAAGCAGGTCCGTGAACAGGAACGTCCCTGCCGGCACCGTGGAGGACCGCGGATACACGTCGGTCGATCCGGCGCCGCCGCTTGACGGGCAAGCCGAGGCCTATCGCAGCAGGGTGGCGGAGTTACGTCACAGATTGCTGGCCTCGAACAGTGCGATGTTCGAGCGTATGCGCTGCGTCTTCACGCTGCGAAATCTCGGTGGCCAAGCGGCGGTCGAGGCACTTGCAGCCGCGTTCGAGGACAAGTCGGCGTTGCTTCGGCATGAAGTCGCCTACGTCCTCGGTCAGATGCAGGACGCGCATGCGGTTCCGTTCCTCACGGCCGTGCTTGAGAAACCTGACGAGCACGTCATGGTGCGACACGAGTGCGCGGAAGCCTTGGGGGCGATCGGGCAGAAGGAATCCATCCCGGTGCTGCAGCGGTTCTTGCGGGACCCGAACCCGGAAGTGTCGGAGTCGTGCGAGGTCGCGTTGGACCTCATCGCGTGGGTCAACTCGAAGGATTTGCAGTACGAGGCGTGAACCCGCCGCCCGAGCGTAGGCGCCCGCGAAGGCATGGACCGGCCCTTGGCGAAAGCCTAAAATGCTGAAGTTAACAATAGTCAACTATGCTTGTCGACGTCAAGATCCAGCGTATTGGCGGCAGTACGTTCGCTCGACTCCCCCCAGACGTCGTGAAGAAGCTCGGTCTGCATTCCGGTGACACGGTGCAACTCAACATCCTGAAGCAAGGCCTCACGCTCGGCGAACTCAAGGCCTACGTGGAGCCGTTCGACCTCGATCCAAACTGGCGCGACGCCCTCGGGCCCTCCAGCAAGTACGACTGACCATTCCCATGAAGGAAATCATGTTGGACACCAGCGCCTGGGTCGAGTTTCTGACTGCGACACAGGCTTTTCCCCGTGGCTTGCTCGTCAAGCGGCAACTCGTCGTGTCCGTCCTGGCCGTCGCCGAACTCGTCACGTTGGCACATCAAGGTCGGATTCCAAGCGACCTGCCCAACCGCGTCTTGGTCTCCGGCCGTCTGGAACCCTGCGAAATCGACGACGCGATTGCAGGCGGCCAACTCCATGCCACGCTGCGCGGGCAAGGCAACAGGAAAGTCTCCACGATTGATTGCATCATGTACGCCTCGGCACGCCGAATTGGGTGCGACCTCTTGACCTGTGATGAGGACCTGATGGGTCAACCTGGAGTCCAGCGACCTTGACGTCGGCTCGCAACGAATCCGCGACGTTCGGCGTCCACCCTTTATAGAAGGCCTTCATCGGCGTAGTGTAAGTATGGTTCGCCGCGCCGCAAAGCCCTTAGCGCGACCTGCCGCCAAGCGGGCTCGCAGCCCGCCCACGCCTGCTCGGGACGCACCGAAGCGTGGCGAGCAACCTGCCATTCGCAGACCCGCGAAGGCATCCTCCACGGTCGCAATCTCCCGCGCCCTCGTCTCCGTCTCCGACAAGCAAGGCATCGTCGCTTTCGCGCGGCGTCTGTCGAACATGGGAATCGAGCTCATCTCCACCGGTGGAACGGCCAAGGCGCTGCGTGATGCCAAACTCTCCGTCCGCGACGTCGCCGAAGTCACCGGATTCCCGGAGATGATGGAGGGCCGCGTCAAGACGCTCCACCCCAAGATTGCCGGCGGTATCCTCGCCCGCCGCGCCGACGCTGCGCACCGCAAGGCCATGAAAGAACACGGAATCCAGTCCATCGACATCATCGTCGTCAACCTCTACCCCTTCGAGGCGACCGCGGACCGCCCCGACATCGGACTGGAGGAGCTCATCGAGCAGATTGACATCGGTGGCCCCAGTCTCATCCGCGCCGCCGCGAAGAACCACGCCGACGTCCTCGTCGTCACCGACTCCGACCAATACGACATGGTCGCGAAGGCCCTGGAGAAGGATGAGATGACGGAGGGCCTGCGACGGGAGCTTGCATTGCGCGCCTTCCAACACACGGCACGCTATGATGCCATTATCGCCCGCTCGCTCTCGAAGCGCTTTGGTCTCACCGACTACCCAGAACACCTCGTTCTCGGCTTTGATCGCATCGAGACCTTGCGTTACGGCGAGAATTCCCACCAACGAGCGGCGTTCTACCAGAAGGCGGGCCCAAGCAATCCCAGGGAACCCTCCATCGTCCGCTCAAAGCAACTACACGGCAAGCAACTCAGCTACAACAACATCCTCGACGCCGACATCGCCCTCGACGCGGTGAAGGAATTCCCGGAGCAACCGACCTGCGTCATCGTCAAGCATGCGACGCCGTGCGGCATCGCGCAAGCCAAGACCCTCGTCGCAGCTTACAAGGACGCCTTGGAATGCGACCCCTATTCACCGTTCGGCGGCATCGTCGCCGTCAATCGCCGCCTTGACCTCGCAACGGCGAAGGCAATTGGTGCCCTTTTCCTCGAGATCATCGTCGCCCCATCCTTCGAACCAGCGGCCCTGGACTTGCTCGAGAAACGCAAAAACCTACGCCTCCTCGAGGTCGCAGGCCTTGATGCGCCTTACCAGCGCTCGGGCACGACTATCCGTTCGGTGACTGGCGGCCTGCTCGTGCAAGACCGCGACCTCAAGCAGTACGACCCGAAGGAGTGGAAAACGGTCACGACGAAGGTGCCCGGCAAGGCGCACATGGAATCCCTGGTGTTCGCGGCCCGCTGCGTGAAACACATCCGTTCCAACGCCGTCGTCTTCTGCCAGGGCACGAAGACCGTCGGCATCGGGGGTGGCCAGACCGCCCGCGTCGATTCCACGTTCATCGCGACGCACAAGGGCGGCAAGCGCATCCAAGGCTCCGTCATGGCCTCCGACGCATTCCTCCCATTCCGCGACACCGTCGACGTGGCGGCAAAGCACGGCGTGGCAGCCATCGTGCAACCCGGCGGTTCCATCCGTGACGAGGAAGTCATCGCGGCCGCAAACGAGCACGGCATCGCCATGGTGTTCAGCGGGCAGCGCAGTTTCCGACACTGACGCAGACCGCCGAGGCCCAAGTCCGTTCCCAACCCAATGACGCGGACGACCACGCCGTCGGCGGACTGCGGCAAGCCAAGTGGCCGGGAGATTCGAAAACGCGAAACCTCGCGAGTCTAACGACCATCCGACCGGGGATTACGGAGATTTCGGGGACACTGGGTCACAGTCCGTTCCCCGTAATTCCCGGAATCCTCGGTAGGCCGACGAGGGTCGTTCTGCGCAATCGGCGAAATCTGCGGATGCGTGGTGCGAGAACACGTTGGCCTACCGTATCTGCGAAATCTGCGGAAAAGGTGGAGGGCGAAATCTGCGGAAACGTCGGCCGGTGGCGGCGAGCAGCAGGTTCCCCCCACCCCGTCACTTATGAACGGCGAAACGGTGGGCGCGATTGCCGTGTTCAAGGTCGCCGTGCTCGCATCCGGCCGAGGGTCCAACCTGGCGAGTCTGCTGCGCCACATCGAGGCCGGCCACGTGGATGCGAAAGTGACTTTCGTCGCGTCGGACAAGGCCGGCGCCGGAGCTCTCGATACCGCGCGCCGGCACAAGGTCGCCGCTATCGCGGAAGTGCCGCGGGAAGAAGGCGAGGCGGCGGCGGAGTACGACCAACGACTTGCCCGCCTAATGACCGCGGCCCGCCCCGACCTTGTCGTTCTGGCAGGGTATATGCGCATTGTCGGCCCAGCGGTCATCGCCGCATTCCCCGGACGCATCGTGAATGTCCACCCTAGCCTGCTGCCCGCATTCAAGGGCCTGCGCGCGCAAGCCCAAGCGTTGGCGGCAGGTGCCCGCATCGCCGGCTGTTCGACGCACCTCGTCACGGGCGACCTCGACGGTGGCCCCCTCCTGCTCCAGGCCGCCATCCCAGTGCGGCCGGACGAGACCGAAGCCAGCCTAGCGGGCCGCATCTTGCACCTTGAGCACATCGTGTTGCCTCGCACGGTGCAACTCTTCGCAGCGGGCCGGTTTGATGTGTCGGCCAAGACGGGAGCCGCCCGAATCGCCGCGGGAGACTCCTGGCTGCGCAGGCCAGGCATCGATCTAGTTTCCGGCGCCTTGTACTCGGAAGGGTTCTGATGTGGACTTACGAGGAAGCTCTCGCGTGGCTCTACGCCCGACAGTCCTTGGGCATCAAGTTGGGCCTTGGCAAAGTGGAGCGCCTGCTGGCAGGCCTCGACGATCCGCATCATAAGTACCGCGCCGTCCACGTGGCGGGAACGAACGGAAAGGGCTCCGTGACGCGCATGATGGCCGAGACTCTGCGCCGTTCAGGGCGCCGCGTCGGTTGCACGACGAGCCCTCACCTTGTCTCGTTCACCGAACGCATGGAAATCGATGGGCTACCCATCACGCCGCGCGCGGTAGCGGCAGGCCTGCACCGAATCCGCCCCCTCGTCGATGCCCTCGATGAAGCCGGCGGCCAGGCGACGTTCTTCGAAGTCGTGACGACGCTTGCGTTCCTACATTTTGCCGACGAGGAAGTCGAGTGGGCAGTCGTCGAGACGGGAATGGGTGGACGACTTGACGCGACGAACGTGCTGCGGCCAGCGCTCACCATCATCACGAACGTGGGGCTCGACCACCAGGTCCACCTCGGGGCAAACGTCACGGACATCGCTTGGGAAAAAGCCGGGATCATGAAGCCGGGCATTCCGTGTGTCACAGCGGCCGAGGGGCCGGCCTTGTTCGTCCTCAAGGCCCGCAGCCACGACCTGCAAGTGCCCATGAGCGTCATCGGTGAGGACTACAAGGTCGTCGCAGGGCAAACCGACTTGGCGTTGCTTCGCCCAACCGGCGAATCCCACTACCGCGTCGGCCTCGCGGGTGCGCACCAACGCACGAATGCCGCAGTGGTGGTGGCGGGAGTGGAGGCATTGCGCCGCACGGGAGTCGACATCCCCGAGACCGCCTTGCGTGGAGCCCTTGCATCCACGGAGCACCCGGGTCGCCTCGAGACCTTCCACGTCCCGGCAGGCGACCTTGCCCCCGGTGCAGGGTCGCGCCCCGTCACCGTCTTAATCGATGGTGCCCACAACGTGCCCGCCGCCCAGGCGCTGCGCGAATACCTTGATGCGTCGTCGTGGCGTGGCATCGACCTCGTGGCGGGCTTCTGCGCCGACAAGGACTGGCGCGGCGCCCTAGGCCTGTGGCTTCCCAACGCAGCTCGCGTCTGGGCAGTACCGGTGCGCAACCCCCGCACGCTCGATCCGCGAGAACTCGTGCGCTCCGTTGGGGCGCAGGCCCCCACCGCCGTCCACTCCGATGCAGCGTCCGCGTTGCGTGCCGCCGTCGCGGCGGGAGCGCAGCGCATCGTCGTCGCAGGTTCACTGTTCCTCGCCGGCGAGGCGCGCGCCGTGCTCACGCAGCGTCCATTGGAGGAAATCCGTGGTACGCAGTGACGCGGCGTTGCGCAGCGCCGGCGCGTCACAAGGTGTCGAGCCCGAGCGCAGCGTCGCGGCGACACCGTTGGCAAGCTCCGAGGCCCTCCTGCGTTTGCGGAAATTTCGCGAGTCGCTGCAATGGCTGGACCCACTCGATGCCTACGCGCGCCTGCGCGCCGCCGGCCACGTTGCGTTCCTGCTGGAAGGCGCTGGCCTTCACCCCGAGGCGCGCTTCAGCTACGTGGCGCTGACGCCGGTGCGCCACATCAAGGTCGAAGGCCCGTTTGTGACTGAGACCGGCCCGGAGGGCTCGACGGAAACGCGTGACAACGTCCTCGGTCATTTGCACGAGGCCTTGGCCTCTTTCAGGTTCCCAGACAGCGTAGGCCACGAGGGGTTTACCGGAGGATGGGTCGGCTATTTCGGATACGAATTCAGTCGACACCTGGAACCGGTCCTGCCCGGGCGCAAGAGCGACCCAGGGATGCCCGACGCCCGCCTCGCGTTGTGCTTGGACGCAATCGTCTTCGACCGCGTCGCGGGCACGGCTACTCTGCATTGTGCGGACCTGCATGAACATCCAGCCAACGGATTTGGTGACGCCAAAGCCCGGCTCGCGGCCATCCACCACGCCTTGGCACGGGGTACGATCCTACCGAAGCCAGCCGCTACCTCGATAAACTGGGAGGCCAGCCTCAGCCAGGACCAATTCATGCTCGCGGTGGCGCAACTCAAGCGCCGCATCCACGACGGCGACCTGTTCCAAGCCAATCTCGCGACACGTTTCTCGGCCCCGTGCACCACGGAACCCATGGCGCTCTTCTCTGCCCTGCGCCTCGCGAACCCAGCGCCCTACATGGCGCTCTTGGAGTTCGACGAAGGCACGATTGTGTCCGCCTCGCCTGAGCAATTATTCGCGGCCGAGAACGGACGCATCCGCAGCCGACCCATCGCAGGTACGCGCAAGCGCGGACGCGATGCCGCCGAGGACGCCGCGCTGGAACAGGAGTTGCTTAGCGATGCAAAGGAGCAAGCCGAGCACACGATGCTCGTGGACCTGGTGAGGAATGACATAGCCAAGGTTAGCGTCTCGGGCACCGTTGCGGTGCCCGAGCGGATGAGCGTCGAACGATACCGCCACGTCATGCACCTCGTAAGCCGCGTCGAAGGGCAGGTCCGACCCGGTACGTCCTTCCTTGATTGGTTCGGCGCGCTCTTTCCCGGCGGGACGGTCACGGGCGCGCCGAAGGTGCGCGCGTGCCAACGCATCCACGAGGAGGAGACGGTCGCTCGCGGCCCCTACACAGGCTCCGCAGGAACTATCGCCTGGAACGGAGATGCGCACTGGAGCATCCTCATCCGCACGTTGGTCGTGCTGCGTGGCTTCGCCGGCGACCCCCCAACGGCCATGGTACACGCTGGTTCGGGCATCGTTGCGGATTCGGGTCCGGAAAGGGAATGGAAGGAAGCGGGCCGCAAGGCGCAAGCCCTGCTCGACGCCGCGCAAGGGCGAGCCATGGGCGGCAATGCAACACGGTTGGGTGAAGTCACATCGCATGGTTCGTGGGCGCCCCCCCGCACGTCGCGTCGCGCCGACGGCAAACGTGTCCTCCTCATCGACAACTTCGATTCCTTCGTCCACAACCTAGCAGACTATTGTGCGGCTCTGGGGGCCGAGACGAAAGTCATCCGTAACGACGTCGCTTGGCAGCCCGAGGTGGAGAAGTTCCGGCCTACGCACGTCATCCTCAGCCCAGGACCCGGTTGGCCTGAGGCCTCGGGGGCGACCCTCGACATCGCGCGCCAGTTACACGGCAGGCTACCACTGCTCGGCGTCTGCTTGGGCCACCAGGCCCTGGGCGCCGCCCACGGCGCAACGGTCAAAGTCCATCCGAGCGGGCCCGTGCATGGCAAGGCGGACTTAGTGCAGCACGACGGCCAGGGATTGTTCGCTGGCCTGCCTCGACCCCTCCTGGCCGCCAGGTACCATTCGCTCATCGTCGACCCCGCTTGCCTAGGCACCGATTGGCTCATCGACGCCCGCCTTGCCGACGGCACTGTCATGGCGTTGCGGCACAAAGAGCATCCCACTTATGGCCTCCAGTTCCACCCGGAATCCATTTGTACCGCGGCTGGCCTCGAACTGCTGGCCCACTTCCTCGGTGAACCATGAGTCCGCGACCTTCCAGCAAGAAAACCAAGGCCCTCATAGGGCGGGCAACCGCCAAGCCCAAGCGGACCGTCGCCAAGTCGACACGCCAATCAAGGACACCCCCAGAAGGCCTCGCGTTCGTGAACGGCAAGATCATGGACCTCGCCAAGGCCACGGTTCCGCTCAACGACCGCGGCTACCTGTTGGGCGACGGCGTGTTCGAGACCCTGCGCACTGCTGGCGGCCGCGTCTTTCGTCTCGCCGACCACTCGTCTCGCATCAAGGCCGGGCTCCGCGCCATCTGGCTCGAAGAGGCCGTCGCCGAGGACTTCGAACTGGCCGTGGCCGCCCTCGTAAAGGCGGCAAAGCCTGTCTTCGGGCCGGACCTGTACTTGCGTGTCAACATCTCGACGGGACCAATGGACGACGTCGCCGGTCTGGATCGCGGCGTCATCACGACGGGCCTCGTGAAGCGCTTCAAACCCTATCCCATGCAATACTATGCGAACGGCGTCCACCTAATCGTGTCGAAGCAGCGGAAGGACTCGCGCAGCCCCCTTGCGACCGTGAAGAGCCTCTCGTTCTTACCGTACGTCGCCGCGCGGCGCGAAGCACACACGGCCACCGTGCACGATGCAATCCTGCTCAATGAGCACGACCGCGTCGCCGAAGCGACCACCAGCAACGTCTTCGCGCGGGTCGGCACAACCATCCACGCCCCGGGCGCCGCGGAGGGAGCAGTTCCCGGCGTGACCCGTGGCGTCCTCCTCGACCTTGCCCGCAAAGCGGGGTACGAGATTGTGGAGACCCTTGACCTTGCGACCCTGAAGGGCGCCGAAGAAGCGTGGCTCACCAACACGACTGGCGGCGTCGTCCCCATGACGCGTTTCCAGGACCGCAAGATTGGCGACGGCAAGAAGGGTCCTGCCACCACGAAGCTCTCACATGCCTTCGAGGCCGTCCTACGCGGCAAGTAGAATGACGACGCAGGACTTTCCAGGCTGGACGGTGCCGCTCGCGCACGGTCGGCGGTGGGAAATTCGTCGGCCGCTCGTGATGGCAATCCTGAACGCAACACCAGACTCGTTCAGCGACGGTGGACTCTTGCCGTCGGGCGCGGCCCTGCAGGCAGCGATTGCGGCGCTGGTCGCCGAGGGCGCCGACATTCTCGACGTTGGGGGCGAATCGACGCGCCCCGGCCACAAGTCCGTCGCGGCCGACGAGGAGGTGCGCCGCGTCCTGCCCGTGATCGCAGCCATCCGCCGCGTCGCCCCAACCATCCCCGTCTCCATCGACACGCGTAAGGCCAGTGTTGCCAAGGCAGCCCTCGCAGCGGGCGCCGACTTTGTCAACGACGTCAGTGGGCTCGCCGACCCCGCGATGGCAAGCGTCGTGCGCAACGCAGGCTGCGCCGTCGTCTTGATGCGCGACCAACCCATCGCTGGAGACATCGTGGCAGGCTGCCGCGCCCAACTGGAGGAACGCGCCGCGACGGCCCGCACAGGAGGCATCCAAGATTCCGCCATCATCCTCGACCCGGGGCTGGGCTTCGGCGACCCGCCCGGCGGCGATGTCGCAGCAAACCTGCGCCTCATTACGTGTGCCGAGCAACTTGGTCTCGGACGTCCCGTCCTCGTGGGGGCAAGCCGCAAGCGCTTCCTTGGCACCATGACCGGGGAAGGGGATGCGGCCCGCCGCGTCGGGGCGTCGGTGGCGGCAGCTCTGCTCGCGGTGCAGGCGGGGGCAGCCATCGTCCGCGTCCATGATGTGGCGGAGACGGTCCAGGCCCTTCGCGTCCTTGCAGGTGCCTCGGCCTTGCGAGCCACCGGCTAGCCGCGGATTACGCGCGGGGAGCGCGGCCGTCGGCCGGCTTCGCCCCGCCGACCGAACCGCGGATTACGCGGATTGCGCGGAGCTTGTAACCAGACCGTCGGCCATCGTGTGGCCTAACGGTCGTTCCGCGTAATCCGCGAAATCCGCGGTTACGTGGTCGGCGCATCGGGCCGAGGTGACACCGCATCGGCGACGTCCGCGGACGGCAACCCGTCAGTTGCGGCCGAAGATTCTGCCATCCTGGGACGACGGGTCGCCGAGGACTTGCGGGCTGTCGCGAACGCCATAGTTGCCATCGGCCGGCTGCGCGCCCGCGCTGCCGGGGACGACCGTCAGTATCGTGACCTCGAACGTGAGCGGGACGCCAACGAGTTCCGTCTCGGTGCTGGGCGAATATGAGTACAGCAGCTCGTCTCCCTCCATCCCCTCCGTGCGGTAGGAGCCGGGTTCGAGGCCGGCGGGCGGCGTGTAATACGGCGGGCTTGCCGGGTAAACGGGGAAAGTTGCGCCAACGTCAGGCTCCATGGCGACGATGAGGTTGTCGCCCTCGATGTGGGTGACGTACGTCGCGCCGAGCGACGTGACCGGGTTGCGTTGACCGTCTTGGGCCGTGATCTGGATGGTGACGTTCTGCGCGTCGAGCGCCATGACTTGGCCCGTGTAGATCTGGTAGGCAGCAAACGTCTGACCCAGCGTCAAGGTGCCAAGGCCTCGTTCGACATCGGCGCGGAGGTGGACTTGGACAATCGGGATGGGGTCCAACGTGCGGTCGTATTCGACGATGCCCAAGTAGTCGCGACTTGCGTCACGACCGACGTCGGCCGTGAACGTCTCGTTCGGCAGGCGGCCGCGCAGGGCGGATTCCAACTCTGCTCCTAGGCCGGACGCTCCCGTGCCGACGATGAAGTTGGCGAGTTGGCCGCTGCGCACGACTTCGCCGGTCGCCGAGTTCGTGGCGGTGTAGCGGATGGAGACTTCGTCGCCGGTGTGGATGGAGCCGGGGGGCAGGCCGAAGCAGCCCGACAGCATGGAGAGCGCGAGCAATGGCAGCGCGGCGGCGAGGGCGAGCGACGGCTTGTGGGCGGAGAGGTTGGCGTCCGCGGATTGGGCAACCTGAGGCTTGGCGACCATGGCTTCACTTGCCTCCGAGCTTGCGCTTCAGGAAGGCTTCAAGGCGTTCGAATGCGGTCCCCAAGATAGGCGTATCGGGGAGGATGACGATGCGCAGGTGGTCCGCCCCGTACACTTTGTCGAAGCCCGACCCGTGGACGGTGAGGACCTTTTCTGTGCGGAGGAAGTCGAGCGCGAACTCCTTGTCACCCTTCCAGGCCTCCCGGCCCTTGGGCGTGCCGAGGGCGTCGATGCGGGGGAACGCGTAGAACGCGCCGTCTGGTTTGGCGCAACTTACGCCTTCAATCTCATTGAGGCGCTTGACGGTAAAGTCGCGCCGCATCTTGAGTGCGGCGTTGGTCGCGGCGACGTGGTCTTGCGGCCCGTCCAGTGCGGCTACCGCGGCCCGCTGTGCAACCGAGGAGGCGCAAATGCGGATGCGACTCGCTTTGCCCACCCCGTCGCGTATTTGCGCGAGGGAACCCGTTGGGTCGTTCCACATCATGTGCCCGACGCGCCAACCGGGGACGAGGTGGACCTTGCTGAACCCGTTCAACGTCACCATGGGGACGTCGGGGGCCACGGTGCGGCTTGCGACTTGGTGGCCGTCGAACGTCATTTCATCGTAGATCTCGTCCGAGATGAGGAAGAGCTGGTCCTGCCGTTCGCCGCACAGTTCAGTGAACGCCTTCACTACCTTCTCCGAGTACAGCGCCCCCGTCGGGTTGTTCGGGTTGATGAGGCAGACTGCCTTCGTCTTAGGCGTAATCTTGCGCCGCGCATCCTCCACGTCAGGCTGCCAGTCATCCTCCTCGATGGTTCGGTAGTGGACGGGCACGCCGCCGAAGTAGCGCACGAGGGAGTCGTACGGCGGGTAGCTTGGGCCCGGAATCAGGACTTCGTCGCCGGGGCGGATGGACGCTCCAAACAACAACTGTAGGCCCTCGGAGATGCCTGTCGTGACCAACACGTCGGACGGCGCGTAGTCGGCCTTGTTGCGGCGTTTCTCGCGGCGGATGATGGCATCGACGAGGACCGGGTCGCCTTCGCTCGGGCTGTACCCATTGTGGCCGTCTTGCGCCGCCTTTGCCAGAGCCTCCACGATGTGGCGGGGTGGTTGAAATCCGTAGGCGATTGGGTCGCCGATGTTGAGCTTGAGAATCTTGTGGCCCTGCGCTTCGAGTTCGCGCGCCGGGAGGACGACGTCACGGATGGCGTACTCGATTTGCAGAGAACGCTCGGCGCCTGCCAAGACAGGGCGAGATTTGCGCGGGACCGCTGCGACGGCTTTCTGGGCCACGGGGTCGCGAGGGTGGCGAGACTTTTAGGTTTCCTTCTGGTGCAAGGAGCCCACGCAACGCATGTAAAATGACTGGGTCGATGCGCGTGGCCTTCCTACGTAGTGACGCCTAAACCGTCGGCGCGATGCGTCCGAGATGGGATGGTCTCATGTGGTGGCCGAGGCCCATGGCGTCAATGATGGCGGCCGCGCGGGCAGGGTCACTGACCTGGACGTAGATGCGGCCCGCGTTGCCGGAAGCGACACCGAAGGCGGTGACGATGTTGACGCCGCCCTCCGCCAGTTTCTGGCAGACCGCCGAGAGCGAGCCGGGACGGTCCTCGACGAAGATCTCGTGGACTTCAGTGGCGTCGAAATCGAAGGCGCCATGCATGAGCGCCCTTTGCGTCGCCGTGAGGTCCTTCGTGAGGAACTTCATACCTGCGTCGTCCGCGAGGAAGCCCTGCAGGTTCACGCCGTGCTTGGCGAACTGGCGCGTCACGAGCGCAAGCGAGCCGACCTTGTTTCCTGCCGCTACACTGACCAAGTAAAGGCTCACGCTGTACCCTCCAACCTACTCGGAAAATCGTGTGGCTACGGTTAAGCTTTGCTGGACAGAGCAGGGGGTTTCCGAACAGGTCGGGTCAGCCGAGGAGGCGCCGCCGCAGCGAGGTGGCCCATCGGGGCATCGCGCTCTAGTAGGGGTCGCAGGAATTGGCCCGTGAATGATTCCTTGACCTGGGCAATCTCCTCGGGGGCTCCTTCGGCGATAACCTGGCCGCCGGCGTCGCCGCCTTCGGGGCCGAGGTCGATGACCCAGTCGCTGCACTTCACGACGTCAAGGTTGTGCTCGATGACGACGACGGAGTTGCCGGCGTCGACGAGGCGCTGCAGGACGCCGAGGAGATGCTTGATGTCGTGCACGTGCAAGCCCGTGGTGGGTTCGTCGAGGATGTACAGGGTCTTGCCGGTGCCGCGCTTCGACAGTTCCGTCGCGAGTTTGACGCGTTGCGCTTCGCCGCCGGACAGTTGCGTGGCGGGTTGGCCGAGGCGGATGTAGCCAAGGCCTACGTCGAAGATGGTCTGCAACTTGTTGCGGATGGCCGGGATGTTCTCGAAGAACGCGAGTCCCTCCTCCACGGACAAGTCCAGGACCTCGCGGATGTTCTTGCCCTTGTACTTGACGAGCAGCGTCTCCTTGTTGTAGCGTGCGCCCCGGCATACTTCGCACGGGACGTAAACGTCCGGGAGGAAATGCATCTCGATCTTGACGACGCCGTCGCCTTCGCACGCCTCGCAGCGACCGCCCTTGACGTTGAAGCTGAAGCGGCCCGTCATGTAGCCCCGGTTCTTGGCGTCGGGCGTCATCGCGAAGATGTCCCGAATCGGTGTCCACACGCCCGTGTAGGTGGCGGGGTTGCTGCGGGGCGTGCGGCCGATTGGTGATTGGTCGATGTCGATGACCTTGTCCACCTGCTCGAGGCCTTCGATGCGCTTGTGCTTGCCCGGCTTCTCGCCCCCCACCAGGTCCAGCGACTTGAGGGCCGCCTTGTAGAGCGTGTCGTTGATGAGCGTCGATTTGCCCGAACCCGACACGCCAGTCACTGACACGAAAAGGCCCAGCGGGATGTCCACCGTGATGTCCTTCAGGTTGTTCTCGCCCGCTCCCACGATGCGCACGGTCCGGCCGTCCCCGTGGCGGCGCGAGGCCGGGATGGGGATGCGGAGCTTGCCGGCAAGGTACTGGCCCGTCAAACTCTTCGGGTTGCGGGCGACGTCGTCCGGCGTGCCGAAGGCGATGAGCTCACCGCCGTGCTCCCCTGCGCCTGGCCCAAGGTCCACGAGGTAGTCTGCCTCGCGCATCGTGTCTTCGTCGTGTTCCACGACGATGACTGTGTTGTCGAGGTCGCGCAAGCGTCGCAGCGTGGCAAGAAGTCGGTGGTTGTCGCGTTGGTGCAGGCCGATGCTTGGCTCGTCCAACACGTAAAGGACTCCTTGCAAGCCAGATCCAATTTGGCTCGCGAGGCGGATGCGTTGCGATTCGCCTCCGGACAGCGTGCCAGCCGCCCGGTCGAGGCTGAGGTAACCGAGGCCGACGTCGTCGAGGAACTTCAGCCGCTCGACGATTTCCTTCAGGATTTCCTTCGCGACGGCGTTCTCGCGCTGCGTCAACTTCGCGGGGAGGTCCTGAAACCAGCGCAGGCAATCGGTCACGGCCCGGCGGGTCGCGGCGATGATGGAGTCCTTGTGGATCGTCACTGCAAGCACCTCCGGCTTGAGGCGCCAACCCTTGCAGGTCCCGCACGGGCGTTCGACCATCAAGGCCGCGATGCGTTCCTTGGCGCGTTCTGATTCTGACTCCTTCATCAGGCGTTGCAGGCGGACCGCGAGGCCTTCCCACTTCGATTCGCCGCCCCACTTGGTCTGGATGGTATCGGGCGCCCCGTAGAGCACGATCTTCTTGTGGGCGTCGGACATCTCGCTCCACGGCTCATTGACGTTGACGCCGAGTTCGCCGCAGATGTAGGCAAGCCAGCGGCCCATCCATGACTTGAAGATGAAGACCTCCGAGTCGAAGGCGCCGCCGCGAATCGAGCGGTCGGGGTGCTTGATGATCTTCGCCTCGTCCGGCTGCATGGAGTAACCCAAGCCAGAGCAACCGGGACAGGCGCCGTGGGGTGCGTTGAAGGAGAACATCCGTGGGGTAAGCTCGGGGAGGATGGCGCCGTGGTCGGGGCAGCCGAAGGATTCCGAGTACAATTGTTCCGCGGATTTGCCGGATTCCCCGCGCGATTTGCCGGATTCGGCGGACTGGCCGGGGTCACCGGACCTGGTGGTTGCAGCCTCGCTCCAGATGATGACGAGACCAGCAGCGGCCTTGAGCGACGTCTCGATTGCGTCCGTCAGCCGCTCTACGAACGATTTACCTTCTGCGCCCTCCAGCTTGACGGCGAGGCGGTCGACGACGATGTCGACGGAGTGCTTGTACGTCTTCTCCAGCTTCCACGCCTCGTCAACGTCGCCGAATTTGCCGTCAACGCGGACGCGCGAGTAGCCCTGGGCTTGCAGGTCCTTGAACAACCGCTGGTACTCGCCTTTGCGGTCGCGCACGACGGGAGACAGAACTTGGATTTTCGTCCCCGAGGGGAGCCGTTTCGTTTCCTCGACGATCTGGTCCACCGACATTTTCCCGATTTTGCGCGAGCAGGTCGGGCAGTGTGGGGTTCCAACGTGCGCCCATAGCAGACGCAGGTAGTCGTACACCTCGGTCGTCGTCCCTACGGTGGAGCGAGGATTGCGCGACGTCGTGCGCTGGTCGATGGAGATGGCGGGAGAGAGGCCCTCGATGTGGTCCACTTCCGGCTTCTTCATTTGTCCCAGGAATTGGCGGGCGTACGAGGAGAGGGATTCGACGTAGCGGCGCTGCCCCTCAGCGTAGATTGTGTCGAAGGCAAGGGAAGACTTACCGGAGCCGGAGAGCCCCGTCACCACGACGAGCTTGCCGCGCGGAATCGTAACGTCGATGTTCTTGAGGTTGTGCTCGCGGGCGCCCTTCACGATGATGGAGCCGCTCATTGCGACCTCTGGACGGTTGGCGGAGCAGGGGCGGGCATGCGGGGTACGTTCGCTCGACTCCAGTCGGTGGTTTAGGGATTTGGGCAGGGGAAAGTGAAAGTTTTGCCAGGCATGCGCACCGATTCCGTGGCCGAAAAAGCCACGCATATGCCACTGCCCCCAAGCGCCGCAAGGCTAATGTCTGTGCATCGACATACACAGATGCATGAGTTCGAAGACCATCAGCCTGGAATCCAGCGCGTACAATCTGCTGCTACGCGCGAAAAGGGAGGGCGAGAGCTTCTCCATGGTGGTGCAGCGCGTCATGCAACCGTCGCGCGACCCCATGCGCCAACTCGTCGGCCTCCTACCCGCCGCCAAGGGGAAGCGTATGCGCGAGCTGCTTGACAAGCAACGGGAACTCGAACGCGCCTCGATGGATGACCGCTACCGCCGACTTGGGCTGCTATGAACGTCTTGCCTGACACGTCCTTCCTCGTTGACCTTTTGCGGGGCCGCCGCGAAGCCGTCGAATTGTGGGAGGAACTAGCAAGCCACGGCGCGGTCGCCCACCTGTCGCCGCTCGTGCTCTTCGAGTTACGTTTTGGCTTCCTGTGGCGCGGGGACCGGATCGAAGAATCGCAGTTCGAGGCCGTCGCGGCCAACATGCCCGCCGCCGAACTGACAGACCATGCAGCGACGCATGCGGCGGACCTGCAGGTGCAACTCATGAGGAAGGGAATCATCTTGGGCCAAGTCGATGGGCTCATCGCGGGGACGGCTGCAGCGGGGCACCTGATTCTGGTCACAGCGGACAAGGGATTGGCGCGCGTCCGAGAGGCGGGCGTGCCCGTGCGCGCGTACGGTCCTTGAAGGGCCCTGCAAGGGAGCACGCCGAAAAGGCCATGAATACAACGGTGGAGTCGGCGGCGTGGTCGACTGGCGGAGCCTTGGTCTCGTCGTACTGTTGTCTTTGCCTTTTCAGGCTTCGGCGGATTGGTTGCAGGAAGGCGCCGACGGCGCAAAATCCTCTGTGACAGCGGAGCCCGGCCCCACCTGGGGCGATGTCGCACTCGAGCTTCAACTCGAGGCAACCGACTTGACCCCTGCGCGGGCGACCGCCCCACTCTTCGTCAACGGCACGATGTACGTCTTCGCGCCCAGTCCCGGGGCGCTCGGAACCTGCGAGCTCGATGCCGACCACCGCATCCTCGCAATCCCTCTTGCAACCCTCGATGAGGTCGCGTTCCAGACGTTCACGGCGCCCGCATGCAACGAGGCCGTCATGGCGTCCGATGGTGACCGCCTTTTCGCGGCGAAGGACGGATGGCTGCGCGCGTATGCCTTGAGCGGGGCCGGATCCTCGTGGGAACTGGCCTTGCCCTTGTCCCCCGCTGGCGAACCATCGGACACCGTGCCTGCCCTGGGCAACTACGCCGTGCGATGCGAATCCATGGCCGTCGACTCCGGCCGGGTCCACCTGGCCTGCATCCGTCGTACGGAGGCCTCGGACGCCGTGGGGCAAGTGTGGTACAGCGTCGATGCCGCGACCGGGACCGATGTGAGGGGTCCAACGGAGTTGACCTATGGGTACACGGGGGGCGTCGATCGAGCGGTGTCCGGCCGTTACGAACCGAGCCCTGTGGCGGCGTCGTACCCTCTCAGGTCCTTGGGAGGAATCGCGGTCTCGAACGGCATGTCTGCGGTGAGCATGCTGGAGACCACCCAAGACATGTCGGGCCTGGTCGACGGCGCCGGAACGTTCCACGCGCAGTTCTTCTGGCTGATCGATGCGTCAGGCAAGGTGGTCAAAGCAAGCCAGCTCGGCAACCAGGCCCACGTCAGCCTGAAGGGCGGCGTCTCGTCTCCAATCTGGTGGGGCGACGAGGTCGCCGTCCGCCGCGAATTGTACGTCATGAGCTACGACCCGGCGCAACGGGAATGGACCCATTCAAACGCGTATCCCGAAGGGTTGGACCCGCTGGACGAGTATCCCCTGCTCTCCTCGTGTGCGCGTTCCGGCACCGGCCTCGCGTGCCCGTTCGTACACCGGCTGGTCCGGCTCGACGCGGACTTGGCGACGGCGTGGGCCTTCGACCTGCCCGACGGCCAAGCCTGGTCGGATGGCCACGTCGTCTCGGCCAACGGGACCATCTACGGGTTGGCGCAAGCCGGAAACGGGCATTCCCACGTCTGGGCGGTCGATGAGCGCACTGGTGAAGCGCGTTGGAGTCATGCTCTCGATTCTCGTGCAGGCCGTGGTCGCCTTGGCGTCTCCGACGGTGTCATCGGCGTGGTCCAGCTCGACGGACTGATCACGATCCTAGGCGAACTGCCAGCGTCACCGCGCGTCTCCGCTCATCCCGCCACGGTGTATCCCAGGGATGGCGACCGGTTCCATGTGAACCTCGTGCTCGAGAAGGCGGGTCTGGGCGCTCCGACGGCGTTCGGCGCGGACTGGGGCACGGGCGAAGGCATCGAATGGCAGGAGTCGCCGCGCTTCGAGCACCGCTACTCGATCGAGCAGGACTTCGCGGCACGCTTCTACGTCCGCAACGCCTTCAACCAGACCGCCAGCGTGCCCCTGGAGTTCTTCGTCGGCCAGCACGACCCGGCGATTACGGCTTGGAACCACCCGTTCGACCCTGAGTACGAGAACCGGACGTACTTTTTCCTGGGTCTCATCGCCACCGCGTTGGTCGCGGCGTTCGGCTTCTACCGCACGGGCCGCAAGCGCCGCCTTTTCCATGCGGAACTGAAGCGCCTTGATGACGGCTACAAGTCGCTCGAAGGGGACGCAAGGGCTTGCGACGCCATGCTCGGCGAAGCGAAATCTCGCGCACGAGCATTGTTCTTGGAGAAGAAGCTCGAGGAAGCGCACGCGAGCTTCCTCGAACGCCGCGTGGACGAACTGCGCAAGGGCCTCCGCCTGGGCACGGTCGAGGACAAACTCTCCTTCCTTCCGCACGGCATGGTCGTGAGTTTGCAACGTCTGCTGGCCGATGCCCGCGTCGACGAGTGGGAGCGGAAGCACTTCATCGAGGCATTGGAGAAGGAAAAGGACCTGTCCTCCGCGCAGCGCGCGACGGCACGCAAGGTCATCGACGATTGGTTCGCGCGGGACGCGGCGCGGTCATAGGCCAATCATAGCGCCACGATCTGCTTCGCGGGGACGCCAATCTCGAGGAAGTCGCGTGGGTTCGTCGTCCAGAGTTCGTCGCCGGGAAGGACGTGAGCGGCAATCATGATGTCGCGAGCCAGTCGCTTCCACATCTGCTCGTCACGGGCGATGGGTGCCGCGCGACGTGCGTGGATGACACCAAACGGCTCAATCTCTATGCCGGCATCGAACAGGATTCGCTCCAGGTCGGTCGTGGGGCGGCCATCGCGGACGTAGTGGCGCAGCCGCTCCAGGTAGGCGACGGCGGGCAGGACTGCCACCAGTTCTTCCTCTTCGATCCGTGCCAACGCAAGTGGCCGAAACATTGCGCCCGTGTCGAGGATGATACGCATCTCACTTTAGCTGGAAGCGGATCTTGGGCGGTTCGGGTTCATGGGCCAGCCGGATGAGCTCCTCGAAGGCTAGGTGGCGCTTGATGTCGTGCTCGGCCAGCCCGATGGCGTCGCGCAGCACCTCACCTTCGCTCCGGTTCGTGGCCTTCGCGACGCGGGCAAGCCGTTGTGCGGTTGCGCGGTCCATCCGGACCTTCTTCGTGATGGTCAGGTTCGCCACGACACCATATTGCTGTGGCCCACTATTTCTTAATTGTGGCCCGTTCACGGGGAGGCCAGGCCTTTGGCCGCCATAATCACCGTGGTCCAATGGTTGGCCTAGGCCCTGCTCCAAGCGTGTGCGGGGAAACGCACCTGGCCCCACCCTTTCAAAAGTGCACCACAATTCAGTGCCGTGCCAACAGAGGTCGCGACTTGAAGGTCCGCCGCGCCGACGAGTCCGACGTCCCCGCCTTGCTTCGGCTCGTCGTGGAACTGCACCGCCATGAAGGCCTACCCGAGCCCGGCGCCGACGTGCGAGCTGCCCTGCTGCGCCTCATGGGCGAGCCGCAACGTGGACGCGTGCTCGTCGCGGCCGAAGGCGGCGGGGAAAATGTGGTCGGATACGCGGTCCTGACGTTCGGGTACAGCCTCGAGTTCCACGGCGTCGACGCCTTCATCGACGAACTCTACGTGCACGACGCGAAGCGGAATACTGGTGTGGGGTCGTTGCTGCTGGACGCGGCGGAGGAGGAATGCAAGGCCGAAGGCGTCCGGGCTATGCATCTTGAATCAGGTCACGGCAATCCCGCCATCAACCTGTACCGTCGGCGCGGGTTCAAGGACCACGAGCGGCACCTCCTGACGAAGTGGCTGTAGCCTCGCGGAGGGGCGAAAGAGCCGGAAGCAATGGGCCCGCGCGGAAATCCCCTAGCGTTGGACGGGCTCAACGCTTCGGGAGCAGGTGCCCCATCTTCTCGCGCTTCGTATCAAGGTAGCCCTTGTTGTACTGGTTCGCGGCAATCTCGAGCGCGACGCGCTCCACGCAATTGAAGCCCAAGTCCTGGATGGCCTGCATCTTCGCGGGGTTGTTCGTGAGGAGGCGGATGCGTTGGACGCCCAGGTCGTTGAGGATGTCCCGCGCGGCATCGTACGTGCGGGCGTCGACGGGGTGCCCGAGTTGGATGTTCGCTTCGACGGTGTCGAGACCCTGCTCCTGCAATTCGTAGGCGAGGATCTTGTTCGTGAGGCCGATGTCGCGGCCTTCTTGCCGCAGGTAGAGGACGACCCCGGCGCCTGCCTCGGCTATGCGTCGCAGGGACTCTTGCAGTTGCGGCCCACAATCGCAACGCAGGGACTGGAAGATGTCGCCCGTCAGGCATTCGGAGTGGATGCGCACCAAGACCGGTTCGCCCGTCCTGACTTCACCACGGATGATGGCGGCGTGCTCCTTGCCCGTAGGCACGTCGCGGTAGACGACGATGCGGAAATCCCCGAAGCGCGTGGGCAACCGGGCGGAGGCGGCGCGTGCGGCGGCTTGCTTGGCCTTGGCCATCGGTGGGCAGCGCACAGGCGGCGGCGATAAACCCATTGGGGTCAGGGGCGCGCCGGAAGGCACGGAATGTCGCGTGGAATTACGTCCGCTCCTAGACTGGACCGGTCGGCGCGGGACGGATTGGTTTTCATGCCAGGCCCGCTCGCACGGGTGTGGACGACGCGAAGCCGGGACGCTGGCATGGCCTCAAGGACCGTGCCCCCGGCCTGCATCGCTTCCTGACGCGCGACGACAAACCGTTCCCCGTCCTGCGCGAGGTCCTCGGCGGCGCCGTCATCATCCTCCTGCTGGTCTCGATCCTATGGGGCGTCACCGGGCAGCCGCTGAACCGCTCACCCGTCGTCGTCGTAGAATCCGGCAGCATGATGCACTGCACGAACGGCAATCCGCCGCTTGGCAAGGACTGCGAAGCGAAGAGGTTCGCCCGTATCGGTACGATTGACCCGGGCGACCTCATCTTCGTGCGCGACATCGACGACAGGCACGACGTCGATACCCTCGCGGCTAGCGGGGCACACCATTACGGGAAGGCCGGCGATGTCATCGTCTTCCGTCCTGACGGTAGCACCGTGCGCACGCCCGTCATCCATCGTGCTCTCTTTTGGCTGCAGGTCAACGACGACGGAACGTTCTCGGTGCCTGAATTCGGCATCAGCCACGCCGACGACCTGCAGGACGACCGGCTCCTCGCACTTGGCCTAAGGTCCGGATACGCAGGGGACCTGCGCAGCCATCCACGCTTCGGGCCCGAGCTGTCAGGGTTCATCACGCGCGGCGACAACAACGCCGAAGGCGCCGACCAGTACCACGGCTCCAGTGTCTCGTTCCTGCCCATCCAATCGGACTGGATCCTCGGCAAGGCGCGCGGCGAAGGCCCCTGGCTCGGCCTTGCGAAACTGCTCATGACCGACCTATTCGCGGGGACGTCGAAGTACGCAAACGCGCCGGGCGACTGCAAACTCATGCTCTGGGTCAGCCTCGGCGCCCTACTGGGGGGCCCGTACGTCGTGGAGAAGCTCGTGCAGAAGCGGCGCGCCAAGAAGGCCGAGCGCGATTCTCTGTAGGTTGCTCTGCGGCCAGCAAGCAAAGCCGCCACGTTTCCGCAGTTTACGCGCTCCATATTTTCCGCAGATTTCGCAGATGTCGCAGAAGTTGAATCGAAGCGAGGGCTCAGATTCTGTGGCATCTGCGAAATCTGTGGAAACGGCGCGGTGCCCTTTCGCGCGCGCCAGCAATGCGGCAAGCCAAACGCGCGTTCCGTTCGAATCAGTCTGCGACGGGACCCGAATCCGCCGGCGACGTCGGAGGCCGCGGCGGTTCGCGCAATGATTGGTTGCAGAACCGGCCTGACCGGTCGCAGAAATTGCAGAACGCACAGAACTGGGGTTCTGCGGTTTCTGCGCGTTCTGCGACTGGGCGTCGGCGGCCGCGAGAGGTTCAATCGTGTTGGCGAAGATGGCGGCGCCGCGCGCCGCAGTCACACCCGTCGAAAAAAGGGAGGCGGGTGATTTCACAGACAGCAGGAATGCAAAATGGTCATCGTGGCAGGGTCGAGGTGAAGATTCTGTGGAAATCTGTGCAATCCCAGGCCTCCCACACCACGGCCACAGTGTCAACCTGGAACCCGTGGACGCCGCCGTCGCCGGACTGCGGTAAGCCGTGTGGAGGCCGGCTTCGAGCACGTGGCCCGACTCCGTGGATTCGCTGCGTTAGACCCCGAGGCGGTGTTGCTTCTTCGGCCGGAACGTGACGACGGTGCGAATGAGTTCGTCCTCTTCGAGCACGCGCTTCGTCGAGTCGATGGGGCAACTCATCTGGATTTCCCGCGTGCGGCCGTAGCGGCCCTTCGAGATGACGCGGGCCGTGAAGATGCCGAGCATGTCGAGTTCGCTGATGAGGTCCGTGATGCGGCGCTGCGTCAGGACGTCGCTGCCCGTCGCCTTGCACAGGTCCTTGTAGACGTCGAAAACCTCACCGGTCGTGAGTGTGTGCACGCCGTTGTCCTTGTTCAGTTCCTCGCCGAGGATGGTGGCAAGCAGCACGAGCTTGGATTGCGTGGGAAGTGTGCGCACGACCTCGCTGATGCGGTCGAGTTCGATCTTGTTCTGCGCCATGCGCACCTGCGAGTCAGTGACGCGCACACCGCGGTCGCGTTCGGCGAGTTCGGCGGCAACGCGTAGCAGGTCGAGGGCGCGCCGTGCGTCGCCGTGCTCGCGGGCGGCGAGGGCCGCGCATAAGGGGATGACGCCGTCGTCGAGGACGCCTTCCTTGAGGGCCATGCCGGCGCGTTGGCTCAGGATGTCCTGGAGTTGTTCGGCGTTGTAGGGAGCGAAGATCATCGATTCCTCGCCGAGACTGGACTTGACGCGCGGGTCTAGGAATTCCGTGAATTTGAGGTCGTTCGAGATGCCGATGACGGAGACCTTGTTGTTCTCCAGGTCGCCGTTGATGCGCGTCAGGTTGTATAGGACCTCGTCGCCCTTCAGTTTGTCCACTTCGTCGAGGACGATGATGGTGACTTCGCCGAGCTTGCGTTGCGCGTCGCGGGTCCACTGCTGGTCATCCATGCGAACGAAACCGTCGACGTAGCGGCGCAGGGCCTCGTAGACTTCGTCCGTCGGCCATCCCGTGAAGGGGATGCGTTGGCTCCAGTTCTCCGCCGGGACGAAGTGGTTCGCGATGTTCTGCAGCACGCGGTACTGCGTATCGACAATCTCGCAGTTGATGTAGATGAGATTGACGCGCTTGCCGATCTCGACGCCCTTGGCCATGAGTTCTTTGCCGACGTACTTGACGCATGCGGTCTTCCCCGTGCCAGTCTTGCCGTAGATGAAGACGTTGGAGGGCGTCTCGCCGCGCAAGGCGGGGACCAAGAGAGCACCGAGCGAGCGGATCTCCGTGTCGCGGTGGGGCAGGTCGTCGGGCGTGTAGGAAGCACGCATGACCTCCTTGTTCGTGAACAGGGGTACGACCTGTAGCAATTGTCCAAAGAGATCGTTAACGGCCAAAGAATGTCTCCCAACCACCCATGAAACGGTTCTCACCCTATTCGACCTGCGTTGCACGCCTCCCAGCGGCTCCACGGGTCACAAGGGTCCTAGCCGTTGCGGGGAAGTGGCGAAGTCGGGGACAGGAAATATAGGTTCCCGTGACTTCTGTCAACCCCATCGTTGCATGTGGAACGTCGCGCCTCGTGTCGGGACATGTCTGGCCGTTTCAGGTGAACTAAAAACTGGTTGCACGCAACGCGAACGCAGCGCGCCGGGGCATGGCAGCCGGTGGAGATGACGCCTTGTCGTCGCCCCGGCACAGGCAAATTCGTCGCTTCCTAGGGAGTGACGCTGCCTTCGCGCACTTTGACGGCCATGCCGTTGCGGAAGTCCGCCACTTCGTCCGGCGCGATGAGCAACTGACCGACCGCGACGAGGCCATCCTTGGCATCGACGATGATGGCTTCATCGCCAAGTCGTAGGCTAGGGTCGATGGCGTGCACGAATTGGGCGAAGACGGATTTCCCGGCGCGGTTGAACGGAATCGAGTCCGCGTGGACGACGACTCGGTTGGCGGGCGCGGGAAGTGCCTCACGTAGGCGTCGTGCGCCGGCGAGTTTCAGGGTGAAGAACCCGTCGTGGGCGCGCAGGCTCAGGATGTGTTCACCATCAAGGTGGACCGTGCGGATCTTCTCGGTGGCACGCGATTTCTCGATGCGCAGGTCGCCCGCGGTGAGTGCCGCGCCCGCGCCCGCCCCGAATTGCCAATCCAGGGTCCGCACAACTTGTAGGCGGTCGAGGTCAACTTTGCCGTGCCGTCCACCTGGGCTCGGGATGGCAGGGACGAACCCGTGGGCGGCGAGGAAGATGTCCTTCGTTTCGCCGACCCAACCCATGTGGGCGCGGTCGAGGCCGTCGAGGCGAGGGAGGACGGACTGCGCGAACGGATAGGCTTCGTCGAGGCCAACGGGGACGGGGCCGAGGGCGCAGACGACGGCATGGTCCATGTCGGGGTCGAGGCTGCCGAGCTTGTCGCCGAACGGTTTCATGGCGGGCTCCTTGTGCATGCCGAGTTCCATGCGTTCTTCCCCGCGCTTCGCCCACTCGGAATCCACGACGATCTCGCTCGGCTTGCCAAGTGGGACAACGCGTGACTGCAGCCGTTCACGGATGCGCCGGAAGATTGGCCGGTTATGCGTCAGGCTCCCGGTGTACCGTAGGGCCCTCGTCGCGGAGACGGGTTCACGCATCTCAAGCCACTTCTGGTACGCGGGGTCGCCGAGTTTCTTGGTGGCGGCCGCAAGCATGGGGTGGCATGCGGCGCGCTGCTCGACGAGTTCCCACAGGCTCCCTTCGCGGATTGCAACCCGGATGCGGCGTAGGTCCTGGAAGCTGATGTGAAGATTATGCTGGGCCAGGGCGCGCTCCCGTTCGTTGGCGGGCAGCGCCTTGAGGCCGGCGGCGCCGTGTTTGGAGCAGGGCGGGCACGAGCAGGGCAGTTCAGCCATGTCGGCGAGGTGAGCAGTGCCCCACTCGAACATCATGCGCCCGTCCTTTGCGTACTTGGCGTAGGAACTGGAATCGAACAAATCGCAGCCAAGTGCCGCCGCGATGGGGAAGACCAACGGATGACCCGCGCCAAAAAGGTGGACGGGGCGGTCGTGCCGCATCCCCGCCTGCGACCACATGATCATCTCGACGAGTTCTGGATACATTTGGCGTTCCATGACGGGGACGACGCCGCCGATGGTGTGGTAGTCGATGTCGAGGTCGCGGTACGCCTCGGCGCACTTCTTGCGCAGGTCCAGGTGGACGCCTCCTTGCACGGTCGCATTGAGAAGTGATTCCCCCTTGTGCGCCACGGCCGACTTCGTGCGCTCAATCGTGGTCGCGACTGCCTGTTCAGCTTGTGAGCGGTCCATATCGGGCGTCACGAAGAGGTCGAGACAAGTAGCCACGTCGACGCCGATGTTGCGTTGGAATTGGACAATCTCGTCCGCGCCCACTTGCACGTCGCCGTAAACGTACATCTGGAACGTGCCGGAGTCCGTCATGAGCGCCTTGTCCCAGCCGATGACCTTGTGGACCCCGCCGGCCAGTGCGGCTTCGCGCAGCGCATCGTGTTTGTGGATGACGTACGAGTTGGTGATGACCATCTCGGCGCCGAAGACGTCACGCATCTCGGAGGGCGGCACGAGGGGAATGTTGGGGTTCACGACAGGCATCAACGCCGGCGTCGTCACGGTTCCGTGGCGCGTCGTGAAACGCCCCAGCCGTCCGGCTGCGGCGCGGTCCATGATCTCGAAGCCCAACGGACGCGCGAGCCGGGCCGTGTCCTTGAAGGCGTCGGCAGGACGAAGAGCCGCCATGCCCAAGCCGCAGGCCAGCGCCGACGCGTCCTCGTCCCCCCCTCCACTATCCATACCGTTTTCAGCTGGACTCCCTGGACAGGTTCAGGCATGGCAGTCCTTCGCCCCCTCCTGCCGCCGGTGCCGCGCCCAAAGGCGACGTCGACGCGTACTTGGACGCCCAAGCAGGTCGAGGCCGAAGCGCAACGCCTCGAATCCCGCATCCGTCAACCGGACCGTTGGGGGCTCGAAATGTGCCGCCTCATCGCGCCGCTCACGCTCGAGATCAATTTGCTCAAGAAGGAACGCAACGCAATCATCCTTGCACACTCGTACCAAACGCCCGACATCGTGTACGGCGTCGCCGATGAGGTCGGGGACTCCTACGGGCTCAGCAAGAAGGCCATGCAGGCGACCCAGGGCACCATCGTCTTCTCTTCCGTGCGCTTCATGGCGGAGACCGCGAAGATCCTCAATCCGTCCAAAACGGTCCTCATCCCCGAGCCCACAGCGGGCTGCAGCCTCTCCGACGGGATTACGGCGGCCGACGTCGTCGCCCTGCGTAAGAAGCACCCTGGCGTTCCCGTGATGTGCTACGTCAACACCTCTGCCGCCGTGAAAGCCGCCTGCGATGTGACGTGCACGAGCGCAAACTACCTCACCATCGCGAAGAAGCTCCCGGGCAAGCAACTCATCTTCGTGCCCGACCAGTACATGGGCGCCCACCTCGCGAAGGAACTCGCCGGACAGAAGACGGTCCATATCTGGAAGGGCGCCTGCGAAGTCCACGAACAATTCTCGGCAGCGTCGGCGCGGGCGTGGCGCGAACAGCTTGCCGTCGAGGGCAAGCGCCTCGTCATCCTCGCGCACCCCGAATGCGACCCGCAAGTGCTCCTCGAGGCCGATTTCGTCGGGTCAACGGAACGCATGATGGAGTATGCAAGAAAGCTCGAAGCGGACGGCCGCGTCGAAGTCATGCCCATCACGGAATGCGGCACGGCGGACCGCCTGCGCGCCGAGAACCCGGCCCTGCGCATCCACGGCGCCTGCGTCATGTGTCCGCACATGAAGAAGACCACGCTGGCCAGTATCCTTGGCGCGCTGCAGGCGCCGCGCCCCGACCAGGTCGTGGAAATCCCAGCGGACGTTGTCGAGGCTGCGAGGCGCAGCCTCGACCTTATGTTCGAGTTGACGGAAGCAAAGTAGCAGCGGTGACCGCGCCCGCCGCGTGGAGCGCGCGCCTTACCATTCGCGGGTGACGATGCGGCCGCCCGGCGATAGGCTGCGTGCCTTGGGGGAGCCTACGATGATGATGTCGCCTTTCGAACGGACGTGGCCGACGCGTGAGGTGCCCAAGAGGAGCACGTCGGCTTCGCCCGTGATGTCGCCATCGACGACGCATCTGGATTGGATGACGATACGGCCGTCACACTGCAACGCGCCTTTGACCTTGGCGCCTGGCGCCAAGGTCAGGCTGCGCCCCGACCGCACGGAACCAAACACCTTCACGTGTGGGCCTAGCGTGACGGAGCCGGCATGGTCGATGCCGCCCTGGACCGTCGCCCCGCGCCCGATGATGAGGTGGCGTTCAGCGTCACGCACGACGAGGCCGGGGACCACGGCGTTTGCTGGAATGGCGTAACCCCCGGCGACGCGACGGGGCGCCGCCTCCGGGTTGAACCAGGGTTTCACCACGGACGCACGAGAGCCCGGGCCGAGAAAAACTCGTCAGGCGATACCGTCCGATTCGCTCTATCGGCGGCGCAGCAGCGAGGCCAGTGCGAGCAGGCCGAGCGCGAGGATGACCGGCGTGGGGCCGGGGGCGCCCTTGCCTTTGCCGTTGCCGCTGCCGCCGCCGTCCTCGTTGTCATTGACGAATTGCCAAGTGATGTTCTGGCCGAGCATCGGGTCGCCGCCGAAGCGGTAGTGCGTGTAAACGAAGAAGGTCGCGTTGGCGTGCGTCCACTTGCCCGTCGGTGGCGTGAACGTGACCTTGAAGATCTTGGTCTCGGAGGCATTGTAGTCGACGGAGGGGAGGCCGTCGAGCGTGCCGGCCGTGACGACCGGCGGGTCGAACATGACCATGCTGATGGCATTCGCGTTCACTCGCACGGTGAGATTGAAGGTCGCGTCGTCGCCCGTGACGGTGAGGGGGAACTGGGCGTCCGGCGAAAGCGTGTACCCGGGGCGGTAGGCGACCTTGAGGTCGACGAGCTCGGCGGTGTCAGAGGCTGCTGGTTCCGGCTTCGAACCGGTAAGGACAGCCGTGAACGTAATCGTCGTTGGCGTGACGCCTGGGGCATTGGAGGACGGAGTCACGGTGAGGGTCCCGGACCGCTTGAAGGAGCCGAGAGCTCCTTGGTTGGCGCAATCGGCGCCCGGAGCGACAGGAATCGTGGCGGCCGTGAAATTGAGCCACACGGGCTTGGTCGTCACGGTCACGGCGACGGATGGTGTCGCGGAGCCGACGGAGAGGACGCTGGCGCACCCGACAGTGACGTTAAGAAAGATCGTCGTGGCGACGCTAAAGGCAATGCCGTCCGCGGTTTGAGCCGCATTGAGCGCGTCGACCGTGAGCGTGATGCCTTGGCCATTGGCTTGGGCCTGGGCTTGCGGGACGAGCAGCGCAACTAGGATTAGCGCCGTGACGACGGACAGGGTCTTCATCGATTTGCCACTTGGGTCCTTCATATAAGGGCTTTCTGTCTGAATCGACACGCGGCCCGGATAGTGGCAGCCCAACGTGGCTTTTCAGGCTCCGATTTCGATGGGGCTCACGATGCGCCGTAACAACGCAATCGCCGACAGCGACGCCAGATAGCTTGTGGCCGGATTCGTGGGGCTTGGAAGGTTCTCGACCTCGATGCGGGCGCGTCCGAAGGAGCCCTCGATGATGACTTTGTGCGAATTGCGCGTCGCGAGGGGGTCGATGGCGACTTGCACGTGCGTCTGGTCGAAGCCCAGTCCGGCTAGGCTCAGCGTCGCGGCGACGTTGACGTTCTTGGGGAAGCGCTCCACGGCATCGCGGGCCGGGCCCGAAAACAACAGCGTCCAGCGGTCGGTGTCCTTCTGGAGTCCCGCGGGGGGCTTCGTCGTGACGAGAGTCACGGATTTCAGGTCCGCCGCGGCGGCCGCCTTGACGCCGTCGACGCCCATGACCGCGCCACTCGGGATGTAGATCTTTCCCTTGTTCTTCGCGGCGAGGCCGATGAGCTCCTCCCGCAGAGCATCGTCCGCAAGTGCCCCGACGGTGAGGAGCATCGTCTTCTTGCCCTTCCGGAGCGCGTCGCGGACAGTCGTCTGCACGACCCCCTTGTTGGCGCATTCGATGACGAGTTCGACCGCATCGACGAGGGCGGCCGCGTTGGGCGCGATACGCACACGGGGGAGTGTCCGCAGGTGGTGCGTCGCGTCGGGGTCGATGTCGTAGAGCCAAAGGCCCGAGATGCCGTCGAGGACGCTGGCCGCGCGTGCGACTTCCGAGCCGATGGCGCCGCAACCGACGATGCCGACGTTCATGGCGGCGGCGACGGGGGTGTCTGGCTTAAGCGCGGCGGCGAGTGAGGAGGGCGGCCAAGAGGATGAGGGCGCCTGATTGCACCCCGAAGCCAGGGATGTCCTTCTCGAAGACGCCGCGCTGGTCGCGGAAGAGGAGGTTGATGGTGAGCCCGTTGCCGACCTTTTCGCGGGCGTCGGCGGCCATAGGAGTAATCTTGATTGAGGTGGCCAACTGGCTCCAACCGCCGCCGGGCGCCATGAAGATCAGGGTCGTGTTTGCGCCGGTGGGCGTCAATCCGGTCGTTGGAGACTCCAGAATCATCGGCGGGGGCAGGATGATGGAATTTGAGGAGGGATTGTTTGGGTCGACGAACTCGAAGTGAAATTCTGTCCTGGCGTTCCCGTAGTTCTCGAGCCGAATCTGGACCTGTTCTTGGTCGCTGTTGACCTTGATGAGGTTTCTGGAGGTCGTGACATCAAAAAGCGAGAAGTAGTCCACGGTAAGCGAAAACGTGGTTGATGCGCGTAGTCGACGCGACACCTGGTCTGGCGTGATGTTGGCGTCGACCGACACCTGGATCTGCTCCAGGGCTGGAGCGCTTCGGGTGGCGGCGACGTAAATCGATGCCTGGAACGTCAATGGGGCAATTGGATTTTCCATGCATTCGTCGGTGGGCACGTCGACGACCATCGGCCCGGAAAAGACGAGATAGTCCTGTGGTGCCGTCAAGGCCAGCGTCGCCTTTGCCCCCGACTGGAGGCCCGCCCCAAGGTCCGTGCAATTGAGGGTGAGCGTAATGACGACTTCCCGCTGGTCGATTTCGGGGCGGATCATCTCCCTCGGAGCAGCGGCAGAGATGGTCAGTTCGCCAGCCGCAGCGGGGGAAAGCACGACCAGCGCAAAGCCCAGCAGCGCAAATCGGACGCCCGGAACGACCCGCACGCACCTCGACCGCCTCCTGGCGACTAATAGGTTATTGGTCACGCGCCTTGTTTGGCCGGGTGCTTTGCCCGTCTTCTATGGGCTCGCTTTCATCTTCAAGAACCCCCCGGGAGTGGGGAAGCCGTGGCCCCCGACTGGCTCGCCCTCTACATCGAGGAGGACGTCGGGTCCGGGGACATCACCGGGAATTCCGTTTTTCCCGGGACCGCACAAGGTTCAGCTCGCATTGTCGCGCGCGAGCCCGCCATCGTTGCCGGAGCCGAGCATGCGGCCGAGATTTTCCGTAGGCTTGGTGCCAAACCCACCGTCACGGTGGCGGACGGCAAGCAAATCGCCGCCGGCGCGACCGTCCTCACGGTCAAGGGTCCGACCCGTGGCATCCTGGCCGGTGAACGCCTCGCTCTCAACCTCTTGGCGCGAATGTCGGGGATTGCGACGCAGACGCATGACCTTGCTGCTCGTCTCTCCGAGGCGAGGTCGAGAGCACGGGTGGCCGGGACGCGAAAGACGACTCCTGGCTTCCGTTTCTTCGAGAAGGAGGCCATCCGGATGGGTGGCGGCGACCCGCACCGCATGGGCCTCTTCGACGCGGCAATGGTGAAGGACAACCACATCGCGGCCTCAGGAGGCGACGTCGCTTCCGTCGTTCAGAAGGTGAAGGCCGCGCAGCCTGGCAAGCTTCTCACATGCGAAGTCGAATCCCTCGACCATGCCCTGGCCGCCGCCAAAGCCGGCGCGGACTGGCTTCTCATCGACAACCAGGAACCAGCCGTCGGGCGGGCTTGGGCCAAAGATGTCGTGGCCGCTTTCCCGGGTGTCAAGATCGAGGCCTCCGGAGGCATCACGCCGGCCAACATCGGCGCCTACGGATGGGCTGACCGCGTCAGTCTCGGCTGGCTTACCCAGAAATCTGTTGCCAAGGATTTTTCGCTGGAGTGGGGCGCAACAGGAGGCAAAAGCAAAACATGAATGACAATTCATACATTCCGGCGAACCATCCGAGGGCGGCCAGCCTGCGCGTCCGGGAGCTCATGAAACAGGCCGTTGCAGCGGGCCTCGTCCACCCAACGGGCCTCATCGCCCACGGCCGGGGAGAGGCCTTCGATTATCTGCTTGGGGAAAAGACTCCGCCCGAGGCCGGCGCCGCAATCATCGAGGCGGCGCGACTGCTGCATTCCGCCCGGCGTCCCGTGCTGTCGCTCAATGGCAACGTCGTTGCGCTTGCTGCAGCCGCGTGCCTTGAAGTGGCGAAGGCCCGCCCCGGCCTCGTCCTCGAAGTGAACCTGTTCCATCGCACCCCCCAAAGGGTCGCCGCGCTCGTCGCCGCGATGGGGGAAGCCGGCGCCGCTGCAGGGCAAGTGTTGGGCGAAACGCCGGACTTCAATATCCCAGGGCTCACGTCCGACCGCGCCCAGTGTTGCAAGACGGGAATCGGTGACGCCGACGTCGTGCTCGTCCCCCTCGAAGACGGCGACCGCTGCCAAGCCCTGAAGGCCATGGGGAAAACGGTAATCACTATCGACCTGAACCCCCTCTCGCGCACGGCGCGCGCTGCCGACGTCACGATCGTGGACGAACTCACGCGCGCGCTCCCGGCCGTGGTCGCCGCCCTGCGCAAGGAGGCGTCCAAGCCCAAGGACAAACCGAAGAACACCTCTGAGAAATCGCCAGCACAGGCGGCGCCGTCGACGCGCCCCTATCCCTTCGACAACGCGGCAAACCTGCTCGCTGTCCAGAAGCGCATGGCCAGGGTCCTTTCGCCGTCGGCCCCCGCCGAATAGAAAGGGCATATCACTGGCGAGGCCTCTTGGCCCACATGGTTCCACCCCGTTTCGCCCGTTTCGTCGCAGGGACAGCCATCGCCGTGCTGGCGCTGTCGTCCATGGTGCTGGGGGCACCTGCCGAGCCCGGCCCGATTCTGGAAGCCGGAGGCTCCGTCGCCGACATCGCGATGGCGGCCAACGGTTGGATCGCGGGCGGCGCCATCGACTCCGGCGGCGATGGGCTCGGCCAGACCGCCAACCTCGACACCTGGCGCTTGTGGGACATTGAAGGCGACCTCCGGCGGTTAGGCACTAGCGACGAATCGACGTGCGCCTCGGACCTCTTCGATACGTGCACCTCGCACGCGTGGGCGGTGGCTATCTCATCTGATGGTTCGCGTATGGCAGTCGCTGCAAGGGACCAAGGCGAGGAGGACGGTCGAGTCATCTTCATCTCCGCGAACCAGGGAGTCCTTGCCACTATGCAGCTCGACGGGGAGATCCCGCAGCACGTCGCCATGACGCCGTCGGGCGGCCACGTCGTCGTCGGGACCACGCAAGGCGCCGTGACGGGCGCCGACACCGGACGCGTCCACCTCTATGCGTGGGCTGCGGGTGGCATCGTCACCCAGAGTTGGATGGCTGCGACGGCGGAGCCTGCCACGGAGGTCGCCATCAGCCCTGATGGCGCACGCGTCGCAGCCACCGCTGGCGACCACTATCGCTTCGGAGCCACCGGGCAGGATTACCGCAGCCAGACCATCCTGGCGGGCGCGAATTCCGTCGCCTTCTCCTCCACCTCGAACCACTGGTCCGTGGCCACGTTCTCCAACGGGGAAGTCGCGCTGTTCAACGACGCCTCGGACGTGGCACCCTTTGCGCCAGCCTACAGCACGCGGCCCACCACGACCGGGCAGGATGTAGGTGCGATCTGGAGCGACGCGACGCACTTCCTCGTGGCGGGCCAAGACAACAAGATCCGATTCTATCAGAATCCGCTGCTCGTCGCGACCGCGAAAGCCCTCGTGGCAACGAGCGCCGACCTCGGGGCGCCGGTGTTGGAGCTGGCGCTCGCGGGCGACCATTCGACAGTGCTGAGCCGGGCGGGGACGACGGTCCGGATGCACCGCGCGGATGCCACGCTCGCGACGCTGTGGAACGACACGCGCGTCGCGGCCTTCGCCGCGATTGCAATCGATGCAACCGGGGAACACGCCGCTGCGGCCGCGGGGCAGCAGGTGATACTCTACACCGCGAAGCATGAGCTCACGGTCGGATTCCCCGTCCCTTTCCTCGTGACTCCTGGCGCCACGACGCAGCTTCCGCTTCGCCTGGCCAATTCCGGAAACCGCGACGAACAGGCGACCCTCACGACGACGGCGCCGCCGGGGTGGACCGTGACCGGCACGGGAGGAACGAAGCCCATCCGAGTCGACCAGGGCATCACGTGGAACCTCAACGTTACGGTGCCGAGCGGGCAAGCCAACGGGGATGCCACGATTCGCGTCACCTACCAGTTCGCATCCGGCGGCTTCGGTTTCGCCGAAATCCCCGTGACGATTGGTCAGGTCAAACGCTGGACGTTGACTCCGGATGGGGCGCTGAGCGTCGGCGGCGAAGGCGGCGTCCCGGCCCAGGTGACGGGGCGCGCGGCCAACGTCGGAAACGGCCGCGATACTGCCGAACTCGCCGTCACGGTCGACAAGCCGGGGTGGACGGCGTCCCTCAGTCCGACGAGCCTCACTCTCGACGCCGGGGAAGACGCGGCCTTCACGGTCACGGTCACGCCGCCCGCCAGCGCCCGCGACGGTGACAACGCGAAGGCGGCCGTCCGGGTCGCGGGCGACTCCGCCGCTGCGCTGGACATCACAGTTACGATCGGGGCCCGTTTTGGCGTGAGCCTCACGGCCGTGCCAGCGCAGGGAAACCCGGCCCCCCTGCAGTCGCATGGCGTCACGCTCACCGTCAAGAACACGGGAAACGCTCCTGATGCCTATCGGCTGAGGCTTGGTGCCCTCGTGGCGGGCTGGAGCGTCAGCTTCGAAGGGGCAAGCGATACGTTCCTAGTCATCGGCCTCGACCCAGGAGCAACAAGGTCGGTCCCCGCGTCAGTCCAAGTGGGACGGGATGCCCGCACGGCGACCTACGAACTGCAGGCCATCGCAACATCCCTGGGCGATGCGACGAAGACCACGATGGTTCCCTTTGACGTGACGGTCATCGCGCGGGAGCCGGCATCCGAGACAAGCGGCGGCGAGGGCACGGGCAAGGGCAAGGGTTCGCCCGGGGGTGGGGTCCTAGCATCCCTGACCGCACTGGGCGTCGCTGTGGCGTTGATCCGGCGACGTCCGGGTCGTTTTGGATAGTGGAATGCGCCAATCAAGTCCGCGAGCTGTCTTGAAGGGTGATGCGCCCTCACAAGAGCCTCGACTGGGACAACAAGCGCTTTATGACCCGAATATGTGCTGCGTCAGCGGGTGGTTCGATGCCGAAAAGCGTTTGCGGTACACAAGCAGTAATTCTGTTCGCGTTCTGCCTGCTCCCGACGGCGATGGCCCAGGCCACAGACCTTGCTGGATGGGCTGACCGACAGGGAGTGGGGGAGCAAGCGGAAAGTCAGGTCAACGAGGCCGAGAGCCATGGCAACGAAACTGTCTTCCTTCTTTGGCAGGTGGCGCAGGAAACGGCCAACGAAACCCAACGGGTGGAAGACGCCCCAACGAATGCCGAGCGGACCGTTTCGGACGCATATTGGTCCATCGCGGACATCGTGATCAATCAGTACGACGGGCTTGAACGGTCGTTGGGGCATCCCGCTTTCCAATTGGAAGGTCTTCCCACACAGTTCCGAGCCATGCCCCCGGCTGCGCCCGAGGACGCCTTCAACGTCGTGCCACATCGTGGCGCTCCGCCCATGCCGAACGCGGTGCTCACGACCATGGAAGACGTCATCCCAAGGACCGACGACGAGTCTTTGGCCGGCGACGAGGTTGGACTCGAGGTCCCCACCGAGCAAGACGGACCGGCGGCTCAGGATCAGGGACCCGAAGAGTCGGTCAGTCCATTACCAAAATTCCCCTCCGAACAGGCAAATCGCCCCCCGCCGAGCGAGTTGACGCCAGAATCTGACGCTCGATTGGTTCCGAAACCGTGGACGGAGCCGACAGATTGGTTCTGGGAAAACCCGGGGGCCATGGTCGTGGCCTCCGCCGTGGTCGCCTTGTCTCCACTGGCTTGGCTCTTGGGGGCCCTTTTCTCGCGCAAGAAAGGCCCGCGCGTCTTGGAGAACCCGTTGCGCGAGCTAGCGTACCGGTTGATTTGTGAGCATCCTGGAATCACTTTAGATGCCCTAGCTACGAGCATGGACCTGCGCCGTGAGACAGTCCGCCACCATGTGAAGGTCCTCGGTATGGAGGGACTGGTTTCTGTGCACTCTCTTGGGAAGACCAGGCATCACTACGTGATTGGCCAAGGCGGGGTCCAATCCGCGGAAATGCATGCCATCACGGCTCTGTCGCATCCGAAGCGTTCGTTGATTGCATGGGCAGTCTTGCACGCTCCAGGCTTGGGTCAGGGAGACGTGTCGCGCACGACGGGCTTGCCCGCAAGCCGCGTCAGCACTTTCATTCGTGAGCTGCAGGATTGCGGCCTGATTGATGTCGTGACCGAAGGACGGCACCGCAAGTACTTCCCCACGCCGGTCCTGCACGCCCAACGGTTGCCCATGACCGGCAGTCAGGGCAAGGTGTAGGTCCGGATGGGGCCGAGGCGTCCGGTGGCGCCCAAGTCCACATCGACCCGTCGCCCTCGACCCCTTCGCACAACTAAATTTAGAAACCGTGCTGCGCCAGAAACTCTTCCTCGCTTGAAGACAAATCAGGACGGGAGAAATTCAGATGACGCACCAGCTAAACAGTTACGCTCGAAGGACTCCAATTATCGTCTTGACCGGCTTGCGGGGCACATCAGTAACAAGTATAACTTACTGCGACATGCGCCACGGCCATATGCGGTTCGACTCCACCAACTGGAACATCGTTCTAGCACTGGCGCTATTGGCGGCGCTTCTTGTCTCCGGTTGCCTGTCCGATTGCAAGCCCAACGGAGGCTTGGTCTCATGGACGCAGGAAGGTGTCAGCGAAGATTTGCTGCAATGGGATGGCCAGCCAGGCGCTTCGGTCTCATCCCACGCTGCGACGAAAGGGCTTCTTCTTGCAAGCCAACACCCCCTACAGGCACGGCTCGGCTCAGAAGCCCGGCTTGCGACGCTTGCATGGGCACACGAGCAGGGTCAGGTCAGCGTCCAGTGGAGGGAGGGGCGGCTGCCGGAGGTCACCGGCTACGTTCGCACGCAAGCAGAAGGGGGCCCTGGGCCCTCTGAGACGGAGCGGGCTGTCGAAACTCTTCTTCTTGCCATCGCCGCCGACGGCTCGCAGGCCCGCGCCTGGCAAGATGGCCACATCGGAAACCTGTCTCGCGGCCAATCCTTCAGTTCAACGCTGGATATCCCCCTCGACATTTTCCGTGCCCTCAGCCGCTCCGAAAACGGAGCTTGGTCCTTTGGTGAACATGGAGGGGCCACTGTCCACGATGACGATTTGTCCTGGAGTTTCAATCTCCCTTACCAAGTTGTGTGGAGGGATGGACTGGGCACGGTCGAGCTTCTCCCGCTGGACCGTGTCGTCGTGCGGCTCTACGGAAATCCGAAAGACCTGCAGGATGCAGGCCGGCAAGGGGCTGACGTCCTGGAAAAGTTCGATGCCCCCCGCGAACCGCAGGGAAACCTGACGTTTGGCGCACAGATTGTGTGCGCTCACTAAGTTAGCCGGCGACATCGTCGCCAACCAAATCTGGTTAATCCTTCAATGCGGCAAGCGGCCCGCCTCACGGGACCTTGTGGGTCCAGTCCTTCGCCCCGGCTTCCCCTCCATCGCCACCTTCAGGGCCGCAAACAGGTCGGTCTTGCCGTTGCGTCTGTAGTCATGTGTTCGACTTTCCGGCAGGCCCGGCCGGCGACTGTCTTCATTCGAGATTATCCGAGCGCCCTGGACGGTGCTGCCGCCGGCGGGTGCCGTTGCCCGGCCTCGACCTGATTTAAATCACTTCCGGTCATTTACAGGATGTAGTGAAAGTTGTCTTTAGCACGGCTCGTGTCGAGGAGTCCAGATGGTGTCCAGGTTACCAGTGCCAGCGCTTTCCGGCCAGGAGGCGGCTGGTCCAGGCGGGCCGCTAAGGCCGGTCGCCCTGCCGCGGCGCTTGGCCTTCATCCGCCGACCCATTCCGGGGTCTGGAAGCCGCGTCGCCTTCGTGGTCGCGCTGCTTGTCGCTGCCGGCGTGCCCGCCCTGCTTCCGGCTGGCTCGGCGCAGGTCCCGGACGCAATCTCGTTCCGCCTCGATTCCCTGGCCACGACCCACTCCACCGTCGTCGCCCAGGGGGACAACACCGTGTGGGGGGACATCGTCAACGACGGCAATGTCCCCGTCCAGGTCTGGGCCTACATCGGAGCCAAGTACGCCGGCATCACCAACGCAGGAGATACGCGGACCTTCACGATCCAGCCGGGGGACAGCCAAACCGTCACGTGGGTGTGGGCGGGGCCCCCGCTTGAAACCACCGCAGGCACGGTGAACTTCACGCTGCACGGTTGGCGGCAGGTCGGGGACATGAAGGACGACGTGACCTCCACCAGCATCACGAGGCCGGTGCAGCTGAACGACTTCGAGATCCGGGATTTCTGGCAAAACCCTGCCCAAGGCATCGAGCAGGGCAGCGACGTGACGCTGGCCGCCTTCACCCTCACCAACACCGGCAACGTCCGCGACGAGCCGGACTTGGACTACACGGCCACACCGTCGCAGAACTGCAACGGCGGGTCTCCGCTGGATTGGGATATCGACATCTCCCTGAACCAACAGTCCCTGGGGGCGGGCGAGTCCACCCAGGTGGTGGTGCATGCGACCGCACCAGGCAATGAGTACTGGGTCGGGTGCTCCCTGGATCTCATGGTGCGTGTCGACTCGAGTGAGTCCAGGTTGCATGCCCCAATCCGTGATCAGACGCAGATTCCCACGCCGACGGTCACGGACGGCACCAGTCTACGCGTGAACATCGATCACACCTCGTACGAAGACGTCCTCCTTGGCGATTCAAGGAGCTACACGGTCACGGTGTACAATCCCACTGAGTTTGCAGAGGGGGTCCAGGTCGCCACTGATCTCACCGACGGCGAGAACCAGGGCGTGGCCGTCGTGGTGACCCCTTCCGGATTGATTCAGGTCCTGCCCGGGCAATCCCGGGCCTTCCAGGTGAGCGTCCAGGTGGCGCAAGAGGCCTTCGCGGGGACGCGCACGTGGACCGTGACGACCAGCGACCCCGATGCGCCCGATGATGAGCCCTATGGAAGCCACCTCATCCAACTCGGCGTCGCGACGGTGTTCGGCGCCGAGTTGCACATCATGGACCCTGATCATGAATTCGACGCCGAGCCGGGAATCCCCGTCTCCATCCCCATCCTCCTCCACAATTCGGGCAACGACGTGGACACCCTCTGCATCGAGGCGGAGTTGCCAAACGACTGGAGCCTGGCTGCGTCGTGTTATGCGCTTGGGCCCTCCGAATTCCTTGACATCGACGATTGGGAGGGATTGACCCCCGCCACGTGGGCCCTGCCCGGTGACCACAGCGCCACGATTCGCGCCTACTCCGAGAACGGGACCGCTTGGTTCCCACCGGGCGACGAGAGCATCACGAGCGACGACCGGGACCTCACATTCATGGTCGCCCCCCGGACCCATCCCCGGCTGGTCCCCACGCTCCCACCAATCCTGCCCGTGTTCGCACAATCGCATCCGTGCGCCTTCGCGGTGCACCCCGGCGAGCACTTCACGTTCAACTTGGCCCTGCGTAACGAGGGCAACGTAGCGGGCGACTTTCTCCTCTCCGTCAATGAGGTCCAGCCTGGTTGGACTGTCTGGGCAGATACGAACGAGGAATACTCGTTGGATCGCCTGGGCAGCAACACGGTCCAGGTCGCCGTGCAGGCGCCGCAGTCATTTGGAGCGAATGACGGGAGTTTCTTTGTTCTGGAACTGATCGACGCCGCGAACGGCAACCAATTCGACGACATGAACGGATGTCACGTGTTCCCCTCCGTCCCCGACCTGCTCGTGGCCCAGGCGGACCCGTTCACGACGCCGCCCGACCTGTACGCGAACCACCCCGCCACGCTCCAATTCCGCGTCTCCAACGAGGGCTGGAACGCCACGGGGGCGCCGGTCCTGGTCCAGAGCGTCATCCGCGGACCCGATGGCAAGGAGTTCAAGAAACAGAACCACACCCTGCCGGCCCTGGACCGCTGGACGGGCCACTCAGGGCAGGACCTGGACGTCAACTTCACCCCAACCACGCCGGGACCGTACACCTACACAGTCACCGTCGACCCGGACGACGTCATCGAGGAACATGATGATGGCGACAACGTCGTCACAGGGGCCGTCCAGGTCCTCAACTTCGGGATCACGGTGACGGCACCCCCGAGTCGGGAGGCCATCCCCACCCAGCACCTAACGTTCGAGGGGACCCTGGGCAACAACCCAGCGTTCCGGGTCGTCAATGCGGCAGGCGCGGGGCCGCACACTCTCAACCTGATTCTGGAGATGGATCCGCCCTGGAAGCCTGCCTCCCACCGACAGGTCACGCTGGCGCCGGGAGAGGACTACTGGGTGGATTGGAACTTCACGATCCCTGCCACGCCGCTCGTGGGGGAGGTCCAAGTGACGCTGCGCGCCGCCAACGCGACCCTGCCCACGCTTGCCGTGGAGCAGACGACCCGCATCCGCATCCACGACACGGGCGCCCCGACAATCGCCAACTTCACGGCCAACGCGACGGCCGTGCTCTCCGGCGGCAACGTCTCGTTCTCCGTCGATCTTCACGACACCACGGGCATCGCCGAGGCGCGCGTCATCGCCATCGGCCCCAACGGGACCCAATCGCAGGCCATGGCGGGCGACGGGCCGGTCGGCACGTTCCGCGCCAACCTGACGTTCGACGACCTGGGCGTGCACACCGTGTACGTCTGGGCCATGGACGAGGCCGGGAACGCGGCGGACAACGCGGACGACGGCACGACCCTGGAGGTCCGCGTGCTGCCTACAGATCGACCACACGTCCAACTCATTGCACCGGAAAACGGCACAAGTCTCCGTCCCGGGACGCCGGTCGTGTTGTCGGTCCTGAGCCAGTTGCCTGTCCACGAGTTCGAATACACCATCGCAGCGGGGGCGACGCCGGTCAAGGGGGCAATGACTAATCCCCTGCAGTTGGCGACGAAGGATTGGCCCGAGGGCGAGTTGACGCTTTCCGTGCGGGTTAAGGATGCATTGGGCGCGCCTGGAGGTGCGACCTTCTCATTCCTTGTGGATGGCACTCCCCCGCAGATCGACGCCGTCAGCCTCGACCCGGAAGGGGCCAAGCCAGGCGACACGGTGGACGTCAAGGCGACCATCCAGGACGCATCACCCCTCGCTTCGGTCGTCTTGCGCATCGAAGGCCGCGAGGGCCGTGCACAGGACTTTGACATGGAACTGGAAGGGAATGGGGCGGGCCGGTGGTCCAAGACGATAGGACTTCCAGAAGATGCCGTACGCATCGCCATCATCGCCACGGATGCGGCCGGAAACCGTGCCTACGTGGAGAGATTCGTGGGGGATCCACAATTGCAGGACCATGATGGTGGTTCCCGATTCGTGTCGGCGCTCCCCCTGCCTATCCTTGCGCTCGTGGCCCTGGCAGGCGCCTTCAAGAGGTCGAGGAACAAGTGATGAGCCGGCTGCTTCCGCTTGTCGTTGTGGCGTCCATCGCTACCCTCGGCTTGGCTGTGGGTTCCGGCAGCGCGTGCCCGCCGTCGGCCCACATCACGGACGACTGCGACGTCAGTGGGGACCGGACCGTTGCCACGGGAGCCACACTGAAGATCGAAGACGCCAAGGTGCGCTTCACTCAAGATGGGACGTTGACCGTGGCGGGCTCCCTTGAGCTGATGGACGCCACCATCGAGGCGGCCGACGGCGTCAAACTTCACATCCGCTTCCTTCCGGGCTCATCCGTGCAGGTGAAAGACAGCGCCATCACCGGTCATGCATCGCTCCAGGTCGCCGGTGGCATCGTCGTCGACAACCTCACCTTGCAGTCCTCCGCGACCGCCCTGGAGATGGAGGCACCGGCCCAGTTGCACGACGTCGCCATCACCGCCCGGGACGGCGTGCGCGTGGCGGCCGGCACCCAGTTGACGCTCGTCGGCGGCAGCATCACGGCTTCGCGTGACGCCGTGGTCGCGGCTGAAGGAGCATCCGTCCGCCTCGAGGACACCGTCCAGTCGAGTGGCTCCGTCCGCCTCGAGGGCACGGCGGTCTTCGAAGCGTTCTGGTCCGTCGCGCTGAACGTCACGGCGGACGGAGGCGGCGCCGTGATGGCGAGTTTCCGGGATGTCGCAGGCGTCGTTCAAGAAAGCGGTTCGGTGCCGCTCGGCCAACCTAAATCGTTCTTGCTGCCCGGGCAGGCACGTACCGTCGCCGGCACCGTGTCGTTCTCCCCATACTTCGTCTCGGTGGTCCAGGGCACGAACGCCAACCACACCCACCTGAACCTCGTGGGGACGGAGGAACTGGATGTCCACGTGCCCATCGACTCCGACGACGCCGACCCGCAATGGTCCATCCCGGCGCCGCCGCTCCACCACGACGGTGCCTTCCCCGGCTTCTCCGGCGACGGTACCGTGCATCTCGCGTGGTCGCCGGCCGACGACACGCTGGGCGGCCAGCACGCCAACCGCGCCGTGGGCCACTACGAGGTCTTCGTCGGCGGCGTCAAGGCAGCCGAGACCCGAGCCACCTCCTTCCTCGTGGAGGGGCTCGGTGGCGGCGTTCACACCCTTCGCGTCGACGCGGTCGATCTGGTCGGCAACCGCAAGGGATCCAACCCGCTCGACGTCCTCGTCGACACCGGCGCCCCTGCGCTGTCGTTCGACGCCGACCCCGCCCCGTCCGCGTTGGGCGCCCACGCGGGACCGGTCACGGTCACGGTGGACGCAGGGGACCCGGGCAGTGGCTTGCGGGCGCTGCGCTGGCGCATCGGCGGCGGCGCCTTCACCCCGTTGGCCTGCACCGACGACGACCCCTGCCTGTCGAAGACGTTCCAGGTCCCCTTGGAGGCACCCGGCGTCCACCCCCTCCACGTCGTCGCGCAGGACCGCGCCGGCACGACGACCGAGGCGGTCCACAACATCACCATTGACACTTCACCGCCCCTGTTCATCGCATCCGTCAAGCCGCACCTGCCGACTGGAGCGTGGCACCGCGAGGCGCCGAGCCTGCACGTCAACCACACGGATGCGGGCCCCAGCGGCCCCGGCCACATCCGCTGGCGCCTCGGGAACGAGTCCTGGCAGAACCACACCGGGCCAGCCCCCCTGGAGGCCGTGGGGGAGCACACCATCCACGTCGAAGTCACCGACGGGGCGGGCAACGTGGCCCGCACACAGCTGCGCCACGCCTACGACCCTGAGGCGCCGGAGCTAGAGGTGGCCGTGACGGGCCCCCGCGGCCTGGCGGACTGGTTCACTGGATTCGTCAACGTGACCGCCGACGCCGGGGACGGCCTGTCCGGCGTCGAACGGCTGGAATACCGCCTCAGTGCGGGTGCGTGGCGACCCTTCCTGCGACCCGTGGCGTTGCAAGAGGACGGCCTCCATGCCATCACATTCCGTGCCACCGACGCGGCCGGCAACGAGGCCGTCGAGGACCTGAAGGTGTCCATCGACTCGCAGCCCCCACAGCCCCCCGGGGTGGCTTGGAGCGTCCTGTCCGACGGACGCATCCGCGCCGATTGGGCGCGTTCGCCGCCCCTGGACGCCGCCAGCGGCGTCGCCAGCCTCCGCATCGAGCGGGGCACCCAGCGCCACGACGTGTCTCCCACGGCGCTGGGCCACGTCCTCGTCGGCCTGCCGGCTGCGGAGCACACCCTGCGCGTCGTGGCCACCGACGCGGCCGGCCACGAGTCCGCGACCGCCTGGCAGACGGTCCGGGGCGGGAACGGCACCGGGGCGGCGGCGTCGGCGCAGGATGCACGGGGCATCGTTCGCCTCTTGCCGGATGCCGCGGTCCGCAGCGACGACCTTCTGGAGGTTCGTTACCACATCGACGGGTCGTTGGCGGCCTCGCAGTCACAGCCCCCTTACGAGTTGCGCTGGGACACCCGGTCCCTGGCCAATGGGCCCCACGATGTCCGCATCGTGGCCGTGGACGCCGGCGGCATCCACCACGAGGAGCTTCGCACCTACGATCTGCGCAACGGTTACGTGGCGGCCTTGGCCGACGGCGCGTGGGCCGTCGCCGCCGCGCTCACGGTGGCCATCGGCGCCGCGGCCGCTGCGGTCAATGGCTTGCGTTCCTGGCGCAGGGAGGTGGTCGCGTGAGCAGGGTCGTGGACCTGCGCGCCATGAAGCGCCAGGCAATGCGCCACCGGCGCTTGCAGGTCGCGACTTTGGCGACGAGCGGCATCCTGGTGGGGTTGGCCTTCCTGGTGCCCCTCCTCTCGTTGCATCTGACGACGATAATGACAATCTGGTGGCTGCTGGCTGCGGCCGCCCTCGCCCCCCTCCTGCTGACTGCCCTCTCCTTCGGGCGCCTGCGCACGCGCCGCCGCATCCTGGCGGCCGCCGCAGCGCCCCTGGCGTCGAAGCGTCCCATCGACTTCGACCAGGCCTGGAGGGATTCGCAATGAACGCCGCAATCAAGTCTCACAAGGCCGTGCTGGCGGGATTCCTCGTCGCCCTCCTGCTCGGAACGCCCCTGGCGACCCTGGCAAACGGGAGTCCGATTCCCCCCGCAACGGCGGGGTCCACGCCCGGATCGGACTTCGTGGGTCCCGTGCAGCCGGACGCCGGTGACGGTTGGGACTTCTGGCACAATGGCTCCTTCGGCGGCGACGACCAGTCCCTGCTGCGCATGCTGGCCCACGTGGGGGCGATGCCGGACACCTCGGCTCCCGTTGCAAGCCACGCGCTCGGCGTGAACGCACCCCCCCAGGTGCTGCCCGCTCTCTACGAGGCCCATGCGCTTTCGTCGGCGACGCCCCTGCGGGATGCCGTGTTGGCGTATCATGGCGCCCTGGACCTGTTGGAGCCCGCGGAACTCCACCAGAACGGTGACCTGCACGCCGTCGACGACATGCCCCACGACATCCAGGTCGCCATCGCGGTCCTCCTGTACGCCCTGGCCGACGCGAGTCTCCTGCAGAAGGAAGCCGTCTCCGGCCTGAGCCCGCAAGAGTACACGCAATTGGTCGCGGTCCCCGGCGCCATCCATGCCGGCCGCCTTGACCCAAGCGACGACTCACGCGAGAACCGAGCGGCCATCGACGCCGTGACGAAGCTCCTCGCCAAGGTGGACAAGTCCCTCATCGATGATGCCGGCATGATCACCACCCACGCCGTCGCCCACGCCATGCCCACGCTTCGGGCGTGGAGCGAGCGGGAGCAGACGGCACGCAACGACCCTCATGTCCAGGCCATCGACGCCTTGGTCGGCCCCTACACGCCCCAACGCATCGCCGCCATGGACCCCATCGAGCGTCTTTCGATCCTTGCAGAGACCTTGCACACAGTGGCAGGGATCCAGGGCACGGCCCTTGGCGCCGTCGAACCCCTGCCCGCCCCTGATGGAGACAATCCCCTGCGCGCCGCCGTCCTCGACCTCGTCGGGGCGCTGGGCGGCAGCGACGCCAGCGGCGTGGTCGTCGATGAGGTACTCGAAGCGGAATTGACGCGCGCCGACCAGCTCCCGCACAGCATGCAGGTGGCGGCGGCACGCATCGTCGCCAACCAGGCGGGCCTGCTGCGCGCGCAGCTCGACTTGCACGCCGCGGACTTCGCGTCCGGCGATGCCGGAGCCCTCGCGCGAGCCGTGCGCGAGGCGGAAGTGCGCGTCGTCATGGCGGTGCAGGAGTCGGCTCCGACGCTGGAGGCGTGGGGCATCCTGTGGTCCCACTACGGCCAGTCCCTGCTGCCGGTCAGCCCCGCCGACGCGCCGGGCAAGCTCGGCGACGCCGCCCGCCTCGGCCAGGGCGTCACTGACGCCCAGGCGGACCTGCAGGAGGTCATGCAGATGGCCGGCCAGGTCAACGGCCTGTCCGTCTCGGCCGCCGAGGCACCGCCTCTGCCCCCCCGCGGCGCCTTGGGCGACGCCGTCCTGTCGCTGTACGCCCGCTACGGCATCGTCGTCGAGGACGCGGTGCGCGACGACATCGCGGCGGGTGCACAAGCACTGCCGCCGGAGGTGGAGCGCAACGCCGCCCGCATCCTGCTCGCGCAACTGGATGCCCTCGGGACCGTCGAGGAGACCCAGGCCATGCTTTCCGGCCAGGCCGACCCCGACCGCGCCACCGCCGCTGCCGCGGCCGTCGAGCGCCTGCTTACCGGAGAGCCCGTGGGCCTTGAGGACGTGCAGGCGCTGCGCGCCCACTACGCGGCGATGGACGAAGCGCAGACGGCCATGTTGGATGCCGCCGCAACCCTCGCTGCAGCCCTGGATGCTTCCGCGCACGAGTTGGAGGTGTGGGCCGGCTACGTGCGCTCTCCCGAGCCGGAGTTCGCCGCGCCTGATTCGGCGCCGTCCAAGCCGTGGTACAAGAAGGCGTGGTCCGCCGTCAAGGGCTTCCAGGTCATCGGCACGGCCAGTGCCCAGTCCATTCCGGGCGAACCCAACCTCGACCCCGTTTCCTGCCCGGCCGCCTCCCCCCTGGCCTACTGCGATGACGACGGCGACCACAAAGACGTGTGGTTCATGGACCCGCTCCTGGAGACCGTGGTGGTCTCCGGCTTCCGTGAAACCACGTTCGATTCCGGTAAAATGGGAATCGCCCAACCGAACGCGATGGGGCCCGTCTACCCGCGCGGCCAGATGCTCACCCTCGACCTCGGGGGACGGGACACGTACCGCAACAACGCCGGGGGTTCTTCGCCCGCGATAACCCGTCCGATCGATGGTACCGTGGTCTTCGCCCACCCGACAGCGGTTTCGGTCGCCCTGGACCTCAACGGCGACGACGAGTACGAGCAACCCGTCTCGTTCCCGTCGGACAATATGCCCTACCAAAACGGCGGGATCCTGAATCCAAGCACGAGTACAACCAGTGCACCCGGCGGGGTCCAGGGCGCCGCTGTAGGGGGCCTCGGCATCCTGTGGGACCGCCGCGGCAACGACAGCTACGAGGCCGACGAAGAGGCGCAGGGATACGGGGGCGGCGTCCCCATCCTTATGACGCCCGCCCCCGTCTTGCGGTTCACCATCCTCATCGTCGACGCCCCGCCGGGCGTCGGCATCCTCATCGACGGCGATGGGGATGATGATTACCTGGCGTCCGAATTGGCCCAGGGCACGGGCGCCCGCGGCGGGATCGGCGTCCTCCTGGACTTGGCCGGAGACGACAATTATACGGCCGAAGACCGTGCCCAAGGGCTCGGCACGGTGCTCGGGGTGGGAGTGCTGGTTGACGTTTCGGGCGAGGACGATTACTTCCTGGAGGCCGAAGATGCCCATGGGCAGGGCGGAGGGTTTGCCCAGCGGGCGGACAGCGGCTTCGACGATGCAGACGTTCCGGAGCGCTATTACAGGGGGACGCCCGAGGGCCCGAGCATCGGAATCCTCGTCGACGGCGCGGGCGACGATTCGTACCGGGGCGGCCAGCAAGGTTTCGGCCCCACCGAGGATTCGGCCGGGGAGGATTCGGCCGGGATCGCATTGGGAGTGCTGCTGGACCTCGACGGCCAGGACACATACGACCGCCCCGACCATGAGGGCACGACGTTCGAGGACGGAACGTGCTGGACCAGCCTGCGGCCGACGGGGGACCCCCTCAATGATCCGCCGCTAGACACATCCGGCGAGCTGAGGCAGCGGGCAGGGACGGCTCCCGGAAAGCACGGGCGCGGCGTCTTCCTGGACCACGATGGGGCCTGCGATGTGGACTTCGTGTTGCCACCGGTCCCCGACCACGAGGAGTTCATCGAGGGCCGCCAGCTGGACGCAAGCGATGAGGACGGCGACGGGTATTCGCGCATGGCCGAGGAGCAGGTCGGAACAAATCCGGAAAACGAGCACGACTACCCTGTCGGCGTCCCGCAAGACGTGCCGGTCGAGGAGGAAGGCGTCCCAACCGGTTCCCCGTGGCTTGTCCGCCTTCCGGGACTCTTCGTGCTGGGCGACGTGGTGGATAACACGTATCCAACATGCAGCCAAGAGCACGAGGCGTTGGAGGAGACGACCCTGGAATTCAGCAGTGTCGACGGCGCCGCCAACGAGGTCACGGCCGCGATTACCGTGCCATCCTGCGAGTACTTCGTCTCCCTTGACTTGGACGGCCGGGACACGTACAACAACAGCGCCGGCAGCTCCATCGACACCATGGCCGAGGCTTCCATCGGGGGTGTGCCATCACCGCCCACGACCCTGAGCGCACTCCTGCTCGATGTCGGCGGCAACGACGTCTACGACGCTACGTCGCGCTGCGCGCAGGGCTGCGGCGGTTTCTTGATCGATCTCCTCGGCAACGACGAGTACAGTGTCCGCGCGCAAGGGGGCCAGGGCGTGGCCACTTCCCCCCAGGGAACCGGCCTGCTCTTCGACGCCGGCGGCGACGACACCTACCACGCCCACACCGACGCAATGGCCCAGGGGAGTGTCCCCAGCATGTCGAGCGGCACTGGAATCCTCCTCGACGCCGACGGCGCGGACCGTTACAACGCATCGACCCAGGGCGTCTCGGTTGCGGCTCCACTCCAAGTCGGCGCAGCCGTGCCTGCGCCGGCGGTGGCGTTGTTCCTGGACCTCGCCGGCGTGGACAGTTACCAGCCCGTGGGGCGGCAGGGCGAGGCGACGGGTGGGTTGCTAGCCGCCTTCGTCGACGCGGGCGGCCAGGACAAGTACGTCGGCACCACGGGCAATCAGGGCTCCCCCGACCGCAGCGCCCACCACAACGACTGGATGCGCGTGACTCCTGGAGGCACCATCCAGGGCAGCCCGGTGCCCACGGGGGTCACCCTGGCCACGTCCGTGTTCCTGGACTCCGGGCGCGATGACGCAGCGACGCTCCTGGACGCGTCCTCCGGGCAACCCTTCCGCTTGGGGCCGTTCCAGATCAAATCCGACTCCGGGTCCACCAGCCACGACACCTACCTGGAGGACTACGCGCTCCTCATCGACCCCGCCGGCGATGACACCTACCGCAACAATGCCGGAGCCACCGTGCTGCGCGCCACTCCGTCTGGCGCAGGCGTCGTCTATGACCCCGCCGTCAACTACCCGCTGGCGAGCCTCCTCATCGACATGGCCGGCGACGACCGGTACGTCGCCCAGATCCCCGGCTTCGGCGACGGGGGCGCGCCGGACCCCCACACGCGCGGTCTGCTTGCTCAGGGCGCGGGGTTCCTGGGCGTGGGCGGCCTGTTCGACCAGGCCGGGGATGACGCCTACAGCGCCCGCTCGCAGTCGCAGGGCTTCGGCCTGCTCGGCTGGGGTGTCCTGTGGGACCAGAGCGGCGACGACACGTACCGCCACGACACCCAGCAGTTGCGCCGGCCCAGCGTGGACGCAGGGCTGGTCGTGTGGGAGCAGTCGGTCGCCCCTGAGCAGCCACTGGATTCGGATGCGGTCGTCAATCTACCCGTAATTGGCAACCCCGTGCAGCTGGTCGTGCCGTGGAGCCAGGACGGCGCGTGGAACCTGATGGTGAAGAATGTGGCTAGCAATCCGTGCGGCGCGACGACGCTGGGCGGTTCGACGGTGCACGGCACCACGGTGCGGGGCGGTCGGATTGCGACTTCAGTCTTCGACCAAGACACGGGCTTCTGGGACCTCTACAGGATTAACTTCGATGGCTGCGCCAATCTCGACCCCGACCAGGTATCTGTTGCCAGCAGCAACAAGATCAATCCCCGCTTCGCCACGTTCCTCACCTCCAACCCCCAAGAGCGGATCGTCTGGCAGGACGACCGCGACGGCACCTGGAGCCTCTACCACAAGGCCAGGGACGCTGCAACAACTCTCCCCGACAAACCCCTGCACGACGCGGCGACGGCCCTGGCGGCCCTGGGAAGCAACCAGACGCACCCCGACGCTTCCGGCGGATACGTCGTGTACCAGGACGACCGGGCCCATGACGGTTGCCCTGCCGGGGCTTGGGCAATCTACCTCTACTACACGGTCAACGGCAACGAGGCCAGGTTATCCGACGACTGTGGTGTCCACTTCCTGCCACGCATCGCGGCGGACCACGTCGTGTGGCAGACGCTTGTGAACGGCTCGTGGCACGTCACGCTCTACGACCGGCAGACCGGGACGAGCCAGGTCATCACGACGGGGCCGGGGGACCATCACAGTCCCGTGGTGGCCAGCCACCCCGAGAAAGGCGACTTCATCCTCTACACGTCCGAACCGGAGCCTGGCCAGTACCAGGTCATGCAGTACAATGTGGAAACGGGCACCTCCCACCTCGTCCAGGACAACGCTGCGCAGCCCGCCATCGACGCCGTATCCCTGGACACCCGCGCCGGGGCGACGTGGATTGACACAGCGGGCGACTCCAGCTCCCCGGTCGCGAGCGACGCTTGGCAGGTCCGCCAGCGCTACATCGATGCGACGACGGCGCGCGGGGATCGGGTCGACGACGACGACCCTGACGGCGACGACGATGACGATCCGGTGAGCCAGTGGCTCCAGGGCGCGTCACCGTTTGGCGGCATCGGCGTCCTGTTCGACGTGGCGGGGCATGACACCTACCGCGGCGACGCGTTCGCGCAGGGTGTCTCGGGGGGGCCTGGCACCGGGGTCTTGGTCGATGCCGACGGCAATGACGTATACACAATCCGCCAGGGGGGCCAGGGGGCACACATCGGTTCGCTGCCGGGCCACGGACTCCTGATGGACGTGCGCGGCAACGACGCTTACTCCGCCAACGGCGGTGCCCAGGGGTTCAGTGGTGGAACGCTCCCGACAGAGGGGGGGATCAGCACGCCGTCGCTGAGCTTGTTCGTCGACCTCGGGGGCGCCGACACGTACCGATACGGAAACCTCAACCTCCTCGCGACCCCGCTTGTCAGCGGTGGAGAACCCGTGGAGGATCTGGTGGGCGTCGACCTGGGGTCCAGTGGCCGGAACAACGCGCGGTGGACCCAGGGATCCTTTGGCACCGGCGTGGATGCGCCGATGTTCGAGGCCGCCAACCGCGCCTTGCAGTCACTGGTGGAAGAGGCCTTCAAGGTGACCGCGAAGGTCCACGTCGGAGGCGTGGCGGTCGGGGAGGGCGAGAAGGTCCAAGGCCAGGTCGAGATGGCCGCCAACATCACGGCCAAGCCCAACGGGTTCGAGGTGGACCGTGTCGAGTTCTTCACGGAGTACCTCACGAACGGCGGCGACGGCCTGACGTTCAGGGGCTATGCCCAGGACGTGACGGGCAATCTCCATAAGCGGGCGTGGGAGACGGACTTGTACCCGGATGGCGAGTACCGCATCCAGGTGCGGGTCCATTACCGGCACGAGGGGGCCCAATCGGCGCTCGGCTACGTCGAGGCCGAGGTCAATGTCGCGGTGAACAACCCGCCGCACATCCTGAACTTGGAGACCGGGAACACATCCTTCTCGCCCTTCCCGTTCGGAAACACCTCTGACCCCGTTATCCAAATCCCAGGCCATCTGGAATTCGGGTTCAACGTGACGCCGGACCCGTTCCTGTTCGATGATGTTGGGAATCCGTTTGATGCGTTTGTCGCCGTGGACATCCGGAACGACACGAATCAACGGGTCTTCAGCAAAGTTGAAGCTGTCCAGGGCGGCACGGAATGGACCTGGGACGGGGCCGGCATAGGCACAGGGCAAGACGCCGTGCCCAGCGGCGAGTACTTGGTCCACATCCGTGCCACCGACCTCGACTCGCCCGACCAGGACTCAGTCAACTGGGTCGACCGCGTCAACAGCGTCTCCTTCCCCGTCCGCGTGTACTCGGACACCCCCACGGCCGGCTGCGTCTACGTCCCCGATTCGCAGGACTGCAACGCTGGGGCCGTCGTCAACGTGCAAGCCAACCCACCCACCGAAACGGACGGTTCCATCAACTTCGCATTGGAGTTCGGATTGGCCACCCATCCCGGGATCCAGGACCGGCAATACCACGTCTTCGAGGGGGTCAGCACGGATGGCGCCATCAATTGGATGCGGATGGCTGTGAGTCCCGACCGGCCGCACAGCGGTCCAGCCAGGTATACCTTGAACATCGCCGACGGCAGCACGAAGCACGTCATGGTGCTTGGCGAGGACACGATGGGGAACCTGGAATGCATGCCGGCCTGCGGGGTCCGCACGAACTCGTCCGTGCAGCCTGACGGCGGCGCGTTGGGCCTCGGCGAGGCACTCAATGAAACTCGGGACCGGAAACTTGCCCTGTCCGGCAACGGGACGTTCCCCGCGAATTGGGCCCAAGTCGGCGGCTTGCCGGTGTACGCCAACTTCACTGCGGACCTGCAACGGCCCACGGTCGGCAGCGTGGGCTTCGTCGTGGACGGCGAGCGCTGGCTCAACGTCCTCGACCCGCCCCGGCTCAACGGCGTGGGCGACCGGCTTCAGCTCACCTACACGATCAGCGACACCGCCGACATGCCGCCGGGTGCCCTGGTCAAGTGGACGAACAACGCTGTGTTGGACCAGAATTCCTTCCAGCTAGTCTACGGGCCAGGCCATGTGAAGATCCAGGACGACATCAGGGATACCAGCAAGGCTCTGCCGACGTACAACGTCACCTGGGACGACTGGTCCACCGTGGCGGCCGGGTGGCCCGAGGGCCCGTTGGACGTGATGTTCAACGTCCGCGACGCCGCCGGCAACGAGGCCCAGAACGCTTTCCCGGCGACGGTCATCCTGGACAAGACAAGGCCGGAGATGGCGATCCGGGTCGAGTACCCGGAGGGACAGTTCCACGCGGAGAACGGCCAGAACGTCACAGTCTTTGCCGGCGGATTCGATCCCGAGGTGGCCGGCTCGAGTGACCGGGGCCTGTCCTGGTGCATCGACGCATCCGAGGCCACGTCGCAGGAGCCGGCCGACGAAGACGCCTGGTGCATCAACTCATCCGCCACGTCCCCAGGGGACGATGACCCCTGCCTCCTCCGCTTCAGGTGCGGCGGCTCCGCCCGCGTCCCCGTCGACCTCGTCGGGGAGGGCGACACGTCGCTGGACCTGGTCGTCTTCGTGCGTGACAGCGCAGGCAACGTGAACCAGACCGTGAAAACGATCGCCGTGGGGGTCCCCCGCCTCGACCCGCATGTGGTCCAGGAGGAACCGGGCGTCCGCACGTTCAACACCACTTGGGCCACGGCCGTGCCCAGCAACGCCACGCTGCAATACTGGACAGGCTCCGTTTCCGGTGAACCCTTCCTCGCGTACAGCAACACCTCCGCCACCGAGCACGACTTCGAGCTAATGGGTCTCGCGCCGGGATCACAGTACGTCTACCGCGTCCTCGCGACGAACGCCACCGACGCCGCCGCGCGCCAACTCTCCAGCCTGCGGTTGTTCCAGACCCTGCATGGCGTCCGCCTGGACCTCCAGGATCCTGACGCCCCAGGAACCATCTCGGGGCTGCACCAGGTGCGCGGCGAGGCGTGGGTCCTGTCGAGCACCGCCATCCAGCCCCGCGTGAGCCTGCGCCTGCACGGGCCCGGCCTGCCCGACGCCGGCAAGGTGATCTTCGACGACGAGACCGAAGGCCACGCATTCGGCCTCGACCTCGTGACGAGCGCCTTGCAGGACGGCGTCCACCGCCTCAACGCCACCGCCTCGTACCTGGGCGAGACGGTCTGGTCCGAGACGACGGGGCTGCTGGTCGACAACACCGCCCCCGAGGTGGCGATCGTGTCGCCGGCGCACCGGAGGGTCGTGGGCACCTTGCCCGGCGAGGTCCTGGTGCGCGTCAAGGAGGACGCCAACCCAATCGACGTGATGGGTGCCCGGTTGTTCATCGACGGCGTGCCCGTCGCGACGCTGACGGACTACTTCCCCGACGAGGATGGACGGTTCGACGGCGTGCTGCGGTTCGATGTCGACTTCCCTGACCCCGGCCGGGCCGGCCAGCGGACCCTGGAGGCGCTTGTATCTGACGTGGCGGGCAATCTGGCCCGCGCCTCATCGACCCTCCTGTACGATCCTGGTCTCCCGGCGGCGTTCAACGCCAGCGTCGCCTATCCGTATGGTCAGGAGGCGGCGCGCCCTGGCCAGTGGATCACGCTGCGCGTGGAGGCCAACGACGAGCACACCGGCGTCGCCCGCGTGGCCGCCAACGCGACGGGCCTGGGCGGCGGCGACGATGCGGTCCTAACCAAGGACGGTGGCAGCCATGCCCTGGAGATCCAGGTGCCCGGCGCCCAGGCCGAGGGGACCATCCACGTGCCGCTGCGCGTCCAGGACGGAGCGGGCAACGTGCGCACCACCAGCGTCCCCGTGGTCGTGGACGCCACGCCCCCGACGCTCGAGGTCGTGATGCGCGCGACCGGCCCCGAGACCGCCACTGCCCGCCTCAACGCGTCCGAGCCGGTCACCGTCGTGCTGCGGATGCAGGGCCCGGGCGGACCCGTGGAAGCCACCTCACAGATTCTTCGGACGGAGCACGGGCTCGACCTGACGGCGCTGCGCTCCGCCACCACCTACGGCGTCCACGTGACTGTGCGCGACCGCGCGGGGCACGACGCATCCATCGAGCAGGTGTGGGAGTTCCTCCCTGAGACCACCCAAGTGCCCGCCGTGCGCAACCTCACCGCCGCCGTGCACGATGGCGCCGTCCACCTGCAATGGGACGCCCCCGCAGGGCAGGGTTTCCGTTACGCCGTCCACCGCGCCGAGAACGGCACCTTCGCGGTGCTTTCGACCGTGCACGCCACTGGGCACGTGGACGCCGACGCGTTGCCCGGCATGACCTACCGCTACTTCGTGCAGGCCGTCGATCCACGCGACCGGCACGGGCTGGCCAGCAACGTAGTCCACGTCTTCGTCCCCGCAGCCGAGAGCGGTCCCCGCGTCGAATCGGTCGCCGTGCGCCCGCAGACCGGCAACCAGGAGACAGTCTTCGTCTTCACGGCCAAGCTGCGCAACGCCGAGGAGGCCGCCCCGCCGGCGTGGCTGATCCTCGGCGACGGGCCACGTCGCATGACGCCCGTGCCAGGGCAGGACTGCCGCGTCGAATGCACGCTCCAGCACGCCACGCGCCTGCCCGCGGCCACCCTGCGCGACGCGGCGCCCGTCTTCCACGTCGAGGTCGAGGACCGGGCGGGCTTCCTGCGCGCGCCAGCCCTCGGGTCACTGGACGGCCCCACCGTCCTTGGGGGATCCGCGAGCCCCGATGCAAAGGATGCCCCCAGCCCAATGCCCCTCCTTGCCCTCTTCCTTGCCGCCCTCTTCCTTCGATCCAGGAGGAACCAACGATGAAATCCCCCATCCGCTCCCGCAAAGCCCGCGCCAGTGCCGTCCTTTTTGTCCTGCTTGCAAGCGGCGCCGTCGTGCCCCTATTGAGCGGCGGATCCCCGGGGACCGTCATGCCCCTATTGAGCGGCGGATTCCCGGGGCCCGATGCCGCACAGGGTTCCGCCGACCTCTTCGATGCCGCCGTGCGCCGGGCCGCGGACCACCTGCACGGCGTGGCAGGGACCGACGACCTCAATCCGCTTCTCGACCTGGACGCCGTCGATGTGCCGGCGACGTTCTTCCACGACCGCTTCGATGACCTCTTCGTGGGCGGCACGAACGAGGACGAACGCACCGGCGGCTTCGGCAACTGGACTGAGGGGCTAGGCTGGCATCTCGATGAATCCGCCGCGGGCCACGATGTCGAGTACGGATACGTCCCCATGGCGCTAACGCAATGCGTCAACAACGACACCCTGGGCGTCAACCAATGCACCGCCACGGAGCAGCCCGTGCATGAGAGGGGCGACATCGATCGGGGGTACCGCTTCGGTGGCCAGGGCGGGTATGACATTCCTGGAGCCTTCACCACGGTCGACACGCCCCTCATCAATCTGCAGAGCCTGCCGGAGCTCTCGGTGCCGCCCGAACGGCGGAACGTGCCCGGGTACGGGGGAGTCGGCTACTTTGTAGGCACAACGCCGAACATCGACCAGCAGACCGGCATCAGGGACGAGAGCGACCTCACCCTCCAGAACCGCGTCCCCGCCACGGGCGGCCCCTCTGACCCCGGCCACATCGTGCTCTACATCGACCACCGGTTCAACCTTGCATACGCGCCGACCACCTCCGCCACCGGCCCCGTCGTCGGGGCCTCGCACTTCGCCTCCGTCGTGTTGCAGACCGAGCAGAACCGGCGGGCCCTAGAGAGCGGGAGCGGGGTCGCATGCATGCCGGCATCATGCTTTGAGCAACTCCAGCCCCTGCGGGCGGAGAATTCGGTCTCCATGGGGTCGTCGTCGCTGAACCTGAACCAGATGCCACCCACCGCTTCCTTGCCGCTGCTCGTGTTCAGTGGGTCGCAGCGGGAGTTCACGGAGGAGGCGTTCGACCTCACGCCGTGGGCCGGCCAAGACGTGCACCTCTACTTCCGCGTCCAGACGTCGTTGCGGCCTGGACCACCGGACTTCAACGACGACACGCTCTTCGACACGGGCGCCGGCTTCTACGGCTGGGACGTCAGCAACGTCCGCATCGAGGGGCCCGCGCACCGCCACAACGTGCGCCTGGACCGGGTCCTCTACCCCAACGTAGGCACAGGCGTCTCTCCCGTGAGTCTTGGCAGCGACCCGTTCTCGGTCCTGGTCCTGAACCGGGGTCAAGTGGAGGAGGATGTCCAGGTGACGATGACCGCCCGCGGCTTCAACGAGACTATGGTGGTGGAGGTGGAATGCTCGGTCGACGTGACCCTCGGGTCCGGGGGGGCCCGGGAGGTCGACATGCTCGCCGACGGCGACGGCTGCCTCGAAATCCAGTCGGACTGGACCTACAACGTCACCGTGAATGCCACGACAGCCCTGGACCTGTACCCGGCGGACAACGAGCTCCGGTTCACCGTCAAGGGCAAGGCGCCGGACATCCGGCTCGCCGAGCGCATCAGGGCCTCACGCAGCCTGGCCGCCCGCGATGACCCTGTCGGCCTCATCATCACACTGCACAACGCGGCCCTCGACGTCCAGACGGTCGTGCTCGACCTGAGCGCCCACTGGACGCCCGTGGGCAACAAGCCCACCAAGAAGTGGGAGCAGGGACGCAATCTCACCTCGGATGTCTACAGCAAGCTGGTCACCGTCCCCGCAGGCGCGGACCACACGGTGGTCTGGCCCGTGCAGGCGTCGAAGGCCGGCCTCTACACCCTGCACGTCAACGCCAGCCGGCCTGACAATGGCGAGTCCTTCTTCGAGATGAAGTCGGTGAACCTCGGCGTCCTCACGGCGCCCGACCTCGCGTTCAGGGACAGCTTCGACGACGTCGGCAACATCAGTACGGCCGTGCAGTTCGGCACGAAGTGGGAAGCGGAATCACGCGTCAATGTGGAGCCGCCGTGCACCGAAGTCGCTGGGGTTGACGTATGCTACGCGAAGGTCCTGGAGATGTCCAACAAATCCCTGCCGGCGCACACCACGGTCGGCTTGCGCGGCGAGTTCCTGCCGCACCCCGACCGGCGCGACGTGCCGATTGCCAACGTGCAAGTGGAGATTCTCCACTATGCCGAGGACCTCCGGTGCCGCAGCGCGGGGTGCAACACGCCCGAGGAGTCGTTGTCGGTGCGCGTCGTGGACCGGCAACCCTTGCCTCAGGACCAGCGCGTCACCACACATCCAACAGCTGGCACCACCGCCCTTGCCCCTGGCCAGTGGGCGAACACCATCCTGAACGTCGGGGGCACGGCGACCCGGAACGCCTACTACAACGGGCAGTGGATTGCTGAGGACATCCTTGTCCCGGTCACCAACCTGCAGTATGAGAGCGCGCTAGGAGGGCCAATAGTGCAAGACGCGGTTGGCGTGAACACCATCCCCGCGGCCCGCCTGGCGGACATGGCCCTCGACTTCGTGATGTCCTCCTCGACGTGTCCCAAGGACGACCGGGCGTGTCCCCTGTGGCGCGTCGCCAAGATCCGTGTCACCGCTCATCCGGAGGACTCGGAGCAGGCGACCATGACCCTCCTCGAGTGGAGCGGGGTGGAACCGGACGAGGGGTACGGGAACCTGTTCTCGTATTTCGTGTCGCCCTCTTCGCAGACCGGGGTCCTCTTGGTCACTGCCCGCTTCTACCCGGACCCGAGTCCCTTCATCGCGACGCTAGGGAGAGACAACGAGGCCGGCACCCTTGCCGACGACGACGACAACGGGGACCACCCTCTGTACGACCACCTGGATGAGCCTTTGTTCCCCATCGTCCTTGAGGATGGGACGGTCGTGGGCAATGGAAGGCTGCCGTGCAGTAGTGTCCCACCGATACACTTTACATTGGAAATCGTTAGGGACACGGTCGTTTGCCCGTTCTTGATTGAAAGATATTATGGCGGCCAGGAGGACGACCGGAAGTGGACGCCCTTTGACTACGACGACCAACCTTTGGTCTCTGAGGGCTGCGACCTCGGTTCGGTCCAGAACGAGACCGACCGCCGCTTCCGCTGCCCCACGTGGGAGCTTCGCGACGTCGATGAGTTCCGCGCCCCGCATGCGACGTGGCACTTGGACGAGGATCTTGGCTCCTACACGCATGCGAAGCCATCAGCGAACAACCCATCCATCTACAAGTACGAGGACCGGGCGAACGGGACCCTGGAGTATCTCCTGAGTCCCGCCCTCGGAATCCCTCAGACCTATAGCAATCTGACCATCAATCACGGCTACAAGCTGCATCCGTACGATGCCAACGAATTCGGGACTGCCGCTGACAAGTTTTCGAGCAGCGAGGCCGCCTCGCCCAGTTTCATCGACTCGGCCATGCTCATGGTACGGTTCCTGGATTCCGATGCGCAGGATGTGAAGCCGGTCACGCCCTTCATGCCGGTGTGGCTGCCACCCCGTCAGGCCACGCCGCTGAATCCGCCGGTTCAGAATTTCCGGACAGGTGCGGCACAAACAGGTGCGGCACAAATGGAGGAACTGAAATTCGAACTGCATAATTTCATGTATTTAGATTATCGGCAGGCACAGCCGCTGACGACACGCGACCTGACGCAGTGCACGGACGAAGACGGGGAGGAGGCGGCCTGCATCGTGCAGTTCGCGTTCCGCCTGGAGCTCCCCCCGCCAGTCCATGGGGATGCCCGGAACAGTGCCAGGGCCCAATTGCCCAACGGTGGTGCGGAGGGCTGGTTCATCAATGCCATGAGCATCTCCGAGGCCACCGCCGTCCCGTTCGACCTGAGCGTCATCGGGGTCAACATCGAGACCGAGGGATACGACTGGACGCAGCTCGGCTTCGGGCCAGGGGGCGAGGCCGAGGCCAAGATCACGGTCCAGAACGACGGGATCTTCCCCCTGTCCGAGGTCGCGTTCAACGTCACCCTCCAGGACGCAAACGACGCCTCCGTGCGCTTCCATTACGAGGTGCGGCCAGAGGACGGTTTCAGCGCGCCGCCGGGCGGACAGGACTTCGCGAACGTGACCTTCGACCTGCCCGCGGAGGGGACGTACGTGATGTCATTCTGCGCCTTCGTCGTCGGCGAACTGGAGCCAAACATCCTCCTGGAGGACGATCCGGCGGACGACTGCCTGGTGCTGGAGCACGTCCGACCCGGCCAGGATCCCGTCTTCCACCCGAGCGGCGTGCTTACCATCAACGAGGCCACGCAGACGCATGAGCTGGAGCTGGACCTAGTGGACATCGTGGCGAACGTGAAGAGCAACGAGGTTCTGGAGTTCAACATGGACATCCAGCCCCGGCAGGGGCGCACGTCCGATGGATCAGCGTTTGCGCGCGACGTCGATATCATCGTGCAGAACCGCGGGAACGTGGTCGTCTACAATCGGGTCCTGGAGCGTCAAATCCTCCCGGTCGGCGGCACCGCGACGATAGAGAAGTGGAGGATCAGCGAATCACCCAAGCCGGGCCAAGATCATGATGAATCGTGGACGAACCTGGCACTCAAGGAACTGGTCTCGGAGGAGGACAAGCCGGCGGACGAGCTCATCCACCTCAGGGAGGCCGGCGTCTACTTCGTCACTGCCAGCCTCAGTGGCTGTGCGGCGTGCTCGCAGTCCATCAAGCTGGTGTCCTTCGACACGATCTACTCCAACACCTTCAAGCCGATGGGCGGCGGGATCCACAGCGACATCGGGATCCGCGACCCGGTGGAGGTCCACGAGTCGAAGCCGCCCGGCACGGGGCCGGCGTGGCGCTCCACGACGGGCCTGGGCATCGAGCAGGACGACACGCGGCTGGTGCGCATGCTGCAGTTCGGCGACCCCGCCATCGACCAGTACCTGGACAACACGGACGCGGTCGTGGCGCTGCCGCCCACCGACCTCTCCAATTTCCGCAGCTCCAGCCTCGTCATCACGCACAACTACGACCTGGAGAAGGGGTACGACGGGGCACGCGCCGAGGCGTGCATCGGCGGACCTGATGTGTGCGGCCTGGACGACGCGACGTGGCATGTGCTGGTCCCAGAAAGCGGTGCCCTGGGGGCCGTGGCGGCGCACGGACCGTTCGTCCCGGACAACGACCCCACGGATTCAGACCTGAACCGGGCGTTCACCGGCAGCAGCCGCGACCGCGCCCCTGAGAGGAACGGGTGGGTCATCGACGAGTTCGACATGTCGCGGCTGCCGGGCTTCGCCAGGGACGTGACGTTCGAGCGCTTCAGCCAGGAGCACATGGCCGGCTCACGGGGTGATCCGGCGTTCTCACCCAGTTCCGATCGCAACAGCACGCACCCCACCTGGGCCATCGGCGGCGGTTCATGTCCCGACGACTGCTGGCACCGCGAGAACCTCAACAAAATGAACCCCCCGCCCCTCGACGGCCAGGGCGGGTACTGGTGGACCCCCGGCAGCTACGCGGGGAGCCCCGGCGGCGCTTCGCGCGCAGACATCCTGGAGGCGTACGTCAATGCCACGGTCCCCGAAGGATGGCAGGCCCGCATCAACTTCACGGCCTGGAAGATGAGCGGGACAGGGGCGGTGTTCGTCTTCGACCCCGATGATTACTATGGTCCCGACCCGGACCGGCGCCTCAAGCAAACGGTGGGCAGTAGCGCTGCGGACCACAGTCCAACCACTTACGGGGGGAACATCCGGTTCTACCGGGAGGACCTCTGTGGCCCTCCGATTCCAATCCCCCTCGATCGCCACAATGTCAACCGGCCGAACGACCGGACTTTCTGCACCCGACAACAGCTCTCCGGGTGGGGCACGGAGGATATTTCCATGGCTGTGGAACGCAAGACGGTCCCCGGGGAGGCTCGTTACAACCTCAGCGTCGAGTGGTTGTTCGAACCAGCTCAAGACAGATTCACCCGTGGAATGGCCATCGGCAACGTCCGAATGGAGGTGTTCCGACCCAATTTTGACGGAAGCGAAACGATCCATGAAGTCATCCCGTTCCTCCGCAACAACACGATCACGCCCAAGTATGGATTCTACGACGGCACCCTCAATAACAACCACAACAACTGGGCCTTCGTTTCCAACGCCACCGCCACGCCGGAGGACTGGGGCATCGCCACCGTCGAGACCAGGACCGGCGCCCCGGGCAACGTGTGGCGCTTCGGGCACCTCATGAATCCCGCCAACCCCACTTTGGGCACCACGTACGAGGAGGACGCGTGGGAGCGCCTCGTCACACCGCGCATCGACCTCAGCAACATCGTCGGGAACGAGCTCAGCCTGACCTACTTTGAGAATCGTTGCCTGCATGGCAACGACAGGGCGCGGATCCTCGTGCAAGCCATCACGCCGGCGCCGCCGCCCGTGGGCGAGCGCGCGGGAGCATGGCAACAAGTCGATGAGAGTTCTGGTGGATCCTGTGTCTGGGGCGGGGCCCCCAGGGAAATTATGCTGAATGCCGAGACGTACAAGGGGACGACCATCCGCGTCGCCTTCGAGGCCCAGACCACGAACATGAACCCCGCGAACTGGAACCAACCACGTGCCGGCTGGCTCATCGACGAAGTCACCATCACCGGCGGCTCCTTGGTGGGCGAGCCCGTGCAGTTGCGCCTGCGCGCCGGCACGGACGACAGCATCCACGAGGGCCACTGGAAGATCCAGGAACTCCAGCTCGTCGGCATCAAGTATGGAGGCAACGTCGCGGTGCTGCCGGACGAACCGCTCGTCGACCGCAGCATCCGCCGGAGTGGCACGATGGAACTGACGGGCCAATTGCGCAACCTAGGCCGCGAGCAGGTCGTGCGACTCCAGTTGGCGGTGGGCGGCAATGCCGACGGGCCTGAGGTGGAAGTGTGCACGCACGCGCCTACGTCCACCTCTGAATGGGCCTGTACATCAGGCAACGGCGCCGTGACGGGAACGGAGAAGAGATTGTTCGCGGTGGGCCAGAGCTTCGATCGCCTCGACTACCGCGTGAACATCACGTTCCCCGACGTGCAACGGGGCTACGAGTTCGCGCTCCGGCTCGTGGACGGCTCCGGCAATCCCCTCGTGAACGACGAGAACTTCGGCGACCACGAGCATCGGTTCGTCGTCGCGGCCATCAATGAGCGCGGCGTCCTGCAGGCCGGCCTGTCGGCCGATCCACCGACGGTGAACTTGGAGGAGAACGCGACGCTGCGGCTCGATGCCTGGCTTGTCCCGCATCCTCAAACGGGCCCGGCGACGCTCACCAACCCCGTGAATGTGATGCTCAACGTCACCCAGCTGGACGGGGGCGACGGCATCGCCACGAACATCACTGCGGTGCCGGTGACCGTCACGGTGGGTCCGGACGGCACGACGTCACTGACGTGGAACTGGAGCACGCCGGAGCCCGGATTCTACCGCTTCGCTGCAGCAGTCGACGGTGCAGGCCTTTTGGCCGGCCAACGCTCCAACGCCTATGCCCACGTCATGGTGGGCATGACGCCCCTCTACTTCCAGGACGACTTCTCCCAGGATCCCTTTGAGAACGGGTGGGGTCGGACGACCACGGCGCCGATGTGGGCTGTCTCGGACGACTTCGGCGGGCAGAGCCTCTTCGTGGGAGCCATGGAAGGAATGTACGGTCCCGGGACATCCATCGCCACGACGCCCTCCATCGGGAACCTCTCATGGCTCGTTAAGGATGGCGAGGAAGGGAAAGGGGAGCAGGCAATCCGGGACGGCTCAAGCGTGTTCGCGCCCCGGTTCGCCATGGCGTACCAGCCCAGGTTCGATGGAATGACTGCTGCAATGGGCCACGCCGTGGAACTCCAAGTTCGTCGCGGCGCGGCGGACCCCCTCCCGTTCGCCTCCAGCGTCCAGTTCAGCGGCAGCGAGGAAAACGCCTGGCGCATCGCCACCACCCCGCTCTACACCGACGACGATGACCATGAGCAGGGCATGCTCAGATTCAAAATCGACAAGAAAAACACCGCCACCACCCCCCTCCTCAACGGCGGCGCAGACTCCCGGTTCGCTTTCACGTTCGCCCCACCCACCTCTGGCCAGCAGGGCTTCGCCATCGACCGCGTGTCGATCTCGTCGTACAACGCCGTGGTCGAGCCGTCGAACCAGACTGCCCTCCTGCAGGTGGGCTCGGAGAAGTCGTACTACTTCCGCGTGGAGAACACGGGCGCCGCACGCGATACGTACGCCGTGGACGTGCGCACCAGCGGACTTCACCTCGTGGATGTCGAGGTCATTCCCGAGGAATTGGCGCTCGAGGCTGGCCAGACGGGATTCGTCGAGGTACGCGTCCGCGTCCCCTACGAGAATCTGTTTGTCGGCTTCGGAGGAGCCTTGCTGTCCGTTGACATCGCCTCCACCAACGACCTGACACGGGTCGCCACGGGGACCGTCACGTTCGAGGACGCCAGCAAGGATCTGGCCGACTTCGAGACCACGCTGCGGCGCCCCGTCGGCGCCCTCGACCCGGTCGCCGGCGACCAGGCGATGTTCATCGTCGACGTGCTCAACGACGGCGACCGCACCACCCTGCCCACGGACGTGGTGCTGTTCACCTGTCCCGAACCGGAGTTCCCGGCATGCATGGACGCTGACGCGGACCCGAAGCCCTTCGTGATTGGCACGCGGCGCCTGCCGGCACTCGACTTCGGCGAGTCCAGCAGCCCCACGTTCTCGTGGATCCTGCCCGTCAACACGACCGGCAACCAGATCATCGTCGCCGTCGCCGACCCCCTGAAGATTGTCCCCGAATACGATCCCGCGAACTCGATCGACTTCCTCGAACTGTTTGTCGCCCCCCTCGACTGGCCGGACCTGTACGTGCACGACCTGCGCGTCCTGGACGCCGCCGGCAACAACGTCACCCACGCCTTCGCCCGCGACCACCTGACCATCGAGGCGACCCTCACCAACGACGGCAACGCCGTCGCCCGCGGGGTCGGGTTCGAGATCAAGAACGGGGACACGCTCATCGACCAGGAACTGCCGGAACTCGCGCCCGGCGATTCCGTGCAGTTGCGCACGACGTGGATCGCCGAGACCGGCAACTGGCTCGTCATCGCCCAAGCCCAGGGGGAGGACCCGGAATTGGACGCGCTGAACAACGTGCAAGACGTGCGCCTGACGGTGCAGGAGGGTCGCCTCGAGGCCCGGCTCGATTCCTCCGCCCTCTCCCTGGAACGGGGCGACGACGCCGAGGCGACGCTGACCCTCAAGAACCACCGCGACCAGGACCTCCTCCTCGGCCTGGCCGCCGTGACCAGCGACCGCGAGATCCTGGTGCAGGGCCTGCCGGGCGCCGTGGAAGTGGCCCGCGGCGCGACCGTGGAGATTCCCCTGCTGGTCAAGGCCACGCCGTTTGCCGGCAGCGGCCAGCACGACGTGCGCATCGAGGCCGTGTCGGGCGGTGACATGTTGGCCAGCGTGGACTTGGAGGTCTTCGTGGACGTCCACCGCGCCATCCGGCTCACTCACCCGCCGGTGCTCGCCACCCCTGGGGCAGCCACTGTGGACCTGGCGTTCACCAACGATGGGGACGCGAAGGAGACCCTCGTGCTCGACCTGGGCGCCCCCGCCGGCTGGAACGCCACCGTCCTTCAGCCCACCCTGGAACTGGAGCCGGGGGCCAGCCGCACGGTCCGCGTCCTCCTGAGCATCCCGCCGGGGACGCTGCCTGGCCGCCATGGATTGGCGGTCCACGCCGGCGACCTGGTGGACCGCATCGTCCCGGTGGAGGTGACCCGGCAGGCGGCGTGGCGCTCGACGGTGGAGACCGTGAGCGTCGTGTCGGGCCGCATCGACGCGCTGGTGCGCGTCGAGAACGCCGGAAACATCCCCGGCGTGCCGTGGTTCGTCCTCGACGACGCCGCGGTCCCGCTCGGCGTGGATCCGAGCCCGTCCGAGGTGCAGCCTGGCCAGGCGCGCAGCTACGTGCTCAGCCTGTCCGCCACCGCCACTCCACCGCGGCTCCTGCTGCCCGGACGCGACGCGCCGGTGCCCCTCGAAGCGGATCCGTCATCCCAGGCCGAACCCCTCGGCCTCACGGGACCGCCGGGCGCCGTGCAGGCCGGCGAGCCCGTGCTCGTGCAGGCGCGCATCCAGAACCGCGAGGCGCAGGCGCAGGCGGTCCCCGTGCGCCTCTGGGTCGATGGTGCCCTGATCGACGAGCGCGACGTCGTGCTGGAGGCGGGCGAGACCCGCACCGTGGAACTGCGTTGGCCGGCGGCCCTTGCCGGCCAGCACGCCCTCACCGTGACGACGGGAGCCGGTGACGAGGCCGTCGGCCGCACGCTGGTCCTGGAGGCCGCAGAGACGAAGGACGTGGGCATCCCCGGACCCGGCGTGCTGGCCGTGGCGCTCGTGCTGGCCGCCGTCGCCCTCGCACGGAGGCGGCGCCTGTGAGGACCCTCCACGTCGCCGTGGTGGCGCTCCTGCTGGCCGCGGGGGTGCTGCCCCAGGTCTCCGTCGAGGGGCAGACGTCCGGGGCAGCCAATGAAGAGCCGTGGTGGCACCCGACCGGCACGGATGTGTCGCTGGAGGAATTCCGCGACGGCTGGAACCTGCGCATCCCACTGACGCTCCGGGAGCCGAAAGACTACCGCCCCGGCGTCCCGGTGCAGGTGCACCTGGACCTCGGCAAGGCCCTCCTCCAGGGCGGCTGGCCGGACCGGGGCAACCACCCCGCCATGTTCAACGCCGTGCCGGAGTCCGTGCGGCTCGTGCAATACACGCCGGGGCAGGCAGGGCAACTGGTGCCGTTCTGGATGACCACCGCGTGGCTGGAGCCCAACCAGCAGGCCGCTTGGGTCAAGACGCAGACCAGTCCCTTCCACAACCAACGCAACCCCGTCGTGACCCTGGAATGGCTGCTGCCGGTGCCGGACAATGGGGGGGTCTCCCTCATGGCGAACCAGCCGCAGCACTACATGATCTACTTCGACATCACCCAGAACGGCATCCCCACGAACGGCGGCCAGGGCGGCCCCAAGACCACGCCGGCCATCGACTCCCCCGCCGCCGTCCAGAACCCGGCCCCCTGGCAGCGCCTGGAGGGCCTCTACTGGGTCGGCGCCGGAACCACCCTCCACGGCCACTACAGTCAATCGACGAACGAGAACCGCCTCATGGTCTTCTCCACCCAGATGGGTACCACCACCGCGACCGTGACCGCGAGAGGCCAAACGACGCAGCTTGGCCTCCTCAACGGGGTCGGGGATGTGCAGGAGCATTCCCTGGGCCTCAGCGCCACCCACTTCAGCGTCGACGCCGACCAGCCCGTGACGGTGATGATCCACTCACTGAGTACTCCAGGGACCGGCCGGGCCACGACGATGGCATTCGTGCCCAGCAACGAGGGGGGTTTGCTCGGATACAGTTTCTCGGTGCCTCAGACGTCCGACTCGGGCTACTACGTCATCAATCCGTCGTCGGGCACCGGGAGTCGCGGGCAGAACGTCAATTCACTTAGCGAAAAGTGCGGCCCGGAGCCCGGGCAAGGCAATGAACCGTTTCAATCAAATTGGAAGCTCTGCCGCCTAAACCCGAACAATGCCGACATGCGCATGAACAACGCAATGCCTTACTCCGAGAGCTCCACCTTCGGCCTCATGCTCGTGCAACAGATCGGTTTAGCTGGCGGCGACGCGGTCCAGGTCCCGAGTATCAACGGCGGGCCCATCGGGAACAGGTTTACCACATCCCACTCGGCGGAGGGCGGGGGTTTCGCGGTCAACGCCTGGGAGGACCCGACCTTCGCCGGCGTGGATGGACGACCACCGCGTGAGATCCAACCCACGGGCTATACGAGCCTGCCCATGGTTTATGGCGGTATGCCACCACTGCCACCGCCGTACCCGGTGTGGACCCTCACGACCGCGTCGGGCACCGACGAGGACGGTCATCCTGTCATGCAGCGGCCTATGCAGGTGCTGACCGCTGACCTGGAAACGGCAGGCGGTCAGGTGCAACAGACCCCCTTCGGCGGCATCCACGGCATGGACTTCCAGATTCCGGGCGACTTCCACCTCTACACCTTCTACGACAAGACGAAGATCAACGCCACGTACAGCGACGGCACCGTCCAGGAGAACGTGATCAGCAGCGAGGGGACTTCCAAGACGTACGAAGCCAGCGGCATCACGCGGCTGCAGGCGGACAAGCCGGTCTCCGCCTTCCCCATCGGTGTGACGGGCAACTATGCGTTCTACCTCTCCGCCAAGCCCGGCTTCCTCGTCCCCGACGTCCATCCGGGCGAGTTCCGCGGTTACGTCTTCGACCTCCAGCCAGTGGATGGGGACCCGGTTTTCTTCAACGGCCTCCAGGGCGAGAAGCTGAACGCCACCTTCACCGTCAGGAACCTGGCCCGCTGGGACGGCATGCCCGTGCAGGACACCATCTCCTTCGACGCCAGCGTCACCGTGGAGTGTCCCGACGCTCTTGAGGACCCCGACCTCTGCCCGGAGGGCGCGGACGTGCAGGTGCAGTTCGACCAGGGCTCCATGACCCTCAACGACGCCGAAGCTGCGCCCCACAACGTGGTCCGCATCAGCCTGCCCGACGAGACGCCGTCGGACACCCGCTTCAACGTCCGCGTCACCGCAACGTCGGAGGGCAACGCCCTGATGACGCAGTCCTTCGACGTCATCATCGTCGTCAAGCAGGTCTTCGCGGTGGAGATGTGGTTCGGCACTTCCAGCGAGCAGAGCCTGACGAAGATCGAGTCGCTAAGCGCCCAGCCCGGCGAGGAGCACACCTTCCCCTTCGCCCTGCGCAACGCCGGCAGCAGCGTCGACTCCTTCGACTTGATCATGGGGGCACCCGAGGGTGGCTGGTCCGCCTGGATCACCACCACCCCCGAACTCGGACTCCTGCCCCTGTCGCGGGTCACGAACCTCGGTCCCGGCGCTGCCGTGGACGCCATCCTGCACGTCCGCGTGCCCCAGACCATGGAGGTCGTGACGACCAGGCTCACCATCGACGCCGTCTCCGTGACCTCACCGCAGGCATCTGACCGCCTCCGGCTCTCCGCCGGACTGGACCTCATCAAGGACGTCGACATGCACATCGACGAGGTGAGCCGCCTCATCGACCCCGGCGCGAGCGTGGTCTTCGACGTCACCATCATCAACACGGGCGAGGCCGGCATCAACCTCGCCACGAGCATCGAGGCGCAGATTCCCGACGGCTGGGAGGTCGCCCTCGACGGCTTGGGCCGGGAGCGGTTCGTGCTTCCCCCGCCCTCCGAGAGCAACCCGGACCGCAACCGGGCGACGGTCCCGGTCCGCATCACGGCCCCCGCCGACGCCGCCGCGGACGTGTTCCTGCCGGTCCTGCTGCGCACCGAGGTCGCCGGCAGGACCTCGGGCGAGGTGGCAGCGCAGGAGGCGGTCTCCCTCTCCGTCACGGTGCGCCAGGTGCACGGGCTCGTGGTGGAGGTGCCCGCGGGTCTGGTCGTGGCCCCCGGCGGCACGCTCGCCTTCAACGTGACGGTGACCAACACCGGCAACGGCGCGGACACAGTGCTGATCCTGCCCGTGGCGCTGCCCGGCGGCTGGAACTTCACGCAACGGGGCGGCACGGCCGAACTGGCCGCCGGCCAGAGCGCATCCGTGCAGGTGGAGGTGGGGGCGCCCGCGCGGGAGTCCCCCGCACCGGTGGACCTGCAGTTGCTGGCGCGCAGCGGCGGACCGTCGTTCCCCTTCCCGGCCTCGTTCGAGGTGAAGGAGGTCCGCCTGCTGGCGTGGCGCACCCCGATCCCCGCCCTCGCGCAGCCCGGCGACACGCCCGACTCCGTCCTGCACCTCGAGAACCGGGGCAACGTGGCCGAGCGGGTCCGTGTGCAGGCGACGGGGCCCTGGACGGTCCGGGTCCCCGCCGACGCGTTCCACGTCCCCGCGCAGTCGGTGCGATCCGTGCCCGTGCAGTGGGACGTCCCGCAGGATGCGGCGGTGGGCAGCGCGTCCCTGCGCATCACGGCACGGTCCGACCGCGGCACCACGCAGGCCGTCGACCTGCCCGTCGTGGTGAGCGGGCCCCGCCTGGAAGCCGAGGACATCCTCCTGACCACCGCTCCGCGCGGCGACGGGTCGGTGGGATCAGTCATGGTGGTGCTGCGCAACCCCAGCACCGTCCCGTTCCGTAACGCCGAGGTCCGCCTCATGGCGACGGGCATCGACGGTGCTCCCGTGGTCGTGGACCGCGTCCCCTTCGCGTCCGTCGGCCCCAACGGCACCGTCGTCGCGCCGCTGCACTGGGTCGAGGGGGAAGATGCCCGCCCCGACCGCGTCGAGTGGGGGGCTTCCAGAGCCGCTGGCTTCGAGCCGGCCGGGACGGCCCCAATCCCGGAGCGCGTCCAAGTGGACGCCGAAAAGGACGCCCCGTTGCCGCTGCCGCTGGCAGCCCTCGGCCTCGCCGCCTGGCTGGCCGCCCGCCGTCGGAGGGTGGCATGAACCGGAAGGCCATCTTCGCCGCCGGGGCCGTGGGCGTCCTGGTCCTCGCCGCCGTCACCGCCGCCATCCTGATCCGGTCGCCCGACGGGCCCACCGTCCGCGACGTTGAGGTCGCCACGAGCCGGTCGGAGGATTACCAGCAGCTGCTCAGCCTCCTCGAGGCCGAAGGGGTCGACACGCTGACGGACACCGACGGCGACGGCCTCCCGGACGCCTTGGAGAACTACCTGTACGGCAGCGACCCCCACGCCTTCAGCACCACGGGCAGCGGCGTCCCCGATGGTTGGCTGGCGCGTCACGGCTTCGATCCAACCCGGTTGGGCGTCGAGCGCACCCCAGCCGCCACGCCGCCCGCCGACCAGCTCCCCGAGGTCTACGACGGCCGCTGGCCGGACCGCTACCCGTGGACCCTGGCCGACGCCTACGCGCACGGCATGCCTGACGGCCACGAGGGCTCCTGGGACAGCGGCATCGACCCGCACGAGTGGTCCGCCACCCCCAAAGGCGTCCCGTACGCATGGCTGCACCACCAGGGACTTCCGGGCAACGACCCGGAGCTCTTCGAGCGGAGGCTGGGCGCCGACACCCTCACGGTCCGCCAGAACTACCAGCACGACACCGACCCCCAACTGGCGGACACCGACGACGACGGCCTGAGCGACGCCGACGAGCTGCAGCGCTACGGAACCGACCCGCGCAACAACTCCACCAGCGGCTCCGGCGCGCCAGACGGTTGGTTGGTCCACCACAGCCTCGACCCCACGGACCGCACCATCGGCTCCCGGGACCCCAACGGCAAGGGCATGACCGTGGCGGAGGTCTGGCACTACAACGAGGATCGCTTCGGGCGCGACGAAGCGCTGGCGGGCGCCGGCCTCGACCCCACCAGCATGAGCCACCGGGGCGACGGCATCCCCGACGGCTGGCTCGTCGCCAACGACCTCGACCCCCTCGACCCCGACATCGCGTCCCAGGTCGCCTCCTGCGCCAAAGACTACGCCGGGGTGCGCAACCTCACGCAAGCCCCGCCGGGACGTGAGCCGATCCCGGACCTCTGCCTCACCGTCGGCGGCGCCTACAGCCACGGCAGGCCGACCGGCTGGGACGAGAGCCTGCACGGCCCCTGGCCGGGCGGCCTCGACCCCAGCGCCAGCGACCAAGACGGCGACGGGCTACCCGACGTCGTCGAGATTCGCGGCTGGTACGCGCAGCGCACCACCGGCCTGGGACCCGACGCGGAGCCTGAATGGTTCCGCACCGCGTCCAGCCCGCTGCGGAGCGACACCGACGGCGACGGCCTCACCGACCACGAGGAGTACCACGGCGAAGCCGTTCGGGACGGCGCCACGTACAGCTTCCCCCCCAGCGACCCCGCGAACCCCGACACCGCCTTCAGCGGCATGACGGACGCCGAGAAGGTGTTCGGCACGTTCGCAGGCACCTCGTATGACCTGCACGAGGAAACGGGCGGCAGCCTCGAACCGATGCTGGACCCGACGCGGCGCGACACCGCCGGCGACTACCTGACGGATGGCGACGCCATGGCGTACTGGGCGACGACGGCGCAGAACGTCCTGAACGCAAGCAAGCCCTACAACGGCGAGGGCGCGTTCCCCCGTTCCAACCACGGCAGGTACCTGGATTGGATCAACCTCCTGCCGTGGGTGCGGGAGGCGGGCCTCACGTTCGATTTGGCTGGCGCGGCTGCGCTGCTGGCCCCCGACGGTGACGCGGACGGCGACGGCGTCCCGAACGTCGTGGACCCCTTCGCAAGCAACGACGGGATCCGCAACGGCTGGAAGGTGCACCCCGCCACGCTGCGCTTCTCCGACTTCCGCCAGGGACCGACGCGGTTGCCCATGGACCCCGCCAACCCGGACACGGCCGGGGACGGCCTGCCGGACGCGTGGAAGCTCCAGCACGGCATGCCGCAGGCGACCGGCTGGGACCTGGAGCCAGCCGCCTACGACTCCGACCTCGATGGCATCTCCGACTGGGACGAGAACCTGGACGGCGACGTGGTCCTGTGGCCTTCCCTCGACGGCACGGTGAGCCTGTTCCCGTGGGCCTACACCAACGAGTTCGAGTTCAAGCGAGGCACCGACCCGCATGCGAAGGATCCATCGGGCAACTTCGTCACCGATGGCTGGCGCTACTTCTGGGGGACCGTGTACTACGAGGAAATCAAGGACGCAAAGGGAGACCTGGAGACGGGGACCCTCGTCCCCACCCCCGGCCCCGAGATGGACGCGCTCCGCGCCCGACTCGCCCCCTCGCCCGACGAGACCCCCGTGGGCAAGCGGAGCAAGGACACGTTCGAGTATGTCCGAATCATCGAGGCACCCTCGTCCGGCGACCTCGACGACCTCCTGGATCCGGGCAGGGAGGAGTCTTTCCGCATGCAACCGACCATGGTCTCGGTCCTGCGCCCCGAAGGCGCGGTGGACCTCCGCCTCGCCGTCATCACGGGCACCGCCACGCACACCTTCCGCATCGACGCCGCGCGCAACCTCAACCCGTACCTCCTGGACACCGACGGCGACGGGATGTCCGACGCGTGGGAGATCCACTACAGCCACTGCGGCCTCGACCCCCTCGCCCCCGACAGCGGCCTTGACGCAGATCGGGACGGACTCACCAACTTCGCCGAGCAAGGAGCCGGAGACCAAGACGGCACCGACCCCTGCCTCAGCGACACGGACATGGACGGCCTCGACGACGGCGAAGAGAATGCGCTCATGATGGACCCAAACGATCCCAGAGATGCCGGCCAACTGCAGGGCGACGAAGACGGTGATGGGATCAGCAACGTGGACGAAGGCATCGGCGGCACCGACCTCAACCGCGTCGACACGGACATCGACGGCCTGCTCGACGGCTACAACCTCCCCACGTCCGCGGCGCTGCCGTTGACCTCCGGCCGGATCGAGGAGCTGAAGGGACTGGGCATCGCCCACCGCACGGCTGCCAATCCGAACCCCCCCTGCTACACAAACCAGGCTGCGACCGAACTCTGCTTCTACGGGGAAGGCCCCCTTGGGGAAGCCCCCATCGAAGCTGCGAACTCCACCCAATTCGACAGCCTCGTGAAAGGTGTCCCGGACGGTTGGTCGGTCTACAACAACCAGAAGTCCCGAGTGACCGCACAGTCCATGGTGGCCGCCATCGCGGCCAAGTACCAGTGCGGCCAGCCCGGTTGGTGGGAGGAGGAGAAACTTGGCGTCTGGTGGTGGGGCCTCCAGCGCATCGGTGACAACCGGGCACTCCCTGGCACCGACTCCTGTCCCCACGACCTGGACCTTGACATGGACGGCCTCCACGACCGCAACGGCGAGGACCCCGTTCCTGCCGCCAGCCAGAGCAATGATGCCGCCGGTGTGGACCTGGAATCCCTCAATAAAACACTCTCCGGCGTGGACCTGGTGCGCGCCGCGCAGGCGTGGGGCGAATGCGCGGGCAACCCCGAACCGTGCTTCGTTTCGTGGGCCGCTTCCAAGGCTGGCATCGCAAACCTGCGCGCTGCCGTGGACGTCACCGCGCAGACCGACTTGGAGGCCTTTGATGCGCAATCCAATGATGCTCAATCCAAGGACCTCCCGAAGAACACCCCCTTCTCGGTCACGGGATCCGTCGTCACGTGCGCCGAGGCCGGCTGCGCGACGGGCGTGCCCAACCGCACCGTGGTGGTCCGCCTCGTCGATGCATCCGCCAACGCGCTCGACTACGACTTCACCGACGCCGCCAGCCGCATCCTCGGCGTCGGCTTCACCAAAACCGACGGCAGTTTCAGCGTCATGGCATGCCTGTGCGCCGCCGACGGCGCCGTGGGCGTCCCCGACGGCGTCGTCGCGCTCGGCCGCCGGGGCGGCCAGGCCGTGTGGCCCTCCAGCGCCGCCGACGTTCCCGTCGGCGCGTCCCTGAGGATGGTCGTGCATGTCTATGCCACCAACCTCACCACGGACCCGACGCATCCCCAGTACGTCCAGGCTCTCGCGGCGGAAGGGTACAACGCCACGGAGCGAGCATGGAAGCAGGTCAACCCGGTCAAGGTGACCAGCGCCACGCAGTTGAGTCTCTCTGCTCCCGCCAAGGTGGCCTGGGAGGAGACACGGACCCTCACCGTCAGGGCCACGCTCCTGGACCTCTCGGGGGAGCCCGCGTCGGGGCAGAACCTCCTGTTCAGGCTGCGGGACATCGACGGCGCCCCCATCGTCAGCGCGACGGTGCTAAGCGACGGCGCAGGCATCGCGACCTTCGAGTACGACCTGGCAGACGACCTTGCAGGCATGGTGACGGTCAACGCCACCTACGCGGGCAACGACCTTCTGAGTGCAAGCGCCGCCGAATCGACCACCATCCTCCAGACCCCCGTCACCCTGGAAGCTGACGCTCCCGCCGTGGGGCGCCTGGGCGAGGATGTCACCGTCACCGTCAGGGCGCTCAGCCTCGGCACTCCAGTGCAGAATCTCACGGTCCGCGCCGAACTGGCATCCTCGGCCATCGCGGGGATCACCGGTGCCGACGGCAGGGTCACCCTGGCCCTCAGGCCATCGGGCCAACCTCGATCCGCGACCCTCGACATCACGTCCGGCGAGACCGACCACCACCTCGCCGCAAACGCCAACCGCACGGTCAGCCTGGTCTCCGGATCCATCCTCACCCTGCATGACCCCGGTGACGCCGACCGGGGCGCCAACATCGCCGTCGCGGGCCGGCTCACCCTCATGGACGGGACCCCGATTTCCGCAGCCACCATCTGGGTCTCCCTGGCGGGCAACGAGACCGAAGCGATCACGGGAGCGGACGGCACCTTCTCCGACGCGGTCGCAGTCCCCGTCGACCTGCCATTGGGCAGCATCCTGCTCCGGTCCGAGTACCTAGGCCAGCCCAACCGCATCGACGAGGCAAGTGCCGAGAAGACCCTGCGCGTCGTCGTCGGGACACGCATCGACATCGATGCAATGCACGCCGGACGAAGCGATGCAGTGACCCTCCGGGGAGCCCTTGCCCTGTTGGGCGGCGCCCCGGTGCTGGGGGAAGACGTGACCATCGACCTGCCCTGGGGCGACAACGTCACCGTGCGCACAGGCCTCGGCGGCGCTTATTCGGCCAATGTCGTCATCCCCGCCGACCACGCACTTGGAACGTTCCACATCAACGCCAGCTACGCCGGCTCAAGCAATGCGACGTTCGGCGCCAGCGACGCTTGGGCATCCATCAACATCAGCGCCCCCACTACGTTGGAGGCCGAACCCATCGGGACCGTGTTCCGGGGCGCCGGCACCGTCGTCGGGCAACTCCTGGACGCCGAGACCGGAGCCCCCCTTGCCGCCGCGAAGATCCACGCCACGATGCCCTTTGGGCCACCGCAGGTCGGCACCACGGACAAGGACGGGCGCGTCGAATTCCCCATGGAGATTCCCCTGGACGTTCCGTCAGGCCCACTCAATGCCACCCTGTCCTACGCGGGCGGGGACGGCTACGCCCCCGCCAACGCAAGCACGGTCGGCATGCTGCGCGTCCCCTCGCGACTCGTGCTGTCGGCGCCCGTCGAGTTCGGCAGGGGAACCACGCACCCGATTGAAGTGGTCTTGCTGGACGACCGGGACGAGCCGGTGCGGAACCGAAACGTCGCGTTGCGGGTCCTGGGCCAGGAGCTTCATGCAATTGGTGGCTCCGACGGCGTCGCGAACTTCACGGTCGAAGTCCCCAAAGACGCGCCTCTCGGGACCACTTCCGTGCAGGCCTCCTGGGTCGGCGACGCGGCCCACGAACCGTACCAGACCCAGCGCCAAGCGACGATTAAGGACGGCGTGCGCATTCGGATCGACGGCGTTCCGGACCAGGTGCAGGCCGGCCAGGTCGTGCAGGTCAGGATTCACGTCGAGGACATGGCCGGCAAGCCGGTGCAGACGCGACTCTTCCTCCAGGTGCACGGCGTACCGGGAACCATCCTGGTCGAGACCGACGAAGCCGGCGATGCCAGCGCTTCATTCACCGTGCACGAGGCCCAGGCCCTTGCGCTGACCGTCCGCTTCCCCGGCCAGGAGCACCTGGCGGCACGGTCGGAGACCGTCAGCAGCCCGATCCAGTTGGCCAGCCTGGCAATTCCAGCCAGCAACGGCAACGTCACGCCGGTGATCGTCGCGGCGGGCCTCGGCGTGCTTGTGCTTGCCGCCGTGCCCGTGGTCCTGCGCGTGCGCCGTGCCCGCCACTTGCCGACCCAAGTGCTAGAAGAGACCCGTGCCCGCATCGGCACAGGCGACCGCTGGGCGGACGCGATCCTCGACGCATACGCGCGCCTCAGCGCCTACCTGCGGGAACACGGCATCCTCGAGGCGGAATCCCAGACCTCCCGAAGCTTCGCGCAGTCGCTCGTCGATGCCGGCGTCATGGATGAACGCGCGGCCGTGGCCCTAGTCACCCTATTCGAGCGCGCCCGTTACGCCCAAGCCGACCTCAACCCGGGAGACGCGGAGCGGGCACGCCGGGTCCTGGACCAGGCCATCCATTCCACCGACCGCCTCGCCGCGCGGACGCGACCCGGGGGGGTAGGATCGTGAGGTTCGACTTGCGCCGCGTGGCGACCGCATTCACTCTCGCCGCCATCGTCGCCGCAGCCGCAGCAGGACTCCATGCCGCGGCCCCCCCTGCGGTGGACAAGCCGTCCCCGACCGCCTTCGACACGGCTCCCGAAGACCTCTCAGAATGGGCCGCGGCCATGGAGCAAGGCTACACGTTGCGGGCCGCCGTCTCCGGCATCTTCCTTGACGCCTCCGAAGAAGCCATCGACACCCTGGTCCTCATCCAGTCCCCACAACACGCCCCCACGTCCGCCGAGGCCCACGCCCTCGACAGCCACCTCGACGCCGGGGGCGCGGTGTGGGTGCTCGACCCCGACGGCATCTACAATTCCTGGCTCGCTCTCCGGGGTGTTGTTGTAAGTCCGCACAGGCTCATCGACCCAGGCGCCGGAGACTCCGCCCTAGTCCGCTTGGAAAGCGCATCACCCGCCGACGAACCCGTCCTCTCCCGTTCCCCCGCCGCGCTCATCGTGGATGACGTGGACGAGTGGGACGCCCTGCTGCTGGCGCCCGGATACACCTACCTGGACATCGACGGGAACGGGACGGCAGACCGCGTCGACACGCCAGGACCCCACGCCGTGGGCCTCGCCACGACCTACGCCTCCGGGGGCACGCTCACCGTCGTGGGCGACGCAAGCCACCTCGCCAACCTGTTCTACAAGGGGACCGGCCGTGCGAACGCAGACCATGCCACGTGGGCCATCCGGCAAGCCCTGCCAAGCGGTGGCACCGTGGTCGTCGACGAGTCCCAGCAAGGCTGGACAGCCCCAGAGCGCCTGCCCGTGGCCGCCCTGCAGAAGGTGCAACAAGTCAATGCCCTTCCCGCGTGGGTCGCCATGCTCGCCGTCGTGGCCGTGGTCGCGGCCGCCGTCGTCCTTGCCCTCCGGGCACGCGTCATCCACCCCTACGAGCAGCACACGCGCAGCGACGCTGTCACGCCGCCACGCGAGCAAGACCCGACCGCGACCGTCGAGGACGCAGCCTGGGAGCTCCTGGCTGATCGCAGCAAGCAACCCGTCGATCGACTGCGCAGACTCGGGGCCGCCGAGGCGGCCAACGGCTTGGCCGATGACCCCGTGCTGCGCCGCGTCCTGCTCGGTCACGCCCAAGGCGGCGACGACGCCAAGATCCTGCAAGCCTACTTGCACTCCCAGAACCACCGATCCAATGGAGCCAGACCATGAACCAAACACCACAGCCGCGGCCGCAGGTCGCCCAACGCCAAGCCCCACCCATCGACGTGCGCGGCACCATGCAGGCCCTCGTCAATGAGGTCGGTAAGGTCATCGTCGGCAAGCGCGACAAACTCGAACTCATTGCCGCGGCCTCCATCACGGAAGGCGCCCACGTGCTCTTCGAGGACTTGCCCGGCCTGGGTAAGTCCGTGATGGCGGCGGCGTTTGCCAACGCCAGCGGAACGACGTTCAAGCGCGTCCAATTCACGCCCGACTTGCTTCCCAGCGACATCACGGGGACGTACGTGCTGGACCAGAAGGCTGGCACCTTCGAATTCCATAAGGGTCCCATTTTCACCAACTTCCTGTTGGCCGACGAGATTAACCGCGCTGGCCCCAAGACGCAATCGGCTTTGCTGGAGGCCATGGGAGAAAAGCAGGTGAGCGTGGAAGGAATCACGCACCGCCTCGAGAAGCCCTTCATCGTGATGGCGACGCAGAACCCCATCGAACAAGAGGGGACCTATCCCTTGCCCGAGGCGCAGTTGGACCGTTTCATGATCAAGACCAGCGTCGGGCAGCCCAAGGTGGATGACGAAGAGGAGATCCTCAAGCGCCGCATCTTGCGCATGAAGGACGACTTCGACATCCAAGCGGTCACGTCTTCCAAGCAACTCGTGCAAATCCAGCAAGCCGTCGAGAAGGTCCGCATTGACCCGAGCCTCGTGCGTTACGTGGCGGAGATCGTCTGCGCCACGCGTGACCACCCGGACCTACGTGCCGGCGCCAGCCCGCGCGGATCCCTTGCGCTCTTGAAGCTCGCCAGGTCGCAGGCGGCCATGAAGAACCGCCAATTCGTCGTCCCCGACGACATCCAATCCCTCGTCGAACCCGTCTTGGGGCACCGCATCCTCATCAAGCCTGAGGCCCGCATCCAAGGCACATCCGCTAGCGATGTCCTGAAGGACGTGTTGCGAAAGGTCCGCGTCCCCAAGGTGTAGGGTGCGCATCCAGGTCCAACTTACCCGCCACTACGCTGCAGCATTAGCCGCTGCGTGGGCGCTCGTGCTCGTGGCGTTGCCGCTGCGTGCGCCAGCCCTGGCATTGGTGGGCCTACTGCTGGGCCTGGTCATCCTCTTTGGCGCCTACGCGCCGGGTCGCCCGCGGCTCAGCGCCGAGGCGAAGCTCGGGACCCCCACGCCCGTCGAGGAGATGCCCGTGGACTTGAAGATCCTCCTCGCGAACGAGGGGCGCCGGGCGGCGTTCGGGGAGTGGCGCATCGAATTGCCGGCCCCGAGCAGCGTCGACTCCGGCCAAAGTGCGGGGTACATGTACTTTGCCGGGCGCCAGCGCACCGAACTGCCCCTGGCGCTGCGCTTCCACCTCTTTGGGTTGCAACGCGTGGGCCCCATCCACCTGCGCCTGGAGGACCCCTTCGGCTTCACTGTCCTGGAGAAGACCTACGGCCGCCCCCACGCCGTCCGCGTCTACCCACGACGCGACCCCGTGCGGGACACCGTCTTTCGCGCCAAGCAGAAGCGCACGGTGCAAGGCGCCTACGAGGTGTCGCAGCCCGGCACCGGCTTCGACTTCTTCGGGCTGCGCGGCTACGTGCCCGGCGACCGGCCCCGCGACGTCAACTGGAAAGCCAGCGCACGCACCGGCTCCATCATCGTCACCCAGCACCAGAAGGAGACCGACGCCGAGATCGTCCTCCTGGTGGACGTGCGAGCCGCGACGTTGGCAGGACGCCGCACCCGCTCACCCTTCGCCCAAGCATGCCGCAGCGCCTTGGCCGTGGCGGAAGCCCACCTCAAGGCACGCGACGCCGTCCGCCTCGTGGCCTACGGCGACGGCATCAAGGAGGACCGCCACACGGGCGCCACGCGGCACCTGCAAGGCGTCCTCGACTTGGCCATCGACCTGGAGCCCAGCGGCACGCTGGCACTTGGCGACGTGGTGCGCCACATTCTGCCGTCGCTGCGCAGCCGTTCCCCCGTCATGATCTTCTCGGCCCTGGTGGATGACCCCAGCGTGCCGTCCGCCGTGGCGGAACTACTGTCGCGCGACCATCCGGTGCAGGCCATCGTGCCCTTGCCGGACTGGGGCGACGAAGTGCCTCCGGCAGCACGGCTTGCCTGGGACGCCTCGCAACGGATCGCCTTGGCCAGACTGCGCCGCACGGGCGTCCCAGCGGCCACGCACGCCCCAGGCGACGTGCTGGAGCAGTCCCTCATGAACCTGGAGGCGGTCGCGTGAACAGCACATCACGCCTTGCAGTTGCGGCGTGGCTCCTTGGCGCCGCGGGCTTCGCATTTCTTGGATGGAATCCCGACCTGCCCCTTTGGCGCATGCTGGTAGCCGGCCTGGCAGCCACGGCCATGGCCACCGGTATCGCCATGGCGGCGTGGAAAGACCGCGGCGACGCCAACGCCGTCGCCATGCTAGCCACGCTCGCATTGGCCGCGGTGTGGCCGGCTCCCGTGGGGGACCTGCTCGCCCTCGCGGGAATCCTTGCATCGACGGCCGCGATCGTCACGGGATACTACATCCTCCAGTTGGCCCTGCGCACCGATGCGACGGCGGGCCCGTTTCTCAAGCACGGCGCATTCCGCATCACGGCCACCGTCGCGATCGCAGCCCTCGTGGCACTTCTGGTCGTGGTGGGCCTGCGCCTCGGCGCCGGCGCCCTCTCGCTTCGGTGGGATGCAAGTCTCGATGTCGCCTCGCCGCAGTTGCTCGTGACCGCGACGGCGGCGCTTCTGGCACTTGTCACGGCCTTGTCGATGCTGGCCGTGTCGCGCATCCACGCGGACGAGGACGAACCGGATGCCAACGGGTCCCGCGATGCAGAATCCAAGCCGGAGCGTGTTTGACTGCACGCGCGGCCCTTTGGCGGAATCACGTTCCTGGCAGCATGCATCGCGGTCTGGCGCAGCGGCCGGTGGCGCATGCGGCGTCTCCTGCTGCGCGAGACAGCGCAGGAGCGTCGGCGACGCCGCTGCCGGGTCGCCACCGAGCGGGCGGACGAACAACTCGACTGGGGTACACCTCGATTGGCTCTGCGCTGGGCCAAGCGTGCCCACCGCCTCGACCCCAGTGACCCGCGCACCCTCATGGTGCTCGGGCTGGCGTTGAGCGAGAACCACCGCCACGAACTGGCCCTCAAACACTTGGAGGCATCCTACCACATCCTGACGGAGGGACACGATCTCAACCCCCTGGCAACAGACCTCCACGTCGTCCTGGCCATCGAGGCAGCACGCGTTTGCGCCCGCCTGCGCCTGGACACACACAGCCAACACGAGGCCGAGGCGTGGGCCGAGCGGGTCCTGCATTGGGCCCGCCTTGCCGTTGCTGGCGATGCAGAGAGCGCCGGAATCCTCCGCGACGATCCACTGCTGCGGGACCTCGGGGCGCAGGTATGGCTGCTGCACGCATCGGGCCCAGCGCATGAAGTGTGGGCATGAGTGCAGCGCCGGGCGGCCTCCCGTGGTCGTGGGTGGCGCTCGCGGGCCTGCTGGTGATCCTCTGCGTCGCCGTCGTCGGCCTGGCGGCCTGGTACGTGCGCAGGGGCTCCGCGAGGTCGGGCGCGTGACACCCGTTTCCAATGGCCCCCTGCCTCCTGCAATAGTTGGCTCTCGGACTCCGAGCCCTCGGTAAAGAGGCTCCGGGCCACGCGCGACGCGAAGATGTTACCGGTCCAACGACGATGTTTCCGTCCGCGTCCAAAATTGAGGTGGTTGGCAGGTCCCTACCGACGGCTGAAGGTGCCGATTGGACCTGCTTTGCGGGTCTTTGTGGCACCCTACGGTGAACCATGAAAACCAACATCTTGGCCTGGAGCATCCCCGTGGTGCTCCTGGCCGCAGGATTCGCAAGCGCGTACCACATCCCCGATCAAAGCAGCGGGCACGTGGCAAGGACATGGACTGCGGGGGCCCCGGGTTTGGCGGTCTGCGAGACCATCGGGCCCAACGACCCCATCAATCCGCAGCCACTTTCCCGTGGCGGGGTGAACGGCCTCTGCTACCCGGCCAGCCAGGACTTCTGGGACGAGGCCCTTGTCGAGTGGGACGAGGACGCCAAGAAGGACAAGAAGATCTCCATCGCCGAGAGCCAGACCGAGAACCCGGACACGACTTGGTCGTTCTTCGAGCCCAAGTGCAAGAAAGCACCGCAAGCAGGTGGCACTCCATGCGACATTGGTGCGGACAAGTGGCTCACGCCCGACTGGTTCGCCCGCGTCGGAACCAACGCCCACAGCTGCAACGGCGTCTGGGAGCAGGAGTTCCGCTACAAGGAGATGCTGGCCTACTACCACGGCTCGCAGCCCAACGAGCATGGCGTCAGCGGCCACATCGCGTTCTTCGTCGAGATAACGGCGCTCGTCAACGGCGCTTTCGAGGGGACGTACAACAACGGCAAGGGAGCCGACGCCCCCGGAACCAAGGGAAGCGATTTCCGCCCCGACGATCCAGACGGCCTGATTTTCGGCACCCTCTGCACGAGCAACTTCGTGGGACTCAGCGACGACTCCACCAAGAAGGACCCGTAAGCTTCCAGCTCCGGCTTGAGCCACACAGACCCTCTCCGATTTTCCCTACCCAACCAAAACAAAGGTGAACCAATGAGAAAAACACTGATTGCTTGGACTGCCACCATGGCACTCCTGGTTGTGGGGACGTCAACCGCGTACCACATCCCGGAGCAAGACGACGAGAACGCTGACGGCTTTATCGCACGAACCTGGACCGGCAATGGCGGCATTGGCCTCATTGTCGCTGAGAGCATCGGTCCATTCGACCCGTTCAACCCACAGCCGATTGCCCTAGGCGGCATTGGCGGCATCCTCTACGCCGCCAGCCAGGACTTCTGGGACGAAGGCGCCGACCCCCTGATCCCCGGCGTCGAGACGGGCGAATGGGAAGTCGATGACAAGAAGGAGAAGAAGGAGATTGATGCCGCCAACCAGACGACCACCAACCCGGACGGCACCTGGTCCTTCGTGCAGCCCTACTGCACGTTGTACTTCGACACGGAAGCGATGGTGCCGGGGCCGGCACCAGGCGACTGCCCGGCGACTGGAAACAACGGCCCGTTGGACGACCCGCCGATTTCCATCAGCGACGACGACGCCAAGGCGCTTGGCATCGATGGCTGGTTCATCCGGGTCGGCAGCAACGCCCACAGCTGCACCGGCGCCTGGGATCAGGAGTTCCGCTACAAGGAACTGCTCGCGTACTTCCACGGCGCCGACCCCAACGAGAACGGCGTCAGCGGACACGTGACGTTCTTCGTCACGGATCCGTTCGCGCTGCAGGGCTCGTACCACAGCGGGAAGGGCGTGGACTCGGTGGACAACACCAAGACCACCGTGTTCTGCAGCGCCAGCAACTTCGTCGGCCTGACCGACGACAAGACCAAGCCCTGAAGATGCGGATCTGAAGGGCCGAACGGTTCGGCATTCCTCCTCCTTCTCCCTCGTCTGCATCAGGTGGACCGCAATGGACTGTCAAGGAATCCTCACGTCATCGGCTTTCCTGCTTCTTGCAGCTCTGCTGTTGATGCCCATGGGCTTGGCCCAAGATGGAGAGGCCGGCCACCAAGATTTGACCATCACCGCAGACACGTATTGGACGGACCAGACCGTCGACGTGCGCGACCTCGTCGTCGCTTCCGGCGCACGCCTGACCCTAGAGGCTACGACCCTCCGCGTGGGCGGCCACGTGCACGTCGAGAAGAACGCATCACTCGAGCTCAACGGTTCGAACACTGCCACGCGCATCACTGCCTTGGACCAGGACGGGTTCTGGATGTCAATCGAGGGCCAGATGCGCACCCATGGCCCATCCCCGATTCTGATTGACGGCTTACAGGGCACCGGCCTGGAATCCGCCCACAGCGGCAAGGGCGCCTTGCAGATCCGCGGCCAAGCCGATCTGCAGGACATGCACCTGCACGGCGACGGGGCCGGCATCATCATCGCCGAAGGCGCCTCTGTCATCCTTCGCGACTCCCTCATCGAGACGCGGGACTACGGGATCATCACCATGGGGGACCTCCGCATGCAGGACACCACCCTCAACGGCAACCTAGTGGGGCTGCTGGGCTTCAGCACCTGCGACGTCACCGTGGAGCACTCCCGCATCACTGGCGGGCCCCGCACGACGGAGAACCTGCTCGTCAACGACTGCAACGCCACGGTGCGGCATTCCGTCCTGGAGGGTGCAGCCGTCAGCACCGCTGCCAACAACCGCGCGACTCTGGAGATCCACAACACGACGATCAAGGATTACTCCATCGACGGCCTCGGCTCGTACGCCTCACCGGGCCCAGATGGCTTGGCTCGACCCATCGTTCGCTTCAAGGACGTCAGCCTCGAGCCGGGGCCCCTGGCGCAACGCGGAGCGGACCTGCGTGGCAATGAATTGGCGGAGTTCGTCAACGTCACAATCGCTGGCCACGCCAGTCACGGCATCCGCGCCGAGGATGCCACGCTACACGTCAAGGATTCCACGATCACCTCCAACGGTGGACATGGCATCCGCCTCACGGGCGGGCGGTTCGCCCACGACCCTACAGCCGCCGGCAATCACTTCGGGGACGCCACGGCCGGCGACGCCAACGGGGAGGGCGCGATCCGGCACGTCGCCGTCGTGCAATTCGCCGTGGTGGGGGGAGGGCATCACGTCTTGCCCGGAAACTTGAGCGTCCAGGTCTTCACCGCTGGCGCGACCGACCCCCTGGCTCTGGTGGGGCCCGGCGCGGGTGAGGGGACGGTCATGGTGGGCTTCGACGCGTTCGGGAGCGCCGACGACGGCCAGCCGATCCCTCTCGGGCCATTCCGCTACCACGCCGTCCACCCGGCCGGCAGCTGGCAGGGTGGCCCGCTGGCGTTGGACGGGGATCCCATCATGCTGCACGTCGAGTCGTTGGGCGCAGGCGACGACCGCGGCGCCTGGTTCCTGCCCCCAGGAGGTGTGGTGCTCTTAGCACTCGTCGTCCTCGGACTTGCGCAACGGATGCGACGCGACTCCTAGCCGGAACCCTGACTTGCCAAGGGTTGGCACCATTCGCTAGCCAGTCCTCGAAGCAGACGCGGAGGGCCGCGCCCGACGTTTCCCAGTCCACCACGTTTGGCTTAAAGGAGTCCCCGATGGGCTTGCGAAGGTGGCCAAGATGACAACGCAAGGAGAACGCCGCACGCCGTACGCCACTCTCGCATTGGTCGCGATTCTCTTGGGGGCCACGGGCGTCGCCGGCGTCTTGGAAGGCCCTGAAGCCGACCCTGCGCCCCGTCCCTTCGATCCACCATCCGAGGCCGAGGTCGAAGCGGCCCGGGAGGCTGCTCTTCGCGACGATCGCGTCCAACAGATCCTGGGAGGCCGGCACGTCTACCTCGGCGCGGCACTGCGCGACGCCAAGGTTCCGGGGCTCGATGCAGCCCTTCATCCACGCCTGCTCGACACCTGGTTCTACGACTACGGTTCCGACGCGGTGGCCTGGGCCGTCGTCGATCCCGCCCAATGGGCCGTTGTCACGATGGTCCCCGTGGACTTCCCGTTCCAGCCGCCCCTCGTGCGAGAAGAGTTGGAGCGTGCCCGCGAATTGGCCCTCGGCGTGGAAGAGGTCGCAGCCCGTTTCCCTGTCGATGATCCCCTGCCCATGACGGCCATGCTGGCAACCGGCCCAGAGACCTCCTGCCCCATCAACCGGTGCTTGGCCGTGGCCTTCATCGAGGAGGGGCTGCCGCAAACAGACTTCCTGGTGCTGGTGAACCTGAGCCAGGACCGCGTGATCAAGACGCTTGATGGACAGGACGTGGGGCAGGAGGTGTACCGCCCATGAGCGACAAGCGTCCCAATCGGCTCGTGCGGGTCTCGGCACTTGTCGCGGTGCTCGTCATGGCCGGCTCGGCCCTCGGCCAGAACCTGCCCGTGCCGGTAATCGATCATCCGGCCGCGGCCTGCTCGTTTCCCTTCCATGTGCAGGGCGCCGGCTGGGACCTGTGCTGGCAGCAAGACGACCTGCGGGGACAAGGCCTTGAGTTGAACCAGGCCTACTTCCAGGGAGAATCGGTGATCTGGAAGATCGGCTTCCCCTTCAGCATCACGAAGTACGAGGGGGATCGGTTCGGGCCCTACAAGGACACCCTGGGCGAATCCCTCCTCTTTGGGGAGAACCCCGGCTTCGGGCGCGGCTCCATGACTATTGGCCGCTTCGACTGCCCCCGCTTCTTTGGCGACGGCATTCTCCTCAACGACAACCGTGTATGCGTGGAGCACCGCGGAGGCCCAGAGCCTGCCATCGCCGTCTGGGCTCGCTATGACATCTTCAACTATCGGTTCCTGCAGGGATACTTCCTGGATTCGCGTGGCGTCATCGAGCCCTTCGTGCGCCTGGGCGGCACGCTGGCGGACGGCGACTTCGGCGGCTCCAGCGGGACCAACCACTTCCACCACATCTATTGGCGCGTGGACTTCGAAACCGGCCAAGCGGGAAACGACGGTTTCCAGGCCTACCTCCGACCGGATCCCGCCTGGAACGACTGGGAACCGTACACCGTCTGGACGCCCGAAGGCGACATCGACGAAGAGGATCCGACTCTCGACTGCTCCCGGTTCGCTTCCGGGCGCGGCCCTCCAGTTTGCCAAGGCCAAGACGTGGACGGCAACTTCACGCTGGTCGATCCGCTAGCCGCGGCCAAGCTTCCCCTGCATTGCAGGCAACAGGTCGAGGACGGCATCACTGGGTGGTGCAGCGTCGAGGAGGAGGCTGCACTGCGGCAGCACGCCAACTTGTTCACGAAATGGCGTGTCCACGATCATGAGGATACCAATGACTGGGGACGACACAAGAGCTTCGAGTCCACAGGCCGGACCTCGTTCGACGTGCCTGCTGACGGGGACTTTGCCACCTTCGACGTCATGGTGCTCCAAGGCCGAGGCGGTTCGCAGGAGGTCGGCTTCGAGGTCCCTGCCAGACCCACCGCGGGCGACTCCTACCTGGAATCCTACATGGATCCTCCAGAGACCGTCATGGACCCCGTCGTGTGGTTTGCAACACACGCCTACCACGACACCCGGGACGAGGAGTGGCCCACGATGAGCTTCCACCACGTCTCGTTCAGCATCAGCCCGCGCGACTTCATGTCCGAGAATCCGGGGGAGAACTCCTACGCCGGGGGCAACTCGCCCCTGCTGCACCTGCCCGTTGAGCCAGGCGGGCCGCCTGGGGGCGGCATCACCATTCCCCCTTGACGAACCTGTGGCCGCTGCCTCATCTTCTCGCGCAATGTTACCCGTTTTCCCAAAATTGACGTATAATACGTACGGGTTGTGACGCCACAGGTGGCTACTGTGTTTTTGCCAACTCGTTCCCTGAGCGCCGTCCTCGTCTGCCTGCTCTTTGCTGGGCCGGCGCATGCCTGCCCCGCCGACGAAGTCCCCCCGGCACCGCCGTGGGGGCTCATGGCGTCCCACGAAGAGGACGGCATCCATCTCACGTGGAATGCGCCGCTGGCCAACGGCAGCGCCGAGGTGCTCAACTACGTGGTGTACCGCTCCGAGAACGGTAGTTCGTTCGTGGCCATCGCCGAAGTGGAGCACAACGCCTACGTGGACCCGGTAGACAGCGCCGACAGCGTTTACACGTATCTCGTCACTGCAGTCAACTCGGCTGGCGAGAGTGTTCCGGGCGCCGTGCTGCAGACCCGAGGAATCGGCTACCCGTACTGTAATCAAGTCATTACGCCCGCCATTCCGCCCGGCGTGCGGGATGATTGCTTCTTGCCTCCGCCGCGCACCGACAATCCTTTCTGGGAATCCTGGCTTCCCTGCCCAATGCTTCCGCCGATCCGGGATGACCCCTGCGACCTCCTGACATGACTTTGCCCCTGACCCGAAGCACTTGGCCGACGACAGGCCTGCTGTTTGCGGTACTGCTTCTCGTGCCGGCTGGGGCGGCGCAAGCCACGCTCGAGGGCACGTTCACCGCCAGTGCCGTCGACGCCGAGCCAGCGTCCGTCACTGCGGCGACCTATTTGCTCGGCATGCGCACCAACGCCAGTCGTGACATGCACTCCCAGTGGATGTTCGATGCCGCGGAGGTCGAGGTTCGGCTGACCATCGAGGAGGGTACGCGTGCCGGCGTCATGTGGTTGCCTGACGACCGACGAACCGACACTACGGTCCACACGAAGGCCCATGGTGTTCTCCTGGAGACTCATGCGCAAGCCTATCTTGTAGCACAGGCACCAAAGCCATTGGATCCCGACTCCACCATCCAGCTCAAGACCACGCTGCCCGATGCCAGGATGGCTCTAGCGGCTCGATTTTCCTTCGACACGGAGTATTTCAGATCCAACGACTACGTGCCAGAGGAGGATGGCATCTGGCAGTACCATGTCGAGCAGGGCTGGCCGAACTTGGGATATGCACTGGCGTCGCCTGCAGAGCCGATAATCCTCAGTGGCGATTTCCGAGTCATTGTATACGAGATGGACTTCCGCATTCAGAGCGCCGAGGGCACCGCCAACTACGAGACCGGATACTTGGGCTACGACCGGATGGACGCGGGGATGCCCATCGTCGAGGAATCCAACTTCACGCGCGCCGAACTGGTCTTCCGCAACGCCACGTTCACACTCTACCCCGAGCGGTACCCCGTAGAACTCTTCATGTCTGAAGCGACGATCGACATCGACGGTTCCGGACGCTTCCACGACGCCGACGGCGCGCTCCGGCTGCAGGGCCAAGAGACCGCGCTCCGGGATTCGCTTGTTCAAGTTCGCGGCCAAGACCTCCGGGCGACGTTGAGGCCCTATGAAGGACCTCAAGGCATTTCGACGATCTTCGGCGTGGCCCTGACGGGCTCCGCGGACGAAGTGGTCGTGGACGGACGCGTGCTCGAGGTGGAGCCGGAAACCGCCACTACCGCTACGCGGACTGGCGCCCTCCCCTGGGCGTGGCTCGGCCTTCTGCCCGTCTTGGCACTGTTGGGCATCGCCAGTCGGGGCCCGGCAGCCGTCATCCAGGCAAGGCACATGCCGGATTCGGTCGCCAATCGGGCCGAACGCGCCTTCCACCGCGGCCGCCACCGGCGCGCCCTCCAACTTTCCGGACGGGTGCTGGTCCACCATCCCCTCCATGCGGGCGCTGCCTCGGTGCATGCCTTGGGTCTCCTGGCGCAAGACACGCCCCGCACAGCGGCCACGCTTCTCGAGCCTCTACTGGGTTCATCCGTTGATTGTGGGCAGATTTCCCTGCTGCACTGTGTGGCGCTGCTACGAGACGAGCGTCACGACGAGGCCCGGGCGGCGCTCTCAAGGGCCGTCCGGCGCTTCCCCGAGATTCTCGAGGAGATCGACGGAACGGATTTGATGCACTTGCACGCCAAAGGCCAGCAAATGGGTGCGCCGTATGTTTGAGGCGGTCCTGCTTGCCATCTTCGCTTTGCTCCTGTCGACAGGAATCGGCATGGTGCGTTACAAGCCCACGCAGCCCGAGAACCTCCTGCAACACTCTTTGCGCCTACAGATTGCGGAGTTGGTGGAGAAGCGGCCTGGCATCACGAAGGGCGACTTGCAGCGCGCACTGGCCTGCCCGCCGACGACCATTGACTACCACCTCCAACTCTTGGATGGCGCACGCGTCATCCGGACCCTCCGGTCGGGCCGCAGCATCCGCTACTTCCCAACCAACATGCCGTCCAGCCAAGCGCAAGTGATGGCGGCACTCCGGCAAGGCAGGATCATGGAGTTCGCGCAAGCCGTCGTGAAGAATCCAGGGATGATCCAAAAGGAGATTTCCACCCACTTGGGCATGAGCCGCAAGGTCATCGCCAGTTGCGTCGGGAAGATGGCGGACCTCGGCCTCATCCAGCAGATCCATGCCGACGGACACTGCACCTACCAATCCACCGCCGAGTTGAACGACGTCATGGCGAAGCTGCAGATGACGAATCAAGAAGACGAGCCAGGGCAGCGGAAGCAACTGATCCTGGCCGGAAAGGCGTAGCCTGCGCCGACGTTACCCAGTTCGCCAGAATTGATGTCGCCTCGCCGATGTTCGCCACTTGCATGGAGCACTCGGGGGGCGCATCAAGGAAGTCAGGACACAAGCCGCACGGTCACCTGCACCGGAGCCACGTGGTTGCATGCGTGGCGGTCTTCGCCTTGGTCGGCGGGTTGGTTTCTGCCAGTGGCCTGACGCCGCCGGCGCCTGATGTCCCGACAGCCTCCGACGCGAATTCCGAGTCGGCCGCGCCCGAAACTCCGATGGAGTTGCGGTACTCGGTCGACATGGACTTGCTTAAGCAAGAATTTCGGGAAACTGGGACGGTCACCTTGGCCGTCCCCTTGCTCGGAGAGATCATTGTCGCCGGCGAAGGCCACGATTTGACGTCGCACGGAAACCGCAGCCTGAACCTGGGCACGATTGCGGTGCTTGGTTCGGTCCAAGGGCACATCAACAGCACCGCCAACTTGTACTTGGGGGAGTATGGGGTCTACGGGCTCGTGGAGGTTCAGGGCAGCGGGAGCCCAATCAAGTTCGAGTTCGACGCCGTCGAGACGATCGCCGGTGTTTACGAAGCCTGGGTCCATATCGACGATGCCCTGGAAACCGAAACCTTGAATCTCACGGCGGGTCAAGGGCGCGACGGCCAGCCAATTGTCTACGCAGAGATTCCCAGTTGGACCAATGTTCTGCCTCCAGTGACCAGCGCCATGACAAGCCCAACAGCTAGTGGGGGCGAGAAATTCGAATCGGGTGCCACGGATTGGACCTTCAGCGGATTGTGGCGAGTCACGACGCGCAAATCCGTCTCGACAACCCACAGCGCTTGGTACGGCGACCCCGCTTCAGGCACCGGCAACTATGCAACCGGGACCAATGCGAACAGCGGCAACCTGGACTCCCCCAGTTTCACGGTGCCGTCGTCCGGGCCGATTCTCCAATTCCAGAGTTGGTACCAGACCGAAGACACCGGAGCCAACTGGGACCGCAAGCTCGTGCAGATCAGCACGAACGGCGGGGCCTCTTGGACAACCATTGACCAAGTGTTCAACACCCCCATGTCCACGTGGACCGTGAAATCCGTCGACCTTGCAAGCTATGCCGGCCAATCGGCAAAGTTGCGCTTCCGTTTCGACACGATGGACGGACTCTACAACACGTACGAAGGTTGGTACGTCGACGACATTGCCGTGTTCGAGACTTATGTCTCCCCTCCACCCCCGCCTCCTTCAAACAACGGGTGCACAAGTCCACCCAAGTCGAACGCAGCAATATCCGTGGGCACGACAAGTCCGAACACGTGGTACCAAGGAAAATCCACGGCGGATGAAGCAAACTCTCCCCCAGATCCCTGCTCCGGCCAGCCGGATTGCAGCGGAGGCTACGGAGTCTCTTGGGTCACTTATCACGCGGATTACATGTTTGCAAACACGAATGCCAACTGGCGCGACAGGATTGTCTCAGCGGCAGCCCTGTATGCGCCGATGTGGCAATCCATCTGCATCACCCTCCGGGTGTGGCCAGTCGAAACCGGGGAATACATTTTGACTTCTGGATCATGCGATGGAAGCAATGATGTTGTCGAACAATATTCGAATTGGCTCAAGAATACGTGGTTCAACAGCGCTGCCGCCTGGAATGACGATGCCTACCAACTCTGGACGGGCCACAACCTTGAGTCGAACGATGGTTGGCCGCCAGAAGCGTACTGCTTTGGGTTGGCAAATTCAGATAAGGTGGATATCTCGCGCGTCGGGTTCACTGAATTGGCCGCGAGCGTCGTAGAAGGCACGGATTACTGCTGCGCGGACTACTACGACCCTGACGAGGTCGGGGAACGAGGGATTGTCAGTGGGCACGAGATGGCGCACGTCTACGGCGAGGAGAACCACCCGTACAAATGCAACAAGAACGAATGGTATTCGACCGCTTCCGACTGCAACATGATGCGCAACTGCAAGGATCCGGGCAAGCGGAGTTTCTACTTCACGCTTGGAAGCAAGCAGGAAATCATGTTCCGTTACCATTATCGCCAGGAAACCACTTCGGGCTACGAAGGCAAGGCTGCGTGTCCATGAAGCGTCGAACCTGGTTCGCTTCGGCGAAGGCCCAGGACTTCCAGCTACACCTTAGGCGCAAGGTTTCTGTCGCCAAAGCAGATGAAGGCTGAGGAGTTGCGCATTGTTTGTGAGACGCCGGACTTGGGTGGGTTTTGGACTTGGGGCTGTACTGCTTGCCGTCGCGGGGTTTTTCATGATCATTTTCGTTCCAGAACTCGACCTGGGCACGCATTCAAGGAGTCTTGAGATTTCGCTGGCTTCCGTGGCGGATCCCCATTCCCTGGCCTTAGAACCCGAGGATGTTGAACGGGAATCCCCGGAGCTTTTCCAGGCCCTGGAAGCAGCTTTGAAAGGTGAGGTTAGCCGGTTGATCAATGACGAAGCGAGAGCCGCTTGGGCGTACCTCAGTCAGGAGCATGACCGGCAACAGGTCGCCTGGAGTGGGCACACGGTGACGTGGCGAAGCCAGTCGCTCAGCATCGTACAATCCTCAGCGTAGAAGCGGTTTCATATCAATGAAGGGTGAAACATGAAATTACTACCATTCGCTTTGATTGCAGTTCTCGCCGTCGCCGTTGTGCTAGTTGGCAAACCGGCCCATCTGGAAGCCAATGCAAGCGAAGCGATTGACCAAGAGGACCTTCAGTACCCCGTCGATCTTGCGGCTTTGCGCAGCGAGTTCAGGCAAACGGGAGCCATTACCCTCAGGGTGCCGGTCTTGGGCGAAATCCGTATTGCCGGCGATGAATACAACCTCACGCGCGAAGGCAACCGGAACCAGGATTTGCCCCACATCGCCTTCTTGGGCACGGTGTTCGGGTACGCCGGCAGCACCGCCAACATGATGATTGGTGAATACGGCGTTTATGGAAGCGCCTCCATCCCGATTCCTGGAAGCGCCGACGAGGTCCGCTATACGTTCGATGCCATAGACATCGAGGAAGGATTCGAATTGCTTGTCCGCTTGCACGAAGACAGCGCGCCGCCAGAAGCGCTTCAGCCCCCTCCCAAAGACAACCAGGGCCTTCAGGGTAACGAGACGAGATGACCAACCGTTCATGTCCCCGGAGCAGGGATTCCTGACGCCACGCGGAAACGAAAGGTTGGTGATTCTGGCAGCGGGCCTCGGTTGTGATTACGACCACATCGAGTATCGCGGACGATTCTTTTCCGTGAACTACGCCCCGGGCTAAAAAGAAAAAACCCGAAACTGCACCTACCAATCCACCGCCGAGTTGAACGACGTCATGGCGAAGCTGCAGATGACGGATCAAGAAGGCGAGCCGGAGCAGCGGAAGCAATTGGTCTTGGCCGGAAAGGCGTAGCCTGCGCCGACGTTACCCAGTTCACCAGAATTGATGTCGCCTCGCCGATGCTCGCCACTTGCATGGAGCAATCTGGGGGCGCATCAAGGAAGTCAGAGCACAAGCCGCACGGTCACCTGCACCGGAGCCATGTGGTTGCATGCGTGGCGGTCTTCGCCTTGGTCGGCGGGTTGGGTTCCGCCAACGGCCTGACGCCGCCGGCGCCTGATGTCCCGGCCGATTCCCAGGGCCGTCCCCTGTACGATCCCACTCGGGTCGTGGTCGGTTTCCATGAGGCCGTTGCCGACCCCGGTTTGGGCGAGGTGGTCATGGCCAACGACAATCTGCGCTTCATCGTGGTCCAGGTGGACGCCGCCGACGGGCCGGAGGTCATCCAGCAGGCATTGGACGACCCCCGGGTCCGCTACGCGCACTTCGACCACTACACGTACTCCCACTACACGCCGAACGAAGCATCAAGCACTCTTGGGCTTTTATACAACCAGCAGTGGGGCGTCGACGCCGTCAGCCTCGATGACGCATGGGACCTGACGCTTGGAAGCCACGCCATCAACATCCACATCCTCGACACGGGCGTCGACATCGCACACCCGGACCTGGTGAACAATACCGTGAACCCCCCAAGCCTTGACTGCCCCTACCCCACCGGCGCCGGCATCGCGCCGCCAGGCCCGGCATTCGACAGCGGTGGCCACGGCACCCACGTGGCCGGCATCGCGGCAGCCGTCATCGACAACGAGTTGGGCGTCGTCGGCGCCTCGCAATCCTGCATCACGTCCGTCCGCGTCCTAGTCGGCGCCACGGGCCTCATGAGCTGGCTCGCCTCGGGCATCGACTGGTCCACAAGCAAAGAGGCCGACATCATCAGCATGAGCCTCGGCGGACCCGACGTCCAGGAGGTCGAGGACGCAGTGAAGGCCGCCTACGACGAGGGCATCCTGCTCGTGGCTGCGGCCGGCAACGACGACGGCTGCCCCCTGACAGGTACAAGCACCACAGTCAACTTTCCCGCCCGTTACGACGAAGTGATCGCAGTGGCCGCCCTGCGCGCCTCCGCGTCATGGGCCACATACAGCAACTGCGGCGACGAAGTGGAGATCGCGGCCCCCGGCAGCGACATCTGGTCCACCCTCCCCGGCGGCCTGTATGGTCCCCTGAGCGGCACGAGCATGGCCACACCGCTCGTGGCGGGCATCGCCGCCCTGATGCTGGATTACAACGAGACGGCGGGCACCGGCACCCTCTCCAACATCGAGGTGCGCTGCATCCTACAGGAAACCGCTACGAGCACCCTGACCGGCGACCTAAGCGTCGTGCGCAAGGTGGGACACGGGCGCGTCGAAGCCTATGACGCCGTGGTCGCGGCCCTCGACCCAGGCAGCGTGGGCTGCTGAATCACCCGCAGTACCTCATTCCCTCTCAACCAAACGCCACGTGCTGCCCAAGTCCAAGTTGGAGTGGAAGCTGCTCTGCCCCGAGGTCGCCGCCCGGCAGGGCGTCGAGAGGCAACACAGGCAATCGCGCAACGAGGAACCGAACATGACGCAAGACAAGACGCAACGAGGCCTGACCGCAGGACAGTCACGACGGCGCCGGGTCCACCGCGTCACGGCGGCGCTTGTGCCGTTGCTGTTCATGCTGGGTTCGGTGCACGCGACGCAATCCGGGCTTCCGGTGGCCGTCGGACCGACTCCGGAAGCGTGGAGCGAATTGGACCCCATCGTGGCGGGCCGAGCCATCCAACGCGCGGAATCGCTTCTGGCGACACTTCCAGATGAGCACCGGGATGCCCTCCAATCCCTTTACGACGACGCTGGCGACGTCGCGTCGTGGCTACCCGGCCTCTACGATGCCTTCGTGGACGCAGTGGAGCAACAACAGGATGGTCTGAGCAGTGAATCCTCTTCTTCCCAATCAACTCTCTCCGAGCTTCTTGATGGCTTGCTGACGCTTGACGCGGACGAGAACCCCCTCGTCACCACCCAGTACTGGGACACGGTCTTCACCGTCACTGACGGGATCCTGCAATCGCAGGGAGGAGCGGGAAAGATCGAGATGGCACGCGACATGGTCATCGGCGTGTTCGGTGGCGACGGCCAGAAGGAATACCGGTATCCCTACCCCTTCCCGGCATGCCCCCCAATGGGACCCCTTGTCGAGAATCTGATTGGCGAGGATCCCTGCACCTACGTCGGCATCATCGGGTTCGTGATCGCCGTGGCCCTTGCCGTCGTGCTTGGACCCACGGGCCTCGACCCCTTTTCCGGACCTGGAGCCCGCAGCGTCGGCCAAAGAGACGGCGACCGCGATGGCGTTGGGGATGCGTGGGCAGCGACGTGGAGTCAAGCCGTCACGACGGTCCTGGACTATGATGGGGATGGGTTGTTGTTGGTGGATGAGTTCCGGTGGCAACGCTTCCCGACGTGCTTCGACACCGAAGCCTGCCTGCCACCGTACCAAGGGGATGATTGGAGTGACGGCGCGGAGGTGGCGTACTGGAACAACGACGACAACGACGACTTGTCCGTGCCGGACTCGGCGTTCTTCGACCCCGACCGCACCCTCGACAGCGACGCCGACGGGGCCTGGAACGTCAACGAGACCGACAGCGACGACGATGGCTTGAGTGATGGACTTGAGATCGCCTTGGGCACGTATCCGGAGTTCCCGGACTCGGACTGCGACGCATCGGCGGTCGCCTGCACGTCGTCCACGGATTCCGGCAACTACTGGGACCAATCCCGGTTCGGCAACCCGGGCAAGGGCGACGGGATCAACGACCGCGCCGAGCAGCAGGCCTGGGACGCCCTCGGCGCGGGCCTGCGCAACATCGACCACGACGGCGACGGCATCGCGAACAATCTGCTTGATCCCGACGCGGACGGCGACGGCTTGCTCGACGGCGAGGAATTCCTGTTCTGGCACACGAAGCCGCACCGGCTCGACTCCGACCTTGATGGCTTGAACGATGGCGAAGAGGTCCGCATCTACCGCACCAATCCGGCATTGTGGGACTCGGATGGCGACGGCATGCCGGATGGATGGGAGACCTCGAAGAACCTGAACCCCCTGGCCAACGACGCGGCCTTGGACCCGGACGCCGACGCACTCTCCAACCTCGGCGAATACGTGTACGCGCGCCCCAGCGTCTGGAACGAGGCAACCCAAGGGCCTTGGATGGGCGGCACCAATCCCGTGGATGCCGACACGGAGGGCGACGCGCTGCTGGACGGCGACGAAGTCCTCACCCAGCACACTAACCCCTTCACTTGGGACACGGACCTGGACGGCATGGCGGACTGGTTCGAGGCCACGTACGCCCTCGATCCCCTCAACGCCACGGACGCCGGCGTGGATTTCGACGCGGACAGCTTCGACCAAGGCAACGACGGCAGCATCCAGCAAGCATGGCCCAACGTCGCGGAATACAGGTACGGCCGACCGGGTTCGCCTGCGGCGTGGAGTGAAGTCGAGCAGGGACCGTGGCAGTTTGGCACCGACCCCCTCAACCTGGACACGGACGGCGACGGAGCCGGCGACGGCATGGAGGCCTACTTTGGCACCAATGCCCGCATCGCCGCTGACGTGGGCGCCGACGACGACCAAGATGGCCTGACGTGGGCCGATGAAGCCAACCTCGGCACCAACCCCTCGGACGCCGACACGGACGGCGACGGCTTGTGCGATGGGGGACGCGCGGCGGCCTGCACGTGGCCGGGTGGCGATGGTACCGGGTTCCAGCCCGGAGAGAGCGACTACGGATCCATTCCGTGGGACACGGACTCCGACTCGGATGGCCGCGATGACGGCTGGGAGGCCCTCAAGTGGGACCACGGCGCAACGGGCACGGCCCAGGATGTCGACGGCGACTTCCTGAACGGCGTCATCGACTCCGACTCGGACAACGACGGCCTCACGGACGGCGACGAATTCACGCGCACCACCGACATGACCTTGGCGGACACCGACGGGGACACGCTCCTAGACGGGGACGAGGTCAACTATTACGGAACCTTGCCCAAGGTGGCGGATTCAGACGGTGACGGCCTGCGGGACGACGAGGAGTTCCAGACTCCCAAGACGGATCCCCGCGACGCCGATTCGGACGATGATGGCCTCGACGATTTCGAGGAGGTGCGAATCCATTTGACGAATCCGAATTGGTGGGACACTGACCACGATGGTTTGCCGGATGCGTGGGAGGTCGCCATGGCCACTGCTCCCCAGCGGGATGATGCCGGCCTTGATGCGGACGGCGACGGCTTGGTGCACCTGGAGGAGTACGAAGCCAATTCGCATCCCTTCATGGCGGATACGGACGGGGACGGGTTGCCGGATGGCTACGAGGTTGGAAACGGCCTGGCCCCATGGTGGAGTGGTGATGCTGGATTGGATGCGGACGCGGATTTCTTGTCGAATCTGGAGGAGTTCCAGCAAGACACCCTGGTCTGGGACCCCGACACGGACGAGGACGGACTCATGGATGGGGACGAGGCCCTGAACAACAAGGGCCAGGAAATCGGCACGCATCCCCTGGTGTTTGACACGGACGGCGATCACCTGGGTGACGGGGCGGAGTTGGAGGGGATCTCGGTGACGATCCATTTGCAGTCCGGCACCACGACGTACGTGGCTTCCACGAATCCGTTGTCTCCGGACACGGACGGCGACGGAGCCGAGGACGGCTCGGAGTTCACGCAGTGGAAGACCGATCCAAGCAAGGTTGATTCGGATGGGGATGGTTTGCCTGATGAGGAGGAGGCCAACGAGTTCCAGGGAACGTACAGTCCTATTATGTGGGATACCAACGAGGACGGGGAGAGTGATGGCTTGGAGGAGGCGTTGATTTGCACGAGTTGCGACGATGACCGCGACGGCTTGACGAACAACGACGAGCACACCAAGTACAACACCGACGTCTTTGACGGCGACAGCGACAACGACGGCATCTGCGATGGTTCGGAGCGCAACTACTGGGGCAGTCACCGGTGGAACCAGGACAGCGACTGGGATGGAATCATCAACCTCCTCGACGGCGATAGTGACAATGATGGGTTGAGTGACGGCTTTGAAGTGGGCCAAGGTGCCTACCCCAACGTGGCAGGTGGGTACAAGACAAATCCCTTGCATGCCGACACGGACCAAGACATGCTCGGGGATGCGTTGGAGGAGCGCCTAGTGGAGGACGTGGATTGCCCCCTCAACAACGATGGGTCCTCCATGTCCTCCATGTCCTCTTCGTCCTCGACAGGCTTCGGCTTGCCAGGGCTGGGGGAGATTTGGTCCGTGGTTTCCCCACCGGGGCTTCCCGGCGTGGGCCTGGGGCCACTCACTATTCTGGAGGGCCCCGTCGGTGCGGAGGTGCTCACGGGGTTGGCGTGGAACGAGGTCGTGCGGGACGTGGAGCACGGGGTCCTCGTAGGCTTTGATGAGAAGGGGCCGTACGTGCAGGGAGCCTTCGGTGTAAGGCTGCGGGGCTTCCAGTTCCCCGATGGAACGCAGTACGGAATAGACTCGGCGACGGGTCTGCCGGAGCTCGTGCCCACGCAATCCATGTCTGCCTCCTCTTCCGAGGATTGTCCAAAGGGCAAGCCCACGCTCAAGAACAGCGACAACGGATTGGCGGTCTCGGATCGATTGGACGACAACACCGAAGTCGCGTATTGCCTGGATCCGCAGTCGGGCGACACCGACAAGGACAGTATCCGGGACGATCTTGATGGAGGCGATCGCTGGAGCGAGGACACGGACGGGGATGGAAAGATCAATCCCGCGGACACTGACTCGGACAACGACGGATTGCTGGACGCAGCGGAGGACAAGGACCGCAATGGCCGGTATTCGGCTTCGGATTTGGGCGATCCGTTGGATGCGGATACGGACGATGATGGAATCTTGGATGGCAACGAGGCCGCATTTGACACCCTCCTCGATGTGGCGGATTCGGACAAGGATGGTCTAAGCGATGGCTTGGAGGTGGGTCTCAGCACACCTCAGGTCGATGTTTTGGGGAATGCTTGGACGCAACTGGACCGTGGACTGGTCCAGTGCGGGTCCACGTGGATCCGCAACACGTGGCAACCATTCCAGGGAACGAATGGAATCACGACCTCGCAGGGGGATGCGGATTCGGACAACGACGGCATCCTGGATGGGCTCGAGGATTTGAACCACAATGGCGTCTTCGGGGACAACGGCGAGTTGAAGCCGAACGTGGCTGACACGGACGGGGACAACTTGATGGATGGCTTGGAGCTGCTCCTGTACGGGGACACGAACGAGAATGGCGAGTTCACGTATGGTCTCTGCGAGATTCACGAGGTTTGGGGGAGTGAATCCAACTGGGAGAGTCGGATGGAGTATGACTCGACCAACATTTTCCAGACCAACCCGCGGAGCGCCCACACGGATGCCGGGACCGACACAGTCCCCGACGGTAAGGACCTGTCCCCCACGGGGGACGCCTTGATGTCGTTCGGGTTCGGAGCCTACCGACAAGTGGATCCAATCGATCCTGCCGCGGACTGCGCATGGAACTGGTGTGGCGGTCCCGACAAACACAAGTGGCAAGTCGATCTGTCAATTTCTGTAACCCTTGAAACGCCTGCGGGAACTTATTCGTTTGCCACGGAGGAGATTACTGACTGGTACACAAGGAATGAACGGAATTTCAATAACCTCCCCTCTGATGAGACTTTAGCGCTTATTGATGAGCAGACCAAACCCACTGCTGTTGCAGGACGGTTTGATGTGGTAGGGCAAGCCGTCAGTCTTAATCTTCCAGATAGCGTGGAAGACTTGAGCAACTCAGGTTCACAGATTGTAGTGACAATAGGCGCTGTGGACGATGATGGAGCGCTCAATGGCGAGGATGATACAATTGACATAAATCCAAAACCGAACGATGGCACTTTCGTTGAAACCATCGATTTGATGAGTGGACCCAAGAGCGGAAAAGGCTTGACAGGCTGGATGTTTGATGCCAATGGTGGAACTGACAACGTGGGAAGCGACGACGGTCAGTTCAAGGCCACACTCGGCTCCAACGTGATGCCCTATTTCCTCTCGAACGCTCTTGCCTTGAAGGGGACAAATGGAGAACTCGCTCCCCCAAGCGGAACCTGTCTGGCAGGGTCTACTACTGGCGGACACCCCTGTGTTAAGTAGTGATTTGCTGAACCCTCTTCCTTTCATCGAGTTGTAGGTGGTACATGGCTTTGTTGCGGTCAAAATCAACTCCGTGGTTTGCTCTGTTTTCAGGACTGAGCCTAACCCTTCTAGTTGTGCTAATTTTTCTATTTTTTGAAGATGGGGCCTTCTCCTTAGAACTCATCAGCCTCCAAATGTCCCTTGCACTTGTAGGGGCCGTAATTTTGCTATCTGCAAGTTATAGTGGTAAAAGGGAAAAGGGAAATCACACGGAAACATGGCTTTTAATTGCGGCGTACAGCCTTTTCACCTTTTCTTTTTCTTATCTGTATTCTGACTACATACTGTTGGATGGGGGTTCGCTATTATGGATAGGTGCTTCTTTGCTTCCGCTTTGGCTCTGGGTTGCCCCAATTCTTGTCAATGCGTATTTTGGCATCTTCACGCGCCGCGGTCAACCTCCCCTCCGCAAAGAATACGAGAACCTACGTAATGCGCCTGTGACCTTGAAGTGGCTCTGCTTGGCGGCCATCGTGGTCACGGCCCTGGCATGGTGGTACCTGGCCAAGGCGTGGTTCGATCCCTACTACACATACGACGATGGCCTCCTCAATGCCAGCGCCGGCCCCCTCATGGTATCGAGCACCCTTCTTTTCGCAGTAGGCCTTGCCTGGATTGTCCAACTCACCCCTTTCCCTGACTCCGGTCGATCCGCCACGTTGCTGATGCAAGCCATCCTGGCCGCCATTGGATTCCTTGTTGCGTTTCTCGCGTTGCCAACTGGATGGCCGGGCGTCCTCGTCGTGCAGGCGACCCTGGCTGTCAACGCGGTCCTGATGGGCTACATGGCAGGCCCCGTGGCTCACGTCTCAGTCAGGTTCCTGCCCCGGCAGTCCCACTTCGCACGCGGGGAAGCCGACACCATGGAGGGAGCATAACTCAATGTCATCCACTGACGCAAAATCGACAAGCCTCCACCATGCTATCCGGAATGCCATTGGAATCTATGATGGCACGACTCCTTTGGACGCGGACTCGGATGATGGGTTGACGGACGACTTCGAGTTGAGCCAGGGATTGAACTTCATGGAAGCGAATCACGACAATGATGGCCTCTCCGATGATTGGAGTTGGGCCGCACCACGCCTCCCCTGGGTCCTGACATGACGCCAACGCCCACCTCCGTCGAGGCCCACCATGAATGACTCTCCATGGCC